>CAJWIE010000120.1 GCA_913041115.1 uncultured Legionellales bacterium | reverse complement strand
ATATGTCCTTATCTATTAGCTTAGAAAATTTCTTTAATTCATTAATTGGAACTTCATGTAATTGTAAAGATTTTTTTTCACAATGCTTAACTAGGTTTCCAACTATATTATGGGCAATCCTAAAGGCCACTCCTTTTTTTGATAAATATTCAGCCAGGTCTGTTGCAGTAGAATATGAGCTTGATGCTATTGTAGCGGCCTGCTCATTATTAAGTTTTAAAGTTAGCAAAAGCCTCGGAAGTAAACTTAGACAACTTAAAGTTGTGTCAATAGACTCAAAAATCAACGCTTTATCTTCTTGCATATCTCTGTTGTAAGTCAAAGGCAAACCTTTCATAAGGGTTAATAAGGCAACTAAAGCACCAAATACGCCACCTGTTTTGCCTCTGATTAACTCAGGTACATCTGGATTTTTCTTTTGAGGCATAATAGAAGATCCTGTGCAAAACCCTTCATCAATTTCAACTAATTTGAACTGCGGGTTCATCCACAAAACTAACTCCTCACAGATTCTTGACAAGTGCATCATAATCATTGAGTTTGTATAGGCAAAATCACAAACATAATCTCTATCGCTTACAGCATCCATTGAATTTGTCGTTATTGTTGAAAAACCAAGTTTTTTAGCTACAAATTTTCTGTCAATCTTAAGAGTTGTGCCAGACAATGCTGCTGAGCCAAGAGGCATGGTATTCATTAACTCTCTTGTATTAATTAGTCTTTTTTCATCTCTCAACATCATTTCATTCCACGCTAAAAGATGATGGCCAAAAGTAACAGGTTGAGCGATTTGCAAATGTGTAAAACCTGGGAAAAGTGACGAAGCATGAACTATTGCCATTTTAGATAAAGCATACTCAACTTCTCTTATTTTCATGAGATAAATATCAGTGAAATCTCTTAAATATAATCTTAGGTCTGTTGTAACAAGATCGTTCCTAGATCTACCAAGATGTATCTTTTTCCCAACTTGGCCAATAAGCTTAGTAAGAGAGTTTTCAATATTCATGTGAACATCTTCATAATCTATAGACCAAGGCAGTTTGCCTGTTTCTGCCATTTTCTTAACTTTTTTTAAACCAGATAATATTTTTTTAGAATCTTTTATAGATATATGGCCACATTTAGCAAGCATTTCAACATGGGCAGCTGTAACCTTAATGTCAGTTTCATATAAAACAATATCTACGCTCAAGCTCTGGCTGAACTCTAAGACTTCGGCGTCAGTTTTTTTTGTAAATCTGCTAGACCAAATTTTGTTTTTCATTATATTAATTAAAATTGATTACATTATTTAATAGTAAGTATAGTATAAATAAAAACAAAAAATTATAAATATGAATAATATAATAAGAATAGCAACAAGAAATAGTCCGCTAGCGCTTATGCAAGCAAAAATGGTTGAGGCTATCCTAAAAAAAGATGTAGAGGTTAATATAAAGCCAATGACATCTTCTGGTGACAAAGTATCCGACAAAGTATTCAAAGAACATGGCGGCAAGGGGCTTTTTCTTAAAGAACTAGAAGAGTCTTTGCTAAACCAAGAAACTGATATAGCCGTTCACTCTCTTAAAGACGTGCCAGCAAAAATTAGCAACAAATTTGATATTATAACAATTTTAAACAGAGAGAATCCCTCAGATGCATTGGTATCAGAAAAATATAAATCAGTATATGATTTGCCCAAAAATGCAATAATTGGAACATCTAGCCCTAGACGAACTTCCATGTTAAGAAATATTTCTAATAGTTTCAGGATTATAAATTTAAGAGGAAATATTCAAACAAGACTTAAAAAAATGAAAGAAAAAAAAATGGACGGAATAATACTTGCTGCTGCAGGCCTTCATAGATTATCAATGAAAGATAAAATATCACAATATATTGAAACTGATGAGTTTGTGCCTTCAGCGGGGCAAGGAATACTTTGTATAGAATATCTTAAAACTAATAAATTAATCAAAAGTATTTTAAAAAAATATAAAGTTGAGGCTGTTGAAAGATGTGCCAAAGAAGAAAGG
>CAJWIE010000119.1 GCA_913041115.1 uncultured Legionellales bacterium | reverse complement strand
AAATAATGTAACACCAAACCAAATACCATTAATCGTATCGTGTGAATACCGACAATTAATGAGTACAATAACCCAAGAATGAACCTATATCTTTCTGGACTAATCAAGTAGAGAAATATGCAAACACAAATTGATCAAATAGATTACGAGATTGTTGCTAATAGAAAAACCGTAAAACAAGACTTATCTAAAATACATAAAACTGCTCCTCGGACACAGACAAGTGACCTGGATATTTTTCCGTACATAAATAGATCATTAATTGATTATAATAGATATCATCATTACATCGGCCATGCAGGAGTAAAATATTCAATGGCCATTCAAGCTACAAGAGGGTGTCCTTACAAATGTTTTTATTGTGATATATATAAAACTTCAGAATTTCATAATCGGCGCTCAGTTGAACATTTTTTCAATGAAGTAAGACAATTAGCCGATATAGGTGTGAAACGATTTGAGTTTATTGATGATATTTTTAATGTAAAGAAAAAAAGCTGTAGAGAGTTTTTTGAATTGGTGATTAAACATAAGCTAGATGCCAAGTTTTATTTCCCCACAGGATTAAAAGGCGACCTTCTCGATGAGGAGTTGATTGATATTATGGTTGAAGGTGGATCACTTGGTTTAAATCTATCACTTGAGCATGCAGCACCACGCATGCAAGAAATAATGCGAAAAAGGTTGAATGTTGATAAGTTGCATGATGTCCTTACTTATATCACCAAAAATCATCCACATGTTAACCTGACATTAAATGCGATGCATGGTTTCCCTACTGAAACTGAAGAAGAAGCTATGTTGACATTAAATTTTATTAAAAGTATAAAGTGGATTGATTTTGCTTATCTCCATAATGTTAGAATTTTTCCAGGAACAGAATTAGAGCATTTTGCTTTAGAATCAGGTATACCCAGAGAGTTGATAGAGGAATCCCAAGATATGTCATATCATGAATTATCTCCTACTTTGCCTTTTTCAAAAGAATTTACAATGGCTGTAAGAACAAGTTTTGTCCACGAATATGTTTTTAATAAACAAAGATTGCTAGATCGATTGCCCTATCAAATGGAACATTTTAGCGAAGATGAACTGAATCAGAAGTACAATAGTTATTTTCCTACCCCCAAAATAAAATCCTTCAATGACTTATTAAAATTTGCAAAAATTGATAGGTCTGAGCTAAGAGTGAAAGAATGCCTAAATGAAGACAAAATAAAAATACCTAACTTAAATCAAAAATTAGATAATTTATATCCTTCGAAAATAGATTATAGTGGGGTAAATCCTTTCAAGTTATTATTATTTGATTTATCCACTTACTTTTCAGATGATAGTGATACAAGACAATATAATGTACTTGAGCCACCGCTTGGATTAATGGCACTGCAGACATATATAGATGCAAAACTTGGAGATAAAGTTGAAACAAAAATATGTAAATCATTAATTGATTTTGATAGTTTTGAAGAATTACTAAAAATAGTTAATCATTTTAAACCCGATCTTATTGGTATTAGGGCAATGACGTTTTACAGTGGTTTTTTTCATGATGGTATAGCATTTTTAAGAGACAATAATATTGATGTTCCAATAATTGCGGGAGGTCCTTATCCAACTGCATCATATTCTGAAATATTACATGATAAAAATATTGATATCTGTGCAATTGCTGAAGGGGAGCTTACTCTTGTAGAAATACTCGAGCTTATGATAAATAATAATAAAAAATTACCCAGTATTGAAAAACTTAAAAATGTTCATGGAATCGCTTTTTATAATCCTACAGAGAATAATGATACAACTGAAGGTATAGCCGCAATACCTATTTCAAATAATTTATCGCAAATAATTAAGAATAATTTGTAATTAATATCATATTTATGAGTAATTTAGATAAGTACAACCAGTGCTTTATTAGTAGTTTTGCACTAGATGAAAATGCACTTAAAAAAAATATTGAATACAACTCAATCCCAGAGTGGGACTCAATCGGACACATGGCAATGATTGCAGAGCTAGAG
>CAJWIE010000118.1 GCA_913041115.1 uncultured Legionellales bacterium | reverse complement strand
GCATATTTTATAAAGAAGCGATTTCTTTGGCCAAACATTTTGATGTGCAACTACACGCTCCTGCTGATTTTGATCAGAAATGTCTATATGGAGTAAAAATAATTGGGCTTCCCCTTTGGAAAAAAGAATCTGACCGGAGGAAAATTAGAGAAGAGCTCTGGAGAAGGTTAAAAAAAAACACTGATACTGATATATTTATTTTTCATGATCCAGAACTAATTTGGATCGGTATTAAGGTTGCAATATTTTCAGAAATAAAAGTAGTCTATGATGTTCATGAAAACATAGTTGAGTCTATAAAATGGAAAAAGTGGTTGAATACTTTAACCAAAAGGTTGGCCATTATTGGTTACAAATTATTTGAATGGATAGGAAAACAATTATTTAGTCATTTCATTTTAGCTGAAGATTCATATAAAACATTAATTCCCCATAATTCTACGATTGTATTGAATTATCCAATAGTAGAGGAATCTAATGGAAGGAGGGCACAGAAATTATATGATCTTGTATATTTAGGAGATATAAGGGAAGATAGAGGTGCATTGATAATTTTAGAGTTAGTCAATCAATTAAAGAAAAATAGAGAAGAAATTAATTTAGCATTATTAGGAAAAATCGTAAATAAAGAAAAATTTGACATAATCATTGAAAAATATTGTCTTGAGAAAAATATTAAAATGTTTGGGTATATTGATTATCCGGAAGCAATTAACATCGTTAAAAAATCAAAAATAGGATTGTGTTTACTAAAACCTACACAGAATTTTATTAATTCATATCCCACAAAGCTTTTTGATTATATGAATGCGGGGATTCCTTTTGTATGCTCGAATTTTCAACTTTATAATAAATTGATCCAAAAGAGTAACTCAGGTATTTCTGTGGATCCCCTAAATATGACTGAAGTAATTAACGCTGTTTCTAAATTGTTAGGTGATAAAGATTATAGAGAACAGCTTGGGGAAAACGGAAGATCTTGCTTGCAAACAATGTTTAATTGGAACACTCAATCTGATATATTAATTAATGTAATGAATTCACTATAAACATGAACTTTCTACAAATTGTATTTTGGATTTCGTTTAGTGCTATAATATATACTTTTGTTTTATATATCGTCGTTTTGAAAATGATTAGAAGAAATCACTATATAAAAGATTCGAATTTCTTACCTACTATTTCACTTATTATATGTGCTTACGATGAAGAGAAAAGTATTGCTGCAAAATTGCAAAATACAATCAAACTTGATTATCCACTTGATAAGTTACAAGTCATATTGGCTGATGATGGCTCAACGGATAAAACAGTAGAGATAGCTAATGGATTTGAATTTGTTGAAATATTGAAGCTACCCAGAGCAGGGAAAACCAGTGCTCAGAATGAAGCAGTGAAAATTGCCCGAAATGAGATATTAGTATTTAGTGATGCAAATAATATTTATAAAGTGGACGCGCTAAAAAAATTAGTTAGAAATTTTGCTGATGAAAGAGTTGGTGTGGCATGTGGGGAATTACAATATAATGAAAAAAAGTCAGGCGAAAGTTTTTATTGGGAATATGAAGTTGCTGTCAAGAAGGAAGAAAGTAAGAATGGATGGTTATTAGGGGCGAATGGCAGCATTTACGCAGTACGGAAAAAAGCTTTTGTAACCTTACCTGTGGATTCTATCAGCGATCATTTAGAACCAATAAAGGTATATGGTAATGGCTTGGATGTAATTTATGAACCAGAAGCTATCGCAATTGAAGATGTTCCAGATAACGTATTGCGGAGAAAGAGACGTATTATTCTTAGAAGCTTAGTGTCCATGAAGTATGTGTTAGCACTATTAAATCCTTTTAACAAAAGATCGGTTTTTGTCCCCTACGTTTCTCATAAACTGATTCGATGGTTCTCACCCTTTTTTCTATTGATAATATTTTTCACAACTGGTTTGCTGATGAATAATAGCAATTCCTATAGTTATTTTTTGGCGGTACAGATTTTATTCTATTCTTTCGGATGGCTATTCCACCCTGTTCGGTATTTTATTCAGGTTAATGTGGCTT
>CAJWIE010000117.1 GCA_913041115.1 uncultured Legionellales bacterium | reverse complement strand
ATGGCAACTACGATGAGTAACTCGATTAGTGTGAATCCTTTTTTCATTTATTAGTAAAAGGTTTTTCAATTAAATAATAAATAACTATACCTAAGAGACCACTAACAAGACAAAAAATATGAAGTGTATTAACACTTACTATTGAGAATAAAATATTTGACTTCCAAAAGGGGTTAAACGGAATTACATCAGAATGCATTACACTATCCAACAAAACATGACTATAAGTACCAATAAATGCACTGATAAAAGCAACATTCCAATTAATAGGCAAATATTCTTTCTTTCTTATTATTCTGAGGCCTAACTCTCCTAGATATTTTCCACTCAATGCACAAAACAATGCAATGAGGGTCGCTCCTAAATAGGTATGAGAGAAACCATGTACAGTACCTCTGCCCGACAAAATAACAAATAATGGATGAATATCTATTGCAATTTGTGACCACCCAAAAACCATTAAGGAAAAATTTTTCTGCAGTAGAGACTTTATCGCAAATCCTGGCCCCATGTGTATCGGTGTGAATGGCATGCTATTTAACTAACTAATCAAAATGAATAACTAGCATTTAACCAAACTAGTCCTTCATTTGGCAATATAATTTCTTTTAAAACCTGAAAAATAACTGAACGAGTCAAGCAATGGGTGAAGCAATACCAACAAATAATAAAAAGTTTTGGCTATTCTGGATTATCAGTATAGTTATAGGGGTTGTTATGATACTTGTGATCTGGCTTCCAAATAGACACTATTATTGTAGTGACGCCCTGGAATGCGTAAATGTTCTACCTTTTGGTTTAGTTTCTTTATTTTTAGTTGTAGCTATTGTTTTTAGAATAATACAAATTTTAAAACAAAGATCAATATACTCTTTTAAGAAAATTGTTACTCCTTTGATATTGTTTTCCTTCTTGTATCCTATAATTTCAACATTTTCAAGTAGTGCAGATGTAAATAATTTACTTGAGACTGAAGCAATTACCATACAAAAAACATGCATAGAAAATAATAAATGTCCATCAGCAATTGATGGAAAGCAGTTTAAAAGAGTTAAGGCAGGTTCATATTTCACCAGTAAAGATTCATCTGACGAGATAGCAATATCTTATTTCAATGAGGATGGCGTGGGATACAACGAAAAAGGAATTACATACAAACTAAAGCCATGGCATGGTTTTATTGCCATTAATTACAAGGCAACAAGCAACAAATTTAGGTTAAGTTATACATCAGACTGGGATGACCTTGGCACTGTAGAGATATCTGGTGGGGTAGGATCAGAACTCATATTTAAAGAGTCCTGTAGCGCATGCGGTGGTATCGAAGATACAGTAAGAACTCTACAGTAAATTTTATTGCTTTTTTTGATTTTTCTGTTTTCTCTTCGTCAATCATTATTACTTAACCTCCGTTTATGAGTCTGATATTTCATTAACCTAAAACCAGTCACTGCATCCGTTACAAACATAGTCGTTCCTGCTACATCTCCACTATAGTAATAAACCTTTTCTTTGTCATCCATAACCAACTCGCCTATATGCTCTGGATATGTGTCAGGACCGGCACAGGATAACTGAAACCATTCGCCTGTTTTTGGTGCAAACTCCTCCTTCCATTCATTGATATCATCATTACTAACAAACCTATCAGTAGCTCTCCAACCATTTCTACTGCCATGCCCCACCATAACAATGCTTTCATAATTTGGGTCAATCAAAACATTTTTCATATCTTCCTTGGTTGCATTAAAAAAATAGTCCGTTTTCACGCCATTAAGATTAAAGTAAAGAGTCCATGCAGGGTAACTCCCAAGAAAAGCTATCGGAGATGCCCAGTAATCATAATTAGAAAAAGCATAACCAGAGAGTAAAATAGCCGCATAACGCTCTTCCTTGAGAATTACGTTGTTGGTAACGATAGCAATTGCAGAAGCTGGAATGTATAAATACATTAGGTAGATAAATATTTTCTTACAAAAGCGATATATTTGTACAAAGCCTATCGAGCCATATTTCTTTTTTAATAAGAGAAAACGAATCTTTTCAATGTTTTTTTTCATAT
>CAJWIE010000116.1 GCA_913041115.1 uncultured Legionellales bacterium | reverse complement strand
TAAAAGAAAATTTATTAAAAACAATTCCTTTCAATCCAGATATTATTTCAACGCCAGAGTGTTCTAATATTATTACAAGTGATAGAGCGCATCTTTTTAAATATGCAACTTATCCATCAAAGTGCCCTGTACTGAATGTATGTATGAAGTTTGCAAAAAAATACAAGAAAATTGTTCACGTAGGATCTCTATTGCTGAAAAGGCAAAACTCTAAAAAACTTTTAAATCGTTCTTTCTTGATTAGTAAGGAGGGTACAATTATCGATTATTACGATAAAATTCATTTATTTGACGTCAATATTAATTCAAAAGAGCAACACAGAGAATCCCAGTCGTTTAATAAAGGAAAAAGGATAATAGTTTGCAAAATAAAACAAGTAACTTTAGGGCTAACAATATGCTACGACTTACGCTTTCCATCATTGTTTCGCGATTTAACTAAAAAGGGAGCACAAATAATTTTTGTTCCTTCAGCGTTTACTGTACCAACCGGTAAGGATCATTGGGAAATACTTTGTCGCACTAGAGCTGTTGAAACTCAAACCTACGTCCTAGCTGCCGCTCAGTTCGGTTCCCATTTTAACTGAGATGAAAAACGTACTTGCTTCGGTAATTCCATGATCGTAGATCCCTGTGGTCATGTTATCAGACGTGCCCCTAATAGTACTGGTTATATTTCAGCGGCACATGATTTTGATTATCAGACTTGGGTTCGTCAAATTCTTTCAGTTGCTAATCACCACATATTAAAATAGTATCCCTTTATAACGAACATAATTTAATTAGTTATACATCAAGGTCATATTAAATACTATATATTATCATCAATTTGATGAAATTTAATTTTGTTTTATAATAGTTTATCTTAATTTAAGTTAAAGTAAATGGCTGACCAAAAGGTTGAATTTCATTATCTCAATCAACCAGAGATGATCAAAGCAGGAGTCATGAATATGACTGATTGTGTTGATGTAATGGAGAAAACTTTTTCTATCATGGGACGTGGTGATTATATCTTGGGTGGCCCCAGTCACAATCACCATGGCATGATGATTCAATTCCCTAAGGATCCAAAGGGACCAAAAATGCCAGTAGAAGGACCTGATAGGCGCTTCATGGCATGTGTTTCTTATCTAGGTGGAGATTATCATCTTTGCGGAACAAAATGGTACGGTTCCAATTCTGATAATCTAAAAAAGAATCTGCCACGCTCAATCCATTTAATTATAATAAACGATCCCGAAACTGGAGTTCCTATTGCCATGATGGAAGGTAATTTGATCAGTGCAATGCGAACAGGTGCGGTTGTAGGGCTAGGGGCTCGTTATCTTGCATCTCCAGAGGGACAAATGGCAGGTATTATTGCTGCGGGACCTATAAGCCGCACATGCTTGATGGCACTTGCAGTTGGATTACCACAACTTAAGGAGGCTAGAGTTTATGATTTGGATTATAAGAAGGCTTTATTATTCAGTAAGGAAATGAGTCAGGAACTAGATATCGATGTACATCCTGTGGCGAATATACAAGATGCTGTAAGAGATTGTGATGCAGTTAGCACTGCTGCATCTGGAAAGACCATACCTAAATTTGATAAAAACTGGTTCAAAGATGGAGCCTACATCGCTCTTTCGTCCAACGCTGATCTTCCTGATGAATTATGGCTTAATTCAACGCTAGTTGCAGACAATTGGAAAATGCACATAGATTGGCGAGAAGAAATTAATTCAAAAAATCATTCTAAAATCCCCATTCACGGTAAACTTCATGGATTAATAAAATCGAGAAAAATTTCCGACGAAGATATTTCAGAAATGGGTGATATTGTTACCAAAAAGAAAAATGTAATACGGGGAGGTGGGAGTGTTAATATTTTTTTAACCGGTGGGATGGGGATAGAAGATATTTCATGGGCGTATGAGATATATAAAAAAGCTATAAAAAAAAGTTTAGGAAATTCTCTAAAACTTTGGGATACTCCGTATTTGTATTAACAATAATTATTAATAAATGTTCATACTGTATTTAGAAGTTTTTTTTCAAGAATAATTAAAAACGATTTATATTGAAAGGTTTAATAGGTAAGGAACAAGATCCTTTTGTAGAAAGTTCTGAAATAATTTCTCCTACAACTGGTCCAAGCTGAAA
>CAJWIE010000115.1 GCA_913041115.1 uncultured Legionellales bacterium | reverse complement strand
CAGCATCCATTTTATCCATCCATGATGAATTAAATACTACTTTGGTTAAATCTGGATCGAGTATTTTAAAAATCTGTTCCTGATATGTTTTCGCGTTTTCCTTTACTTCTTCGGCACTAAGTGGGGGTCGTGTTGCACTCTTCCCGGAGGGATCGCCAATTATTCCTGTAAAATCACCAATCAAGAAAATAATTTGATGCCCAAGCGTCTGGAATTGGCGTAACTTATTAATCAACACGGTATGACCGAGATGTAAATCTGGAGCGGTTGGGTCAAATCCTGCTTTTATATTAAGCCTCTTGCCAGAGTCGAGCTTCTTTTTTAACTCTTCTCCAATTAAGACTTCTTCTACCCCTCTGGAGATTAGCTCGACGGCCTTTTTCGTAGATGTCATGTTTTTCCGGTTGATTAAATTAGATAGAAGACAGCTTATCACAGTCAAAAAACGATACGCAGTGTGCAATTCATTTATTGACGATCATGGCTTCAAAGGTTATTGTAGCCCGTTTTATATAGGATAAACCGTGACTTACAGAATATACTTAAAGAATAACTGTAGACCTGAAGTTCGATTGGACAGGTATCACCCCATCCACTCGTTCTTTTTTTGGGCGGTTTGCTGTGCCTCCTTGTTAGTCTCGGGCTATTATTTTCTCTTTACCCCAAACATACCCAAGACAGAATTGCCTTCAACAGTTATGCCAGTTACGCCGATTGCAGATAGAGAGTCAGACTCATTCGCAAGAGAACCGGATCCTAGCAAATTAGTTTTAAGCAATCCTCAAAATTTAACTACTACGAATTATTCTAAATTAAATGATAAAAAATTTGAGGGGGACCCAAAAATCAATACTAAAATCTCCTGGCAATCCGTAGTCGTAAAACCAGGTGATAGTCTTGCATTAATTTTTTCGAGGCTTGGATTAAGTTCTAATTCACTTTTTCAAATAATGTCGCTCGGTAGAGAAACCTCAATATTAAAAACGCTGGTTCCCGGGGATAAATTGAAATTTCATATCGTAGATAACAAATTATTAGCGCTAAAGTATGAAATGGACTTAACAAAGGTCTTAAAAGTTTCGAAAAAAGATAATAAATTTATTACTGAAAACATAAATATAGAATTGGATAGTATTATTAAAAATGCAAATGGAATTATAAATGATTCGCTATTCCTGTCAGGCCAAAAGGCTGGTCTTTCTGATAATTTAATTATGCAACTTGTTGCTATTTTTGGGTGGGACATTGATTTTGCATTGGATATCCGTAAGGGCGACAAATTTACTATTCTTTACGAAGAGCAATACAAAAACGGTGTAAAAGTTGCTCAAGGGCCAATTCTTGCCGCTGAGTTTATTAATCAAGGAAAAGCTATAAGGGCTGTTCGCTACTCTGAAAATAACAAACGTAATGATTATTATGCTGTAAATGGTGATGCAATGAGAAAAGCATTTCTTAGAACACCTGTTGATTTTTTCTCACGAATTAGCTCAAAATTTAGTTTCGGAAGAAAACATCCGGTACTAAATAAAATAAGAGCTCATAAAGGCGTAGATTACGCTGCTCCAACGGGTACGCCAGTAAGAGCAACTGGTGATGGAATTGTTGTTTTTGCGGGCAAAAATGGTGGTTTTGGAAGAACAATTAAATTAAAACATGGTGGCACATATAGCACTGTCTATGCTCATTTACGTCGTACCGCTAAAAATATACGCAGAGGGAGAAAAGTTAAACAAGGACAAATCATTGGCTATGTTGGTCAAAGCGGACTAGCTACGGGACCGCATCTCCATTATGAATTCCAAGTCCATGGTGTTCATCGCAATCCATTAACGATTAAATTACCCAAAGTGAAAGCAATCGCTGAAAAAAACTTGCCGGAATTTAAGAAAACAATAGTACCAATACTTGCTGAATTGGATAGAATTACGGGGAGAAGTATTATATCTGCACAACAATCAGACTCATCTAATGAAAGAAAAATTTCAAAAGTGGGTGACGGTTAACATAAGTTACCTTGTGAAATAAGTATGGTGCCAAAATGTATTATATTGGATTAATATCTGGCACTAGTATGGATGCAGTGGATGCTGCGCTAGTTGAGTTTGATAAAAAAGCAGTGGTCAAATTATATAACGAATACCCTTTGGAAATTTCTGTAAAAAATCAAATACGTCAAATCAATGAGAAAAGTAATCTGATTGATG
>CAJWIE010000114.1 GCA_913041115.1 uncultured Legionellales bacterium | reverse complement strand
GTTGGGCTTCAAGTTCAATCAAAAATTTATCTACCACATTCGAGATAGTTCTCTTATCTAATGGATTAAAATGAATTATTGCGTCTAGGCGATTACGAAATTCTGGGTTAAACATTTTTTTAATACTTTCTGTAACGTCGCTACTATGATCCTGAGGCGTAAAACCAACAGAGGCTCTACTTAATCGATCTGCGCCCGCGTTAGTTGTCATAACAATAATGACATTTCGGAAATCAGTTTTACGCCCATTAGTATCAGTCAATGTGCCATGATCAAAAATTTGTAACAATAAATTAAATACATCAGGATTAGCTTTTTCTATTTCATCAAGTAGAAGCACACAATGTGGTTGTTTATTAATTGCCTCTGTCAGTAAGCCACCCTGATCAAACCCAACATATCCAGGAGGTGCTCCAATCAGCCTTGAAACAGTATGCCTTTCCATATATTCGGACATATCAAAACGAACCAATTCAACACCCATTTGCATTGCAAGCTGCCTAGTAACTTCTGTTTTTCCTACGCCAGTTGGACCTGCAAATAAGAAATTACCAATTGGTTTTTGTGTATTACCCAATCCTGACCGCGACATTTTTATGGTATTGCTTAACATATTAATTGCTTCATCTTGCCCAAAAACAACCATTTTTAGATTACGTTCAAGATTTTTAATAATATTCTTATCGTCATTGTTTACTGTCTTTGATGGAATACGTGCAATTTTAGCTACAATGTTTTCAATATCGTTAACACCAATAGTTTTCTTTCGTTTTGATTCAGGGAGTAATTTTTGAGCAGCTCCAGCTTCGTCAATCACATCAATTGCTTTATCAGGCAATTGTCTGTCGTTAATATAGCGTTCGGTTAATTCAGAAGCAGCTCTTAATGCCTGCTTTGTGTATTTAATATTATGGTGTTCCTCAAATCTTGATTTAAGCCCCTCTAGAATTTTTACTGTCTCATTAATTGAGGGCTCTGGAACATCAATTTTCTGGAACCGTCTTGTTAAGGCATGGTCTTTTTCGAAAATACCTCGATATTCTTGATAGGTTGTCGACCCAATACATTTTAATTCTCCAGAAGCTAAAACGGGTTTGATAATATTAGAGGCATCCATGACGCCACCAGAAGCTGCTCCCGCACCTATAATTGTATGTATTTCATCGATAAATAATATTAGATTTGGCTGTTTTTTTAATTCTGAAATTACACTTTTTAATCTTTTCTCAAAATCACCTCTATATTTTGTTCCTGCTAGAAGAGCACCTAGATCAAGCGTAAATATCACGCTATTTATCAATACATCTGGGACTTCCCCATCAACAATTAATTTTGCCAAACCTTCAGCGATCGCTGTTTTACCCACTCCTGCTTCACCCACGTACAAAGGGTTATTTTTACGACGTCGACATAAAACCTGGACTGTTCTTTGAATCTCAGCTTGTCTTCCTATTAATGGATCTATCTTGCCTTCAATAGCTTTCTCATTTAGGTTAACTGCATAATTATCGAGTAAATTCCCCCCCGATTTTTCTTGAAACGATTCATCTTCTATCTCATCGATATCAGTTTCATTTTCTTCATTTATATTTGCTATACCGTGAGAGATGTAATTAGTAATATCTAATTTTGTAATATTTTGTTGATTTAAAAAGTAAACGGCATGCGATTCGCGTTCACCAAATATTGCAACTAAAACATTTACACCATTTACCTCTTGTTTACCTGTTGATTGGACATTAAAAACCGCACGTTGTAAAACTCTTTGGAACCCAATTGTTGGTTGAGTATCTCGTTCATCAATGTTGCTAATAATTGTTGAATTTTCTCGAATAAATTTGATTAAATCATTATGTAAACCATTTAGGTTTGCACCACAAGCTTCAAGCACAGATGTTGCTGAATTGTTATTAAGTAAGGAAAATAGCAAATGCTCTATTGTCATAAATTCATGACGCTGTTCTCTTGCTTCAGCGAATAAATTATTAAGCGTTTCCTCTAATTCTTTGTCGAGCATGGTCTTTCCTTATTAAGCCCTTTCCATTGTGCAAAGAAGAGGATGTTGGTTTTCACGCGAATAGTCATTTACAAGGGAGACCTTGGTTTCTGCTATTTCATGTGTAAATAACCCACAGACTCCTTTTCCTTTTGTATGTACTTCCAGCATGACACGTGTTGCATTTTCTCTATCAATAGAAAAAAATAATTCTAAAATATGCACAACA
>CAJWIE010000113.1 GCA_913041115.1 uncultured Legionellales bacterium | reverse complement strand
GCCCTAAAGTGATCACCCGGAACACAATTGTTCTCATCAGGAAAAACGTAGCAAGCAGGATTTTTCATATTAAACCTATCATCAGTTAATTGATCGACAGTTTCTCCAACTTTTAATAATTCTTTTTGTTTAAATTCTTCATGCCGATAACCGAATAAAGATTCAGTGCAATTAATTTGAGATAAGCCAAAGGCCATCATCTCATCACCCCCATTCATTCTTACACCCTCATCAGTAGTAACACTTCTTACTGATGAGATTTCAGTAATTGCTGGTACCTGATTAGTCTGTTTAACCTGCTGGTGTGCATAGACGATAAGCTGTGGATTATACCCTTGCTTGGCATAGTAGGTTTTATCTTCATAGGCTTTTACAAACAACAACAATAAAATTAAACCCGGAACAATGTAACGATTGAATTTTAACTTTTCGATAACTAAAGCTGCACAGATTACAATAATGGGGATGTACATTGCATACAACTTGACTAACATTGACGAACTCTTAATTATTGGTATTTTTTTGAGCAATATATTCCAAGCTGGCGTATAGAAATTAATTGCCAGTGGCACCAGACAAATTATAAGTAGAGCCAATAGAAGAAAACATTGTTTCTTATCAATCTTAATTTTTCCTCTAAAAAAGCTAGCTAAACCCCACAGTATTAGAAATAGAGGTATAAAGGTCATAGACATTTCAAGTTCGTGTCTTTGGATAGTCCATTGCAAATTAGTAAAAATACGGTTGGTATCAACCGATGTATAAGCACTAAAAAATAACGATTTTATTGGCACCCAAATAGAATAAAAAATAGTGTCTATACCAGGTAGTCGATAATAATCACGACTGAAATTATCAAGTGTTGCTAAGTCAACATGTAACTTTGTTGCACATATCAGCAAAGTAAGAGACACGGCCACTCCGGCTCGAAACATAGGACTTTTGAGTTGTCTGCGGCTGATGACGGCCAAAATAAATACAGCTGATACAGCTAAGGCCATAGGCAACAACAAATGCACTCCGCCTGAAAAAATGACATAACTAGAAAGCAATGCAGCCATGACACCCATAGCTAATTCCTTAACACGACTGCTTGCTATTAGTGGCTGGAGAAGTAAATAACTAATCAGTGGCAACATCATAAAAGAATGGTAAGACAAGTGCCCAATAATCATTCGGTAGGCAAAGAATCCGTTAAATAAAAATAAAGTAGCACCAAATACTGCTGTGACCTCTTGCAAAGCAAAAGTATGCCTCAAAAGCAAAAATGTGCCCCCCAAACCCAATGCTGCAAATATCATAAATGTAAGTTGAATCGATACAATGGGATCAAAATAAAAGTTTAAAAACTGTGGTATAGAAAAAAATAAACTCTGAGGATGGGCAAACAAAACAGTACCGCCACAGCATGAAGGAGTAAACCATGGAATAACCGACAAACCATTATTGGCAAAATAATAAACTCCCGCCAACATCCGTGGAAAATACAATTGGTAATCATGGCCTAAATTACCATTTTGGTTGGGAAAAAAGGGTTGTACAAATATAAAATAATAGACAACGAGCAGAACGCTGAAAATGATGATCAAGTTCAACCGCGATCGTAGTTCGTCATCAAATTTAAAAAATGTTGAAAGACCTTTCATTTTGTCATCACTATATAGTCAGTAAATAATTCCAATGGTTCTGTTAATAAGCCAAAAAAAACCCATTATACCCAACACATATGAAACACAGGTTGCTGATTGATTGTATTTATTAAATTTATAAGCCAACCAAATTAAAACACCAAAAATAGGGATCATTAATAACTGACCTGCTTCAATTCCAAGATTAAAAAAGAGTAAAGAGAAAAGTAGTTGCTCATTTGCTATCCCTATCTCAGTGAGAGCATTAGCAAAACCTAACCCATGGAGTAAACCAAATCCAAATGCGATTAACCAGGGTGTTGATTTGTAGCGTTTATTCTCACTAATTTCTATAGCTAGAAAGACTATGGTTAAGGCAATAACAGCCTCAACAGTGGCCCGAGGTAAAGATATTAAATCCAGAACTGAAAGCCCTAATGTAATACTGTGCGCCACAGTAAATGCGGTTATTGTCTTGATCATGTTCAGAATCCCAGAAACAAGGAACATCAAACCGAGTATAAAAAGAATATGGTCTGGACCGCTAATGAGGTGATCAATACCAAGATTAAGGTAGTTTGAAGGAAGGGATTGTTTTTTTATGGGTACGAGTAATT
>CAJWIE010000112.1 GCA_913041115.1 uncultured Legionellales bacterium | reverse complement strand
GAAGGCTTGTCGGTTTTCAAGACCGGTGCATTCAACCACTCTGCCACCTCTCCAGGTTGAGGACGTTGAGGATACATTATCATCATTAATCCTGAAACATTGTTTTATATAGGTTATCAAATGCTGTTCTATCTATATAAATCTGATAGAATTTACGTAAATTTAATTAAATTTAACCGAAACTTAACTTGAAATTAAGCTGTCAAAGCATTACATAGTAACTATACTTTATTATTTGAGGTGAAATACTTATGAATCGATCAAGCAATACAGTTGCCCATAGAGGTATTTCAGAAGATGTATTTGCGTCAAACAAAGTAATACGAAATACCTATCTTTTGTTATCGATGACGCTGCTTTTTAGTGCGGCAACCGCAGGAATGTCAATGATTTATAACCTCCCCTATCCTGGATTTGGTATCGTTATACTTGGCTACATCGGGTTTCTTTTTCTGATCGCTAAACTTAGAAATAGTATATGGGGTATCGTCTCTGTTTTTGGCTTTACCGGCTTTATGGGCATGACACTAGGGCCAATCATTAATGCCTATGTATCTCATTTTGCCAATGGAACACAATTGGTAATGACTGCACTTGGTGGAGCCGGTGTAATTTTTATCGGCCTTTCGGCATACGCATTAACTACCAGAAAAGATTTTAGCTTTCTGGGAGGATTTGTCATGGTAGGCGTGCTAGTCGCATTTTGTGCAGGCATTGGCGCGTTAATATTTAATTTGCCGACACTTTCTTTAGCGGTTTCAGCGATGTTCATCTTACTGATGTCTGGACATATCCTCTATCACACAAGCGCTATGATTCACGGTGGTGAGAGAAATTATATTATGGCAACAGTTATGCTGTATATTACAATTTATAATCTATTCCTAAGCCTCTTGCATCTTCTTGCAGCATTTAGTGGTAGAGAGTAAAGAAACAAAAACTTGTAAACACTAAAAACCTGGCGCAAATGCCAGGTTTTTTTATGTGAAGAAACTCAACCGATGAAATTATTTATCAATCATGCTAATATCGCCGCCTTTTTAAGATAAGAACTAATTCTAATTAGTACATTCCAATTTACGAGGGGTTCATGCGATGAAAATCGGCGTGCCAAGTGAGGTACACACAGGTGAAAAACGGGTTGCGACTACACCTGAAGTTATAAAATTTTTACAAAAGCTGGGCTATAGCGTAGCAATTGAATCAGGTGCGGGCTCCAGGGCAAACTTCTCGGATAATGCTTATCAAGAATCAGGTGCAGAAATTATCTCTGATACCAAAACACTTTGGGAATCATCTGATATTATTTTAAAAGTTCGTGCGCCAGAAAAACATCCTACCCTAAATATTGATGAATGCGATCTTCTAAAAGAAGGTCAGACATTAATTAGTTTTATTTGGCCTGCCCAAAACGAAGCCCTCATGAAAAAACTATCAGAGAAAAATATTAATGTTCTCGCGATGGATAGTATTCCACGTATCTCAAGAGCACAAAAAATGGATGCGCTAAGTTCAATGGCAAATATTGCCGGCTATCGTGCCGTTATTGAAGCATCTCATCACTTTGGTCGTTTCTTTACAGGTCAAATTACAGCTGCTGGTAAAGTTCCTCCCGCAAAAGTTCTTGTTATTGGTGCGGGTGTTGCAGGTCTTGCTGCAATAGGTGCTGCAAATAGCCTTGGTGCAATTGTCCGTTCATTTGATACTCGACCTGAAGTTAAAGAACAAGTTGAAAGTGTGGGTGCTGATTTTTTGTTACTTGATTTTGAAGAAGATGGTAGTGGCGAGGGTGGCTATGCCAAAACAATGAGCGATGAATTTATAGCAGCTGAAATGGCGCTCTTTGCTGAACAGGCAAAAGATGTCGACATAATTATTACAACAGCACTTATACCAGGCAAACCAGCGCCTAAGTTAATTACAAAAGATATGGTCAGTTCAATGAAAGATGGTAGTGTGATTGTTGACCTTGCTGCAGAACAAGGTGGTAATTGTGAACTAACAGTTCCACATGATGTTAATGTTACTGATAACGGAGTAACAATAATCGGCTATAGTGACCTTCCAAGCCGACTTCCAACGCAATCAAGTCAGCTATACGGAACAAATCTAAGGCATTTACTCACTGATATGACGCCTGAGAAAGACGGTCAGATGATCATAGATATGGAAGATGAGGCGGTAAGAGGAGCAACGGTTATCAATAAAGGTCAAATTACATGGCCTCCCCCTCCCCCAAAATTAT
>CAJWIE010000111.1 GCA_913041115.1 uncultured Legionellales bacterium | reverse complement strand
TGTATGGAACAATAGCCTGAGCCCCATATTCTTTAATTATGGATTTCCATTTTGTCGTAATTTCATCCAGTGCCTCATCCCAGGTAATACGTTCGAACTGTTTACTACCTTTGGGACCAGTACGACGCATCGGATGTAATAAACGATCAGGATGATAATGACGCTTTTCATAGTCTTTCAACTTAACGCAGAGTCCACCGCGGGTCATAGGGTGATCTTTGTTACCACTAACACCAATGACTTTGCCATCTTCGATGTCAAAGACCATTGCGCAGGTATCTGGACAGTCATGTGGGCATCCGCCAAATGCGGTTTCAATTTTTGGATTTGTAGCCATTAGATTTCTACTCCGAGGTTATTTTTTTATTAACTCATACTAACAAACATTTTATGTTTTACATACAGTCCATTTAGTATTTTTAAGTAGTAAAATCAATGGTTTGAGGTATTTACGATATTTTTTCCATTTATCAATAGAACTTGAATACACTGACTCACGTATTTTGCGATAGTACCTATTAAATATTGCGCATCTGATTGTTGAGGATCACTAATTAAGCGGCGCATATCCTCATTTGATTTACTAGGTATTTGATTTGCTGTTGTTATTAATAAGAATTAGATTATTCCGTCAAAAATTTGTACATCCACGAGATCACCAGGTTTTATATCATTACTATTAAGTGGTAAGACAATAAAGCAATTTGCATCTGACATTGAACGAAGTATACCTGAACCTTGAGGCCCTGTTTTTTTAACAATAATATTATTATTATTATCTTTTTCAATTATGCCGCGTTGAAATTCAATTCTTCCTGGTTTTTTCTTAAGTGTCGATATGCATGGAACTTTTATCATTAAAGGCAGATTAGCATTATCACCAGATAATTTTTTCAGTGCAGGCTGAACAAATTGATAAAATGTTACCATGACAGATACAGGATTCCCTGGCAGACCAAAAAAGAGGGTTTTACCAAGATTGCCAAATGTTAGTGGACGACCAGGCTTAATCGCAACTTTCCAAAAATTAACATTGCCATGTTCCTGCAATATATCTTTAATGTAATCTGCTTCACCAACTGAAACACCGCCAGAGGTAATTAGTACGTCAACTCTACTATTAGCTTCTCCGAAAGCCTTGGCTAATAAATTTTTATCATCTTTCACCACGCCCATATCAACAATATCAACATTAAGTCTAGATAGCATGGCATGTAACGTATAACGATTACTATCATAGATTTCACCATCACTAAGGTTTTCATCGACACCTCGTAATTCATCACCCGTTGAAAAAAACGCAACTTTTAATTTACGGGTAACTGAAATTTTTGATAAACCTAATGATGCTAATAATCCAATATCAGCAGGAGTCAAGTTTTTTCCTTTTGTAAGAACAATATCACCTTTAGATATATCTTCACCTGCTTGTCTAACGTTTGCATCAGGTTTTGTGTCATGTCCAATAGTAATTTCAGTTTCAGATTTTGATAATAATGCATGCTCCTGAATAATTACTGTATCACTGCCAATTGGCATAATTGCTCCTGTCATAATTCGAACACATTCACCTTGTTTTATGGAGTTAGTAAAAGGATTACCAGCTAAACTTTTTCCAACAACTTTCAGTTGGTTAGTTTTTTCTAAAGGAATATCTTTTTTATTAATTGCATAACCATCCATTGCAGAATTTCTGCCTGATGGAACATTTATATTGGATTTTATATTTTCAGCTAGTATTCGATTGAGGCTTTCTCGAATTGGAATTATTTCATTTTCATTGATGGGATTTATTGCATCAAATATTTTTTCAAGAGCCCGATCTGTTGTGATTGAATTCTGGTCGTAATCATCCATACAGCTTGTTTCTTTATTAATCTTATTATTCGACATGATTATATCTACTATTATTTTTTTAGAAATTTACGAATTATATATTCAGTAATCATTATATAATTATTTAAATCTAAGGTTGGTATATCAATATCATGGGTTAATTTAGCATCTGTTGCAATTGCAATGACATTCTTATCACTTATGCAGATTAGCGGATGCTCTAAAATAGGACGGTGTAATTCAATTTTTGGAATATCTTTTGTTTTGAATCCTTCAACAAGAATCAAATCTATATCTTCATCATTGAGTTTTGCGATACATTCTTCAACATCGGGCTCTTTAGTCTCATTATTCTCAACCATAAGTGCCCAACGCTGATTTGATGTGATTAGCATATGATTTGCACCAGCTTTTCTTAACTCGTAACTATCTTTTTTTGGGCTGTCAATATCAAAGCTGTGATGAGCATGTTTTATAACAGCTATTTT
>CAJWIE010000110.1 GCA_913041115.1 uncultured Legionellales bacterium | reverse complement strand
TAGTGATTGCTGCAGTATGGCAATCAAGTGGCTTTGTAATGGCACTTTTTTTAGCTGGATTAAGGGGTGTCGATGATAACCTTACTAAGGCCGCCAAAATTGACGGTGCATCAACCCCTCGACTTTATTGGCACATTATATTGCCGTTAATGAGACCCGTTTTTTTTAGTGCTATCGTTATTCTTACGCATATAGCCATTAAAAGTTTTGATTTAGTTCAAGCGCTTACAGGTGGTGGCCCAGGTTATGCATCAGACTTGCCAGCAAATTTTATGTACACCTATTCCTTTAATAGGGCGCAAATTGGAGTTGGTGCTGCAAGTGCAATGATTATGTTGTTTGGTGTGCTGGCTGTTTTAATTCCCTATTTGTATTCTGAATTACGCGAGAAAAAATCATGAATAGTTTTAAACTAACAAATATCAATATTGGTCGTACATTAATTTATTTGATATTACTTTTTTTTGCATTTATATATTTAGCACCTCTATATGTAATGTTTACAACATCTCTTAAGGATATTGAAGAGATTCGAAGTGGTAACTTAATGGCGCTTCCAATGGATCCATCTTTGTATGCTTGGAAGAAGGCATGGTCATCTGCCTGTACTGGGAGCGAGTGTGAAGGTTTGGCGCCATTTTTTTGGAATAGTGTTCGTATTGTATTCCCTGCAGTCATAATTTCAACAATTTTAGGTGCATTTAATGGCTATGCTTTAGCCAAATGGAAATTTAAAGGGAGTGAATTTATATTTGGAGCTTTATTATTTGGCTGTTTTATTCCTTTTCAAGTTATTCTCCTGCCAATGGCTAAACTCTTAGGTTCGTTAGGATTAGCAAATACAGTAACTGGTTTAGTGCTAGTTCATGTCATTTATGGCATAGCTTTTACAACACTTTTTTTCCGTAACTATTATGTAGGCATACCAACAGAATTAGTGAAAGCTGCAAAACTCGATGGAGCAGGTTTCTTTGCAATTTTTAGGCATGTTTTTATTCCTTTGTCTACTCCAATTTTTGTGGTCACAATAATTTGGCAGTTTACTCAGATATGGAACGACTTTTTATTTGGTGTCGTTTATTCGGGTTCAGGAACACAACCAATAACAGTGGCACTCAATAATTTAGTGAATACCTCGGTTGGAGGTAAAGAATACAATGTGGATATGGCAGCTGCAGTTATAGCTGCGTTTCCGACTCTGGTGGTTTATGTAATTGCAGGTAAATATTTTGTTCGAGGCCTTACTGCAGGTGCAGTAAAAGGATAGAGGTCTTCTTTAATAAAATGAGTTAATTTAAAAATAATTTCAACAACTATTTGAAACAATAAATACAGGATAACAAAATGGGAAGTATAAGTCTTAATGGTATTAAAAAATCTTTTGGTGAAACTGAAGTGCTTAAAGACATCAATCTGGATATTAAAGATGGAGAATTTTTAATTCTTATCGGACCTTCAGGTTGTGGTAAGTCAACATTAATGAATTTGATTGCTGGACTAGAAGAATTAACTGGCGGTGAAATTGTTATCGATGGAAATGACGTTTCCGAAGAGTCTCCAAAAGATAGAGATATTGCGATGGTGTTTCAATCTTATGCTTTGTATCCGACAATGAATGTGGCAAGAAATATTTGTTTCGGGCTAGAGATGGGCAAAATGCCAAAAAATGAACAAGAAGTAATTCTTAAAAAAGTCTCCTCGCTTCTTCAAATTGATCATTTATTGGATAGAAAACCAGGCCAACTCTCAGGTGGACAGCGACAAAGAGTAGCTATGGGAAGGGCGTTAGCGCGATCACCAAAGGTATTTCTATTTGACGAGCCTTTATCAAATTTAGATGCGAAACTTCGAGTTGAGATGCGCACTGAAATTAAAAAATTACATAAACGAATTGGAACAACTATCGTATATGTTACCCATGACCAAATTGAAGCAATGACTTTAGCAGACCGGATAGCAGTCCTTAAGGATGGAGAGTTGCAACAAGTGGGTACGCCTTATGAGATATATAATGATCCAGTAAGTCATTTTGTTGCTGATTTTATGGGTTCTCCCGGTATGAATTTTATTAAATGTATTGTTAAAGATCAAAACTTAATAATTGAGAGTGGCGGTCAAAAATATGAATTATCAATCCCCTGCACAGATGCTCTAAATAATTCGAATTTAGATGTTGTTTTGTTAGGCATAAGACCAGAAATGCTGACAGAAATTCAGCCTTTAGTCGCCAATAATTCATTTGTCCAACAAATTAAATTTGATGTCGAAGTGTTGGAGCCGATGGGTGCAGATACTGTTGCGATAGGTCAATGGAATGAAAATGAAGTTATGGCAAGATTAAGCCCAGAATCTGGAAATAATGCTGGAAAAGGTT
>CAJWIE010000109.1 GCA_913041115.1 uncultured Legionellales bacterium | reverse complement strand
ATTCATGTCGGTATTATTATAAATTTCAGTATCAATATCTGACACATGCAACTCCACCTCTCCTGCTGAAATACATCTATGATCAGGTGGTATAAAATGAGACTTCAAATTACTATCAACTGGATGGAATAATAAATCAAGGCAACGAGAACAATTCATAACCAGCTCCGTCATCACCTTTCCCTTTAGGTAAATATCATCGCCCACTCGGGTCAGACAACCATTAACCTCAATATCAATATTCACATACAAATCCGCCTGATTTATTTCAAATTGATCTTTATTTATTTGAAAATTAAAATCTAAACCCTCGCCACCGACTTCTTCGATATCAAAGACCATGACACCAATCCACCAGAAGTAAGAATTAATACAAAAACCTTTAAAAATCCAATATATAGATAGAGACGATCAGGCAGGATTCTGACGATATTATCTTTATTTAATATTGACGTCAAGAAAAATATGGGCTCATTGTCTTGTCTCATCAAGTTCTTGGGTGGAAACGATCGTGGACTTCGCGCATTCTTTCCCGAAGAACATGTGTATATATTTGGGTAGTAGAAATATCCGAGTGACCAAGCATTTGCTGAACGGAACGCAAGTCCGCCCCACGTTCTAAGAGATGAGTAGCAAAGGCATGCCTTAATGTATGGGGGGATACTGCGCCTATTATCTTTGCCTTGGTCGTGTATTTTTTGAGAATTTTCCAGAAACCCTGTCTGGTCATAGCATTCCCGCGTCTAGTTAAGAATAGGTCTCCTGACCTACGTTTTTTTTGAAATAGCGGACGCGCATTGTTAACATAACTCTCAATGGCAGTTTTGGCTACATCGCCAATAGGAACTACCCTTTCTTTAGACCCTTTACCTAGTGATCGAAGATACCCAACCTCTAGATCCACCGCGCTCATTTTCAGTGAGACCAACTCTGAAACACGCAACCCAGTGGCATAAATTAATTCGAGCATAGCCAAGTCCCTGATGCCAGCGAGTGTATTAATATCTGGGGCGGCAATAAGCGCATCAACCTCTTCTACAGACATTACATTTGGAAGCTTTCGCCAAGGACGTGGGGAGGCAATGGTTTCAGTGGGATTCTCTGAGATTAAATTTTCGACAGACAAATACTCATAAAACGATTTTAACGAAGATAAACACCTTGCTACCGAAGATGGAGCTAAACCCTCTTCATTTCTAAGAAAAACAAGAAATGATCTCACATCGCTTATCTTAGCGTCGTCAAGTCTCTTATTTGGAAGATACTTTGCAAAACGACTAACATCACGCCGATAGGCCGCAAGTGTATTTTGAGACTGCCGCTTTTCAATTTTTAAGTAATCAGTGTACTCGGAAACATATTTATTCATAATCAATTCATTCAATAGTAACAATTACTTATGGTACATTAGACAGCAATGTATATCTAGAGTATTCTCATTGCCGTTGCTTAAAATTTGATGTAGAATCGCTGGTCGCAATAAAAAGCCCTTTAGGTGACATTTATGAAACAAACCACCTTGGTTCAGCACCTGCAACATCAGCAAAAACTCCTAGGAGCCACAGGTGAATTCACTACCTTAATGAACGAAATCCTTGTCGCTGCTAAAATTATCTCGTTGGAAGTCAACAAAGCTGGAATTGGTGGAGACATACTGGGGGTCACCGGAAATATCAACGTACACGGTGAAGAAGTCCAAAAGTTGGACGAATTCGCAAACTCAACCTTTGTTAACATCGTGGAGGAATCTGGAACAGTATGTGCTATCACCTCCGAAGAAATGGAACATCCTGTCATTATCCCTGAGGACAAAGCTGGAAAATATATTTTCATGATGGATCCTCTGGATGGGTCTTCCAACATTGATGTCAATGTCAACATTCCTGCCGCAAATCAATTCACCACGAAGGTCAAAACGATCTGGATCACGAATTTTCACACCTTGTTTCATTACTACATACGCACGTTCACGCATCAGATCTCGCTCCTCTTGAGCAAAGTTAACTACATCGTTAAACTCTTCTTTTGACATAATCAATCAGAGGAAAATATCGGCCCAAAATGAAATGTTAATATAGCTGCAGGCATAACTGCCATTATTACTTACGATATTACTATCTAATAATGAACCACCGTTTATACCATAACCGGAATTTTCAGTTATTTCATTATTTGTAAAGGTGATTCCGCCTGTAACACCATTGCCATTATTATTATGTATGATATTAAAGATGGTCATAATCAACTTGTTGATAAATATAATCTTACTTTAATGGATGCAAAAAAATATGTTCTTAGAAATCAAGATGAAAGAATTTTTATTGAATTAATTAGTGCCTTTACAAAAATAAGCAATTTAGATCAAGCAAAAGAATTACTAAATTTAATGAAACCTGGTTATGAAAAATCAATGGCTATGTCACTTGTTGGAAAGGAACTTGCTAAGAAAAAGAATATCTCAG
>CAJWIE010000108.1 GCA_913041115.1 uncultured Legionellales bacterium | reverse complement strand
ATCTGCCACATAAGCATTACGCAACACAGTATCCAATACATGGGTTAAATTTACATCTTCATCGACTGCAGTAATACGCAGATCACCTTCAAACCCCATTACCCGGTTGGTTACGCGCTCTTCAAACCCATTCAATACAGCCAAAGAAACGATCAATGCAAACGTGCCGGCAGCAAGTCCAATGATAGATATCCACCCTGTCAAGCGACTGGGACCGGCTCCCTTCCCACCCAGCATAAATCGGCGGGCAATCGTAAATGCAAATTTCACTCGTACCTCAACGCAACTGCCGGTTCTGTAGATGATGCCCGTCGAGTTGGCCACAGCGCTGCAAAAATGGAGCTGATGAAACCGCAGAAAACAATAATAGCAATCATTTGCCAATCAAACAGAATGGGGACATGGCTCATAAAGTAGATTTCTTCTGCGATAGACAGGGGCTTGAACCAGATCTGGATGCCCGCCAGAATCAGTGCCAGACACAAACCGGCCAGGGAACCCATGACACCAATATAAATACCTTTAACAAGAAAAATACGTCGGATAGTTTTCTTGTTCATGCCCATGGCGATTAGTGTACCAATGGAACGGGATTTTTCCAGGACGATCATAGTGAGGGCAGATACAATATTCACTACACCCACCAAAGCAATCATACCAAATATAATTAAAATGGGCCATTTCTGGAGATTCAGCCAATTAAAAAGCGTACGGTGTTTTTCTTTCCATGTTAATGCATAATGGGGATAGCCTAGGGACTCTTCAATCTTTGCAGCTAGAATGCCGGCAAGATTATGCCGTTTAATATTTATGGAATATCCAGAAACTCGATCATTGTATTGAAATACAAACTGAGCATCCGCAATGGGCATATAAACTACTGTTTTATCGTATTCCTGTAATCCTGATTTATAAATACCGCCAACCTGCACCTGCTGCATGCGCTGCATCCTCTATAATTGCCAAATTATGTTTAATTGCAATATCCTGTATACTTTTTAAATTGCATGGCATACCACCAAAATGAACTGGTAGTATAGCTACAGTTTTTGTAGTTATTGATTTTTGAATATCATCAGGGCTTAAACATAACGTTTCAGGCTCAACATCAACAAAAACAGGTTTTCCTCCATTAACAAGAATTGCATGGGCAGTTGATATGAAACTAAGTGACGGTAAAATTACCTCTTTATTTTTTATGTTAAACAATGATAATGCTAAATTTAAAGCAGCAGTACCACTGTTAACGGCAATACAGTCATGTGAATTAATATAATTTTTGAATTCATTTTCAAACTTTTGTACGTGACCTTCACCAGAACCAGATGCCCAAAAATTACTTTTTAGCACATCAATAACACTTTTTTTTTCTTCTTGCCCAACAACAGGATCAAAAAGTTTAATCACTTTTTTCATTCCTAACACCTTTTCTACCTGCTAAAAATTCTTCATCCTCTTTTAATGATTTGTTATATCCTTCTAGAGGATCCGTGTCATAACATAATTCAAGCAAACTAGGTTCTTGTTCAAATAATTCAAAAATATTTCTAAGTAAAATTGGCCGCCCTGGAATTTTAGATGTAATGGTTTTCAGAATTCTCAAATCCTCCTCTCTATCTAAAGTCAATCTAGATATAGGAATGTTTTGAGAACTTTTCAAATTAAATTGTTTAAAAATATTCTTATTTTTTTTCATGAATGGTGTAACATGTTCTCTCTCAGATGGTAACATAGTCTCTCTCCATGTCCTTTCAAGTGTTTGTCTTGAAAACACTTCGACATCAAATCCTGCTGGAAATGTCCTAATTAGGTTATTTGACGCATAATCACAACCGATTTCTTGAAAATCAATAATTATTTGATCTACAATAGTAGGATCTATAAATGGTTCATCTGAAGTTATTCTTACGATAATATCCAGTGAAAATTTTTTTGCGCAGTTATAGTATCTGTCTAAGACATCATCTGATGAACCTCTAAAATATTCTATTTTATTTTTTTTTGCAAACTGAACTATGGCATCATCCTCCTCAAGGTTTGTAGTGGCAATGATAATCTTTCCCAATAACTTCGAGTGTTTTAGCTGATTAATTACATAATCAAGAGTAGTATGTTTTTTGTCTAATAACATCAAAACTTTTCCTGGTAGTCTTGTGGAACCCATTCTAGCCTGGATTATACAACCAACTTCCAAATTACATCACTTACCTCAAATCAAAAATTGTGTGGTTTGAATATTACCGTAACTATCTAAACTTACTGATGAATTATCACTTCAGATATAGAGAAGAATGAATTGAAAATAAAGAAAATAAGGCAGTAATATTCTTGTTGTATAATGAAGATATGTAATCGTTGTATTCAGCCTGATACAAGACCAGGAATTTATTTTGATGATCATGGTGTCTGTGGTGCGTGCCTATGGGAAGAGGAAAAAAAAGAAATTGACTGGAAATCTAGAGAAAAAGAACTACAAGACATAGCAGAATGGGCTAAAAAAACAACGAA
>CAJWIE010000107.1 GCA_913041115.1 uncultured Legionellales bacterium | reverse complement strand
TGTCACTTCATCTTAAATTACACACCAAACCGGAAGTGCCTTTAGAAGCTGATTGTATTTGTCCTGACAAAATACAGTCTTTAAAAAATAATGAAATCTCTGCTTTAACAGTTTTTCATGGAAATCGGCAGGTACAACTTGGTGATTTTTTTGATTGTACAGGTAGTTTTGATGGTGAAATTATCATTGATGGCGATTTAAGCAACATTAAGCATGTTGGTGCATTAATGTCGTTTGGCAAAATCATAGTTGAAGGTAATATTGGTCTACATACAGGAGCAGGTATGCGGGGCGGTGAAATTACAATTGAGGGCAATGCTTCTGATTGGTTAGCTGCTGAAATGCTGGGCGGCAAAATTAGAGTCAAAGGAAATGCAGGGCATATGACAGGTAGTGGTTATCGTGGTAGTCCAATTGGTATGCAAGGCGGTGAAATTATTGTCCATGGTAATGTAAAAAATGAAACCGGGCATGTCATGCGTCGAGGACTCATTGTTGTTGGGGGCGATTCCGGTGATTTCACTGGTGTTAATATGTTAGCAGGTACGATTATCGTATTGGGTAAGATGGGAATACGAACAGGGGCTGCAATGAAGCGCGGTTCAATAATTAGTTTCAATGACGCAAAGTTACTCCCTACGTTTTCTCGTAATTGCGAATACCACCCTTCCTTTATTAAATTTTATGTTCGTTATTTAGAAAAGATTGGTTTTTCAATTGATTCATCATATTTAGATAGCCCCTTTGAACGTTGGAGCGGTGATTTAGTTGAAATAAATCGTGGAGAAATCCTTTTATCAAAATGTAAAAGTAAATAAAATTAGTAGTATCACCTAGAGGAGCTACCTATTAAGGTAGAGGAGGAAACGATGACAACAATCGTAACTGATAATTGCAAGGGCTGTCGATTTACAGACTGTGTATCTGTCTGTCCAGTTGCTTGTTTTCACTATGATGATGAAATGCTATATATCGATCCTGATGTCTGTATCGACTGTAGCGCATGTCTACCAGAATGCCCTGTTCAGGCAATCTATGAAGTTGACGACCTTCCCGAAGATAAAGAGCACTGGATTGAGATTAATGCTGAAAAAGCAGCGGAACTACCCGTTATCGAAGAACAAACCGAGCCTCTACCCGGCGCTGAAGATCGCAAAGCAGAACTGGGTTTTTAAAGTCGCGTTCAAACATTAAAAGCGATACAATCATTCGAAAAAGGAGCCAAATAAAGAAAAATAATCAATCGTGATATATAAATGTACCGATATACGGTTTAGGGCAGGCGGCGCCAAACTAGATAAACGTATGATTAAATATTTTCCCGAGGGAATCTATAAATGGCCGCCAGTTTAAAACGAAAAAATAAAACGATAATAAATTTTAGTGTAAATGATAAAAAGAATCTCTTTAGTATTTGGAGGTTTTTGGGTCATGTCTAATCTGGGAACTGATGATAACCCATTACTAGTAGCAATCGTAGGTTCTGGTCCGAGCGGGTTTTATGCTGCAGAAGCGCTGATAAAATCAGACATTGAAGTTAATGTTGATATTATAGAGCGCCTTCCTTCTCCTTATGGTCTTGTTCGAAGTGGTGTTGCACCAGATCATCCAAAACTAAAAACAACTATCAATCTTTATAAAAAGATAGCAGTTGATCCTCATTTTAATCTTATTGCCAACGTAACAGTTGGGGAAGATATTTCTATTGAAGAGTTATGTGAAACACATCATGCAATAATTCTCACATACGGTGCTGAAACAGATAGAAAACTTGGTGTGCCTGGTGAAGATCTTAAAGGAAGTTATACGGCGACTGAGTTCGTCGGCTGGTATAACGGCCATCCTGATTACAGGGAGTTAGAGTTTGATCTATCTCAGGATATCGCTGTTATTATTGGACAAGGCAATGTTGCGGCCGATGTTAGCAGAATATTGTCTAAGACTGTCGATGAACTAAAAAATACTGATATAGCGCAACACGCATTAGATGTACTGGCTGAGAGTAAATTAAAAGAAATCCATATCATCGGACGACGTGGACCAGCTCAAGCAAAATTTACACCAAAAGAATTACGTGAGTTTGGAGAATTATCTGATTGTAATCCAATTATTCTAGAAGAAGATCTGGTATTAAATGACGAAAGTAAAAAAGAACTTGAAGAAAAAAGTAATGTTACACATAAAAAGGTCTATGATTTATTTTCTGAATTTTCAAAACGTAAGATAGATTCAAATAAATCAAAAAAATGTTTTTTTCGCTTTCTAATGGGACCAAAAGGGATAATTGGTGATGCAAAAATAGAAAAATTAGTTCTTGAAAAAAATGAATTGTCTGGTGAGCCTTTTAAGCAATCTGCAAAAGGAACCAATGAAACGATTGAAATCAATACTAGCATTTTATTCCGAAGTATTGGTTATCATGGCATTGCTATGCCGGGTGTGCCATTTCATGAAAACTGGGGCACAATTCCAAATAAAAAAGGTAGAGTTACAGAAAATGATGGTGCTGTAGTCAATCAGCTCTACACTGCTGGATGGATAAAACGTGGACCAAGTGGAATTATTGGGACAAATCGTGCCTGTAGTTCAGAAACAATTCAATGTTTGTTAAGTGACCTCGAAAAACTAAATACTGGAACAAAAAAATATGGTGCTAGTGAAATATATTCAAAACTAGATAATAAAAACATACGTCACGTTAA
>CAJWIE010000106.1 GCA_913041115.1 uncultured Legionellales bacterium | reverse complement strand
TGCTAAAATTATTGGATATTTATATCCTAAAAAGAAGCAATTAGTTTTAGAATATTATAAATAGGAAATTAAAAAATGAATAGTAAAAATACAAAATTTTACATTTTAATTGTCTGCAGTATTGTTATTTATATCACATCTTTATTATCAGCTTCTAACAGTAGTACCCCTTCTACAGCATTAGCAATTATATTATTGGTAATAACTACAAAAAAAAGTAACGATTCTACTATAACTAAAATTTCTGATAGCTTTGATTTCTTCAATAGAAGCAACGTCAAATTGATCTACTCCGCTTTCAATTAATCCCTCAAGTGCAATCATTCTTTCCTGATTTCCAACAGAAAGTGCTTCACCGGTTGTTCCAAAAGGTGCTAATCCTGAGCATCCATTTTCTAAAAGATTTTTTCATTGGAGCTCAGGAAGTAAGAGAAATAAATCCATATCCTGGTTGGATAATTCCATTTCCTGTTTTGAAAATCAATTATGAACTCCTTGGTGAAAATGAGACATTTTGTAAAATAAGTTTTTGTTTTTATTTAAATCAAAAATATCTTCTTTAAAATAAAATAATATTGCTAACAAAGATCCTAAATGCAAACTAATATCAATTAGCAAGGATTGATTTTTAAATTCATAAATATTTGAAGCAATAATTAGGTGAGCCGCTGAGCTGACTGGTAGAAATTCAGAAACACCTTGAATAATAGAAAGCAAAAAAATTTCAAGTAAATCTGAGATCATTTAGATTATTTATAAATAACTTAAAATTATGTCCAATTCTTCATATAATTAAGTGCATAACAGGTATGCATATACGTTAAAAAGTAGCATAACCATTGAAAAATTCAACGTAGGTGAACCTCAACGCCTGATCACTTCTGCCAGCATACTCTATGGTTTGCGGAAGACTGTTGTTTTTGTAAATAAATGACCATATCTGGCTAATTTTCATAGCTATGGTGTTTTTACTTGATCCCAAGTAACGCTAGCAACCTTTTTACGGTTTGGCTCTCCAGAACCCTTTTTAACCTTAGCCGCTTCCATTAGCTGAACTGCCGCTGGCGGTGTCTTAATTACAAAGTCGAATGATTTGTCTTTGTAAACGGTGATAGCAACAGGTAATACTTTACCTTGTTTGTCCTGTGTACGAGCATTAAACTGCTTACAGAACTCCATGATGTTAACACCGGCAGCACCTAGAGCGGGTCCAACCGGTGGCGACGGATTCGCAGCACCTCCCCTAACTTGTAATTTAACTACCTTATCTACTTCTTTTGCCATTGTTTCCATAGGGTAAATGCGACCATTTCGGTTTTTTTGTTCTGCTTGAAGAAAAACGCCTTTAATGAAATAATTCTTTTCTTTTCCCTCTGGTGATTCAACCAAAGTTTCGACATTTTCGTTAATTTCGCATATTAGCTTCATCGTTTTTCCTTAATAACTTGATCGTGCTACTGGTGTATATTGAGCATTCGTAACACTACACTTAATGAATTGGTCTGCGTCTTTTTGTATAATTTGAGTTACACTTGCCGGCAATGAAATAGACCCAACTACTGTTCCGTTAGTATTACCTTCAGTTCCATCACTATCTATGATAGTAATTAATGTAACAGCGGTAGTAGTTACGGCTATAGCAGTAGCGTTTCCTAAACTTAAATTTGTTGCTGTACTAACAGTATTTGCAGCTTTTAATTTCATATCTATATTTCCTAAAGTGTATAGTTTTATTTATACGAATCTTTTCCTTTGCATTGCTTTGTTTGCAGCCACACGTTTCTTGGCAGTTTGGGCAGTTTGTGATGGATCCTCATCCCATCCAACCCATTTACCGTTTTTATCATAACCACGATTAGCCAACTCTTCTAATGCTGCTTTTTTAGCGTTAATTTTTCCATTTGCTATAGCAATCACAAGCTTCATATGCATTGTTTGGAACATAAATTCAGGATTTTCTTCATCACTGATTTCATTTAACTCTTGACGTTGATCTGTTGGTAAAAAAGATTCCCTATTATACTTAAACATCATCTTCCTTAAACATTGTTTCTACGTGATCTTTTTTAAGTTCCGTTACTCTATTAGTAGAATTAGTTGATAGAACATCTTGTACAGTTGTACGTGCTTTATAATCTCTACCTGCAATAATATCGTCTATTATTGTTGCTATTATTTCTCTACCTTTATTTTCCAAACCTGCGCTCTTTCTTATTTAGGTTATAAAGACTTTTCAATGATTTTTCCCCTGTGAGCAATTCAGGTTTAACATCTTCACCTTTGGCTTGCATTCCTTGTGATGTTGCTAACCCTTGATCCTGTCCTGCTGCTGTAAATGGTTGTCCTCCTGTATTTGGATCAGCACCAGGTACAACATTAATTTTATTTACAGCGACACGCGGTTTGGCGCACTTTTTAGAGCGTCGCGGTATTGAGCTGCAAAAGCTTGCGTTGGCTGAACGTAGTAAATTGGACTTGGATGCTAACGCTGAATGGGGTTCCTATTATGCGCACCAACCCAGTGTTTTTGCCGGCTGGACAGCAAGCTATAAGTTAGCCGATACAATACCACCACAAAGCTTGGTTCAAAGCTTTCAGGAGACAGCGCATGCTTGATTTACTGACGCTTTTAAAACGCCACGCACATAGCCCATCAATTGCCTTGCGAAGTGCAACCGATACGTTGACTCATCGAGCGCTATGGGCGCGTGTTTCCGGTGTCGCCAGTT
>CAJWIE010000105.1 GCA_913041115.1 uncultured Legionellales bacterium | reverse complement strand
CGCTCGTTCCTGCGAAAGCTGCCATGATAGTCAAACAGCTCTGGGTTTAGGCGAGCCAACAAGGAAAACAATAACCGATGCAGAATTATTTCTTGCTACATTGGATGACGGTTCTATTACTTCTGATTTTCAGGCCAAGCAGGTGGTGACTGAGGCTGGTGATCCTATTCAAAAATCATATTCAAATGGTCAGGCTCGTTTTTTAAATAAAGAGGAAATTGATGCGATAAAAAATAAAAGTGATATTTTTAAAGCGTTTCGCTATATGGACTTAAGAGAAAGGAGATTCCCGAGGTTACTTTCTAGAGAAGAATTTCCTTACGATCAACGCCATAAAAATAATGAAAGTTTGGCAGGGGATCCAGGGAAAGAAAAAGATATTTTGTTCAATGTAAAAGAAAACAACTTTGTAATTCAGCAGGACAGAAAGTCTCAGGCTTGGATGGGTAAACTTTTTAGTTCAGAGATGGCGCCAATTATTGGTAAAGCGCATGTTGCTTATATTCCAAAAAAAAGAGTGGTGGGTTTAAGTAAATTAGCAAGAGTCGTTGAAGTTTTCTCAAAAAGACTTCAAACTCAAGAAAGATTAACTATGCAGATTGCAAAAACTTTAATGGAAGCATTGGATGCTAAAGGAGTTGCAGTATCTATTGATGCTACTCATCAATGCATGACGACAAGAGGAATTAAAAAAGAGCAAGCAACAACTATTACAAATTATTATTTAGGTAAATTTAAGGAAGATTTAGGTTATCAAAATAGATATCTGAGATTTATTAGTAAATAAATCTTTTATATAATTAACATCAATGTCGGACAGCTTTAAAGCAATAGTTATTAATCAAAGTGGAGAAAAATTTACAAGAGAAGTTAAATCTATAGAAAAAAGTTTTTTAAAACACGGAGATGTTTTAGTAAAAGTTGATTATTCTAGTTTAAACTACAAAGACGCACTAATAATGAGAAATGGTGCTCGATTAGTAAAAGAGTTTCCACATATTCCAGGCATTGATTTTTCAGGTTCAGTAGTTGAAAGTGAAAATAATAATTTTAAACCTGGTGACGAAGTAATTTTAACAGGCTGGCGTGTTGGTGAAATTTATTATGGTGGTTATTCTCAATATGCAAAAGTTAATGGAGATTTTTTAGTTACAAAACCACAATCTCTTACAACAAAACAAACAATGATTTTAGGAACTGCAGGATTTACAGCATTGTCGTGTTCTTTTGCAATTAAAGCCAGAGAAGAATTATTGTTAGGAGAAAAAGTAAATGATGTAATTGTAACAGGAGCATCCGGTGGTGTTGGAAGTATTTCTGTAATGATACTTGCTAAATTTGGATATAATGTAACTGCTGTTACTAGTAAGCCAGATAATAATGAATACTTGAAATCAATTGGTGCAAAAAACATTATAAATAAAGCAGATTTTGATAAAGAAGCAAAGCCACTGGATAAAGGTTTGTGGGATGGAGCAGTAGATACTGTTGGAGGAAATATTCTTGCTAACGTACTTGCTCAAACAAAAGATTCTGGAATTGTTGCTGCTTGCGGAAATGCATCTGATATAAAATTAAATACAACTGTTATGCCTTTTATAATAAGAGGAATAAAACTTTGGGGAATAAACTCAGTTAATGCTTCCAGCAAAAGAAGAAAATTTATTTGGAATGAAGCTACAAATTTAATTGATTTTGAAAAATTAAACCAATCAATTAAAGAAATAAGTCTAGATGAACTTTTAAATGTCTTTCCAAAAATGCTTAAAGGAGAAACTTCTGGAAGGTATATAATTAATTTAAATAAATAATGGATTGGGATAAATTAAAAATTTTTCATGCAGTTGCTGAAGCAGGTAGTTTTACGAGCGCCACAGTTAATCTAAATCTTAGTCAATCAGCTATAAGTAGACAAATTCAATCTTTAGAAGATGATTTAAAAGTTAAATTATTTGGGTTAACGTCAACAAATCCGCTCGAGAACCGCTCTCCCTCTAATATGTTAATAAGATAGGCATCGTAATCGGCTTCTTTAACGCCGGCCTCAAGGAGTTCTTCAAGTAGGATAGTTACTTTTTGTCCATTGGGTGTTGCCAGGGAATAGAGTTGAAGATCGTGTTCCCCTTTGGGCAGTGGCTGCTCGTGAGTCGCACCAGAAACTGGGCGGTTAATGTTGGCGAATTTACCACCGTTACCGGGTTCCCACTCCCATACTTTGGGTGGGACGTAAGCATTATTCGACATAAAAGTTCCTCTATTGGTTGGGTACAACGCGTCTAAAAGATACCAAAGTTAGCTCAGCTTGGATTTGCCTCGGCGAGGAATTTTTTAGCGTAGGGTGTAAAATAATCAGGGCGCTGGCGCGCCCTGAACACGTTATAGAGGCAGTACTTCAATGACGGCTGAATAGTTACCTAATCTCACCATCGCTGGCGCTTTTGCGCGATCGTCTTTATATTCAACCTCGATAAAGTACATACCGGGTGCATCAAAACTCACTTCAAAGGTGCCTCTAGCGTCCGTGGTAAAGCGCATCGGCTTACTATTATCACGATACTTTTCGCCTTGTCGGACAAGGGTCACCTGTGCATCTTTAGCTGGTTCGCCATCGAATAAGAAACCTAGTGATACCGATTCTCCGGTATAGAGATCGTTGGGGTGGGTTTTGCCATTAAGCTCAAGTCCATTACCAGTCGGTGTTATGACCTTTTGACTTGGCGCGCCCGCGGTAACAAATACTTCCACCCGACGGGCACTGTCGAAGACTTTTA
>CAJWIE010000104.1 GCA_913041115.1 uncultured Legionellales bacterium | reverse complement strand
ATGTACGGCATGTTGATGAGGAGGGGAAAGGTAAAAATAATAAAGATAATGACGGTGTACTTCTTGTTTTTCTGTTGGAATTATCTGCTCTCGGAAATCTTCGTGTGGATGCAAAAATGAATAAGGAGTCCATTTCAGTACGAATTGATGTAGAAAATCAAGATATAGCTCAATTTATTGACGGCAACCTTAAAGAGTTTTGCGCACGGTTAGGAGAATTGGGTTTTGAAGTTAACGCATCCTGTTCTGTCGTTCGTAAGATTGAGGATAATTTGGGTAATCAACTGAATCAGTTATTAATTGATGATTCTAAACGATTGGTAGATTTGACAACATGAGTGATTCTGGAAAGAAGTTTAGTCGGTCTGCGGTATCACTGCGATACGACAGTCGAGTTAACAAAGCTCCCTTGGTTACCGCGAAAGGCAAGGGATTTATAGCGGAGAAAATTATTGCGCTAGCAAAGGAAAACAATATCCCTATTAAGGAAGATCCAGACTTGGTCCACCTTCTTTCGCAAGTTGATTTAAACAGAGAAATTCCGGCATCTTTATACCAGGTAGTAGCCGAGTTACTGTCTTTTGTGTACAAGCTCAATGGTGAATATTCGACGCAAACTAAATAAGTTCATGCGGGGGTTAACAATTTCACAAAATATCGACAAACATTAGCTCGGATCAGTTTTAAAGTGATGGATTTATCTTGACGGGGTATTTTAGCTCTGGTAGCCTTTGAAAAATAAAGCACTTAGCATTACTATTAGATGATATTGTACGAATCCTTTTTAAACCAGTACCTTCAAATATCTAGGTTTATTCCCTAAAAAAGTAAAACTGCACTACGAGTGAAAGGTGAAATTTGCTAGCTAAGATTAATAAAGTAGTTTTGTTGTGTTTGGTGTTAATGCTTTCTTCCCAAGAGTATGCACACGCTAACCTCAACAGAGAAGTTCACACATTACATCATTACCACTTTTCGACCCCGGTAGGGCTCGAATCAAGGGTAGAGTTTTGGAAAAAAATTTATAGCGAATACTCGACTGACCATTATGTTGTTCATGATTTGCACAAGCTTGACATTATCTATGAGGTCGTTTACATCAAAAACGGGTCAAAAATGTCTCGCAGGGCAAGAGAATATAGGCTGGAACGAGTTAAGCGAAAATATAAAAAGTTACTGCTGCAAATAGCGCGAACTAAAAACCCTCTATCTTTAAGTGGAGATGCCAAGAGAGTATATCGCTTGGTGAAGTCGAATTTCAGAAAGGCCTCTCGGCAAGTTAGAGTTCAAATAGGGCAGAAGGACCGCTTTGGTACTGGCCTTAAAACTTCTGGCATGTATCAAGACCGAATTAACCAAATTTTTTCTAAGGCTAAATTACCTCTAGAATTAACTGTCCTCCCTCACGTTGAGTCTTCGTTTCAAGTCAATGCTTATTCGAGCGCCGGGGCGGCTGGAATTTGGCAATTCACTCGTGGAACGGGACGTTTGTTTATGAGAGTTGGTTACGATGTGGATGAACGTCGAGATCCAATTCTGTCCACTGTTGCCGCAGCCAAACTTTTAAAATTAAATTTTGAAGCTTTGCAAAGTTGGCCGCTTGCTGTTACAGCGTATAATCATGGTACCCAGGGAATGAAGAGAGCCAAAAAGCGGCATGGTGGCAGCATCGTAGATGTGATTAATGACTACAGAAGTCGTACTTTTGGTTTTGCCTCTAAAAATTTCTATGCGGAGTTTTTGGCGGCGCTGCATGTTGTAAGAAACAAGAGAAAATACTTCCCAAATGTTGTTTTTGATAAGCCTTTGAATTTATCTTCCGTTGTTTTTAAAGATTTTGTCCACATCGATAGTGTTGCGACTCACTTTAATATGACGCGTGATGAAATAGCAAAATATAATCCAGCCCTTAGAGGACCTGTCATATCAGGACAGAAGCGTATTCCACGAAATTTCACCTTTCAGGCACCCTCAAATAACTTTTCTCAACAAAATGATTTTTATCGGATTATCCCCGCGAATGAACGCCATAAAAGGCAGATACGTTCAAAATGGTATACCGTTCGGAGAGGGGATACCTTGTCGGGTGTTGCTTCACGGTTTAAAACATCAGTTGACAAGTTGTATTCTTATAACAATCTCAGCCATAGAAACAAAATATATATCGGACAGGTACTTCGTTTGCCTAGGAGGGGATATTCTATCAATTCTCCTGTTCGCATGGTAAAGCGAAATCACAAGCAATATGATGGTGAAGTGACTAAATATCGGGTGAGTCGTAGAGATAATTTAACGAAAATTGCTAGACGATTTAATACTGAAGTAAGTGTATTGCTTGGGCTAAATCAAATTAAGCATCCAGATCTAATTAATCCAGGCCAGCTGTTAAAAGTTCCTAGCGTAAATTCATCAAGAGATAGGATAAAGGTGGCCTTCAATTCTAAGGATGCTCGATTAAAGGTTGATAAACCTAGTCGAGAAAATACTGATTCAACTAAATTAACAGCTCAAGAATTTGAGGTCAAACTTGCTCATATTAAATCTGTAGATAACGCCAATAAGAAAAGGCCTGCATTTCTTCCAGTTTCCTTCGCCAATACGAAGAGGGTTAGATCATCTCAAGTTGGAATTATTGTGGTGGACTTTGATGAAACGTTCAGTCACTACGCAGAATGGAGTAAATTAACAGTTAGAAGAATTTTAAATCTCAACGGGATGAATAAGCACTCACAGCTAAATGTTCATTCGAAGATAAGAGTTCCTTTTACTAATATAAAATCAGATATTTTTGCAGAGAG
>CAJWIE010000103.1 GCA_913041115.1 uncultured Legionellales bacterium | reverse complement strand
CTGCTTTTAAATCTTGCATTTCCTAGTCCATGAAAACCACCCTGAGCAACCAAAAGTTTTTCATTTTTAGTTAGTAAATCACCAATCAATTCGTTTGTTTCATCGTCATATACGAGTGTCCCTATAGGTACTTTTACATGTAAATTGTCTGCATTTTTACCAAAACGATCACGCCCCATTCCTGGTTGACCATTTTTTGCTCGATATAAGCGATTATGACGAAAATCAACAAGAGTATTTAATCCTTCATCAACAATTAAATATATACTTCCTCCATCACCGCCATCACCTCCGTCGGGGCCACCTTTTGGAATAAATTTCTCGCGTCGGAAACTTAGACAACCATCACCTCCATTTCCAGCTTCAACTCTTATCGTTGCTTGATCAACAAATTTCATAAAAAAATTGTTCCTATTGCTTAAAAAAATAATTTACCCTAGTAAAACAAAAAACCCCGCGAATGGCGGGGTTTTTATAAATATGTGTAATAAAATAACTAACCCGCAACCACATCAACAAAAGTTCGTTTCTTCGGTCCTCTTTGATTAAATTCAACCTTTCCTTCTCTTGTGGCAAATAATGTATGATCGTGACCCAACCCAACATTTATACCAGGATGCCATTTGGTGCCTCTCTGACGGATGATAATATTACCCGCCTTCACAATTTCGCCACCAAATTTTTTAACCCCGAGACGCTTCGATTGAGAATCCCGACCATTTCTTGTGCTACCACCTGCTTTTTTATGAGCCATTCCTAATTCGCCTTAATTTACTGCTATGTTTGTGATTTTAATTTCTGTATATGCCTGACGATGCCCCATCTGTTTACGATGATGTTTGCGACGTCCAAATTTAACGATTTTTATCTTTGGCCCTCTACCGTGACCTTCTACCTTAGCATTTACATGCGCCTCTTTAACGACAGGCGTGCCCACAGTAACTTTTTCACCATCGACAATCATTAATACATCATTGATCTTGATGCTTTTTCCTACCTCTTTATCGAGCTTCTCAATCTTGAGCTTATCGCCCTTTTCGACTTTATATTGCTTGCCACCAGCCCTAATTACCGCTTGCATTATAATTCTCCAACATCATCAAAATAATCTATATATATAATAAAGGGGGCAGATTCTAAGAAATTCAACAGGTGGTGACAAGGTAAGAATGCTAAAATTCCCAATATTGTTAGGAATTAAGAGTGATTCTGCTAATTTTTTAGATAATTTGACAAAATCATAGCAACAAAAAACCTTTAGACATTCAAAGTGAACCAAAAAAACGTAACAACAGAAAAAATAATAACAACTGATATCAGCCAAATACACGACCTTATTTCGGATGATATGACGAGTGTTAATAAATTAATAGAGGTAAGCCTATCCTCGGATGTTCCGCTGATAAATCAGTTAGGACAATACATTATAAATACGGGAGGTAAACGGCTTCGACCAGCATTAGTAATATTAAGCTCAAAAATATTCTCCTATCAAGGTAGCCAACATATCAATCTAGCCGCAATTATTGAGCTTATTCATACCGCAACTTTGCTACATGATGATGTGGTTGATGCGTCCATATTGAGACGTGGCCAAAAAACTGCGAACCAGCGTTGGGGTAATGAGGCGAGTGTTTTGGTAGGTGATTTTGTCTACTCACGTGCCTTTCAAATGATGGTTAATGTGGACTCTCTCCGAATAATGCAAATTCTTTCTGAAGCAACTAACACTATTGCTGAAGGAGAAGTACAACAATTAATAAATCGTAATAAATCAGAGACAAGTGAAAATAATTATCTTAATGTAATTCGTAATAAAACGGCTAAATTATTTGAGGCTGCTGCACAATTAGGAGCTGTAATATCGAATAAAACTGCAAAAGAAGAAAAAGCCATGGCAACCTACGGACGTCATCTTGGAACTGCATTTCAATTAATCGATGATGTACTTGACTATAGCTCTTCTGAAAGTGAACTAGGAAAAAATATTGGTAACGATTTATCTCAGGGTAACCCAACACTCCCACTACTATATGCCATGTGGAATGGGGATAAAAACCAAGCAAAAATAATACGAAACTCTATTGCAAATGGTGGTCTTAAAAACATTGCACTAATAAAAGATGCAATAAACTCTACAGGTGCAATCTCATACACAGCAAAAATCGCGTATCAAGAATCAGAACTAGCTATTAATGCGTTAAACCAATTACCATCGTCTAAGTATTCAGACGCATTATACTCTCTGGCTAAATTCTCAGTGCAAAGACATAATTAAAATATATTATTTAGTTTTATCTATGTGTGATAACCTCTCGCACGTTCAAATAAATCAGTAACCCAATATATTTGTGCGCCAATTGCGGCAATTGGTAACAATAGATACGTTATATTAAATATAGCCAATATCAATACAATAAAGCAAAAATCAGCACGACTTAATTTATGGAATATATAGATTAACCAATCTAATGTATTGTGAGGCTGCTTAAATTGCACGGCTTGTTCTTCTCTTGTTATTACATCAATTTTTTCTTTATTTTTAGCGTAGTAATGTAAATCAACAATATAATCAATAAAAGCGCCGAGCGCAGCAATAATGCCTAGCCAAAGCCAAAAAATTTGCTCATTTGCCTGGCTTACTCCATATCCTAGAGCAATAAAAAAACTTGCATCAACTATCCAGTCCGCCATGTCATCGAATTTTGCACCAAATTCGGAAGACATATTTTTAATACGTGCAACCTCCCCATCGCAATTGTCTAAGGTATAACTAATTACCAAAAAAAAAGCGCCTATAACTTCTAAATTATGTACTCCAAAACTAAAACAGCCAGCA
>CAJWIE010000102.1 GCA_913041115.1 uncultured Legionellales bacterium | reverse complement strand
AAAATCAAAACTTGGCTTTTTACCCCAGTCCCTTACTAGTTGATTATCTTCGTCAGTGCTACCTTCTGGTACAGATGCGTGAGGTATATTAGGAATTGTTATTATCAATTCATTCAGTTCCTTTTGAATTACAGTTAACTGTTCCTCATTTTTTTTGAGTTGGCTTTTGATTGATGAAACCTTTTTGAGGAGACTTTCTGTGTCTTTTCCTTTTGCTTTCATTTCTCCTATTTCTTTCGAAATGAGATTACGTTCAGCTTGAAGTTTTTCGGTTTTAATCTGTATTGTTTTACGCTTATCTTCAAATTTTTGAATTTTATTTTTGTCTAATGACACGCCACGTTTTTCTAATGCTTCAGCAATGGTATTTAATTTATTTCTTATTAATTGCAGATCTAACATTATAAATATATTTCCTTTACATATTTATGTTTGCGGGCCAATAAATAAGATGCCCCGGTTTTATTTTTTTATTTAATTCTGTAATTATTGGTTCTATCTTTTCAGGTATATCAAAAAATTCAATAATAAGCGGTAGATCAAGAGACATATCAATCAAGTTAGACGAATGATATTTACCCGAGGTACCAAACCCAGTTATCCCTCTAAAAACACTGACTCCACGGACTTTACTTTCATCATGTAGAAATTCCAATAATTCTTTCATTATTGATTGTGATTCATGTAAATATATACGAACAATTAAAACAGATGTGCTAATCATATTTGTCTCCCAAGAATCATTCCTAACCAACAACCGGATACGCAGAGCGTAACACTTAACAATATATTAAACACAGCTTTCAAATTTTCACCAGCTTCAATGAGATTTAATGTTTCGATAGAAAATGTAGAAAAAGTGGTGAATGCTCCAAGTAATCCTATTATTATGCCTGCGCGCCATTCTGGTGTTACATCAAATCGCTCAATCATTAGGGTATAAGCAATTCCCATAATTATTGATCCCAGAATATTTACCGCCAATGTACCATAAGGAAAATCTCGTCCAAATAAAAAATAAATGCCATTTGACATGCCGTACCTACATAAAGAGCCAGCAGCACCACCTATCGCTATAGATATTATATTCATCATAATTATTTATTTTCTTGCTTATCCCGCTCTCTTAATATTGCTAATTTTTCAGCAATTTTAATTTCCAGCCCTCTATTTACAGGGTAATAATACTTTCTTGGTTTCATATCGTCCGGAAAATAATTTTCTCCCACCGCATATGCATCAGGTTTATTATGTGCATATTGATAATCTTTGCCATAATTTAGCTCCTTCATTAGTTTTGTTGGGGCATTACGTAAATGAAGAGGAACATCTTTTGAACCTAATTCTTTAGCATCATTCATTGCTAAATTAAATGCCTTATAAACAGCATTACTTTTAGCAGCACAAGCAAGATATACGATAGCTTGTGCTATTGCTAGTTCGCCCTCTGGCGAACCCAAACGTTCCTGTGTTTCCCATGCATCTAGTGCAAGCCTGATACCTCTGGGATCGGCATTACCGATATCTTCAGATGCCATACGGACAACGCGTCGAATAATATAGAAAGGGTCGCATCCGCCATCTATCATTCTCGCAAACCAATAGAGTGATGCATCCGGATTTGAGCCTCTTACAGCCTTATGTAAGGCAGAGATTTGGTCATAAAAAACTTCACCACTTTTATCGAATCGTCTTAATGATCCATCCTTTAATACATCGCAGAGTAACTCTTTTGTGATTGTTTTATCCTCAGCAAGATCAGATATAATTTCTAATAAATTCAGTGCTCGACGTGCATCTCCATCTGCAACATTTGCTAATTTCATTAATACATCATTATCTATTTTTAGCTTAGATTCTGCCAAACCATTTACATTGTCAGTCAAAGCTTGGTTGATAATCTCACTTATTTCATTTTTTTCTAATGATTTTAAAACATAAACTCTTAATCTAGATAACAATGCATTGTTGAGTTCAAATGAAGGATTTTCTGTTGTTGCGCCAATGAATACAATTGTGCCGTTTTCAACATATGGTAAAAATGCATCTTGCTGTGTCTTATTAAATCGATGTGCTTCGTCAACAAACAATATTGTATCTTTGTTGTAAACATCTCTATATTGGTTTGCCCGATCTATAGCCACTCGTATATCTTTTACACCACTCAGAACTGCAGAAAGAGTTAGGAATTGAGCATCACATGATTTTGAAATTAATCTTGCTAATGTTGTTTTTCCAGTACCGGGTGGACCCCAAAAAATCATTGAGTGTAAACTTCCTTGTTCAATGGCTTGTCTCAAAGGTTTTCCACTACCTAAAATATGCTTTTGTCCTACATAGTATTCGATAGATGCAGGACGCATTCGATCTGCAAGAGGCCGGTAATCATTCTCGTTTTCCATGAGTTACTAGATTCTGTATTTGATAAACATAATAACAATTAATGTTTATTTTGTTTCATCAAAAATATCAACATTATTCGGAACTTCAAAATCAAAAATATTTGCTGATAAGGTGATATTTTTTTTAAAATTAGAAAAATCTATACGGGTAGTTTGCTCCAGATTATCAATTATTATCATCATCCTTAATTTATCCTGCTCAAAACCTATTTTTATATGTTTATATTGTGCTTCAAGATTTTTTGGTGTTAATTCAATCCAATCGTATCCATCAATAGTTCCCATATTTACTTGAATAAAATGTTCATGAATAGATTTATTTCCCAAAATAATACCTGCCGGCGTTTCTTCAATCTTATTATCAATGTTCTTTATTGTAACTTGCTCTAAATCTTCATCGAAAACCCATAATAAATTACCGTTTGAAATTATTTTTTGAGAATATGGTTTTTGATAATGC
>CAJWIE010000101.1 GCA_913041115.1 uncultured Legionellales bacterium | reverse complement strand
AGGGGTCCTTTCCGTAGATATTAGGCAGAGCAAACAGTAGGCCCAGCCCTATTAAAAAAAGTATTAAAATATATTTCCAAGAAGAGTAACGATTCATGATTTAAACCATATTTAATATCTGTAATTAATTATACTAAAGTGTCTTTAATGTTCCTTTCGGATAAATAATTGATACAGATTGTTTTTGTATTCTTACTTCTGTTTCTTTTGATATCTCAACAATAATAAAATTATCGCCGACTTCTTTAATTTTGCCTAATAACCCGCCATTTGTAGCAATTTCATCGCCTTTTGTTAAGGAAGCAACTAGCTGTTTATGTTGTTTTGCTTGCTTAATTTGTGGGCGTATTAAAATAAAATAAAAAATTATAACTAATATGATCAATGGCAGAAAACTCGCAAAACCAGGTTGTTGTGCGGGGGCCGCCCATGCGTTATTAATGAAAAAATCTATCATATTGGCTTTAACTCTGTTTTTAAAAGCGCGGTATTATGACACAACAATGAGAAATTCAGTATAGCTAAGGCAAATTTAGATTTACATAAAAACTAGCAAGATATTGGAAATTGGGCAAATTAGCCTGTCCCACGTTTTGTATAAAAATTTTTAACAAACTCGGTCAATCGTTCTTCCTCTATGGCTAATCGTAAACCCTTCATCAAATGTTGATAATAATAAAGATTATGTTTGGTATTCAATCGTGCGCCTAATATCTCGTTAGTTCTTGAAAGATGATGTAAATAGGCGCGTGAGTAATTTTTACATGAGTAACAATTACAATTTTCATCAAGTGGAAGTTCATCGAGCTTATATTTGGTGTTTTTAATACGAATATCCCCATATTCTGTAAAAAGATGTCCATTTCTTGCGTTTCTCGTAGGCATAACACAATCAAACATATCAATTCCCTTGCAAACTGCCTCAATAATATTCTCTGGTGTGCCAACACCCATCAAATAACGTGGTTTATCTTCCGGCATTTTTAAAGTTATTTGATCAAGAATATCTAACATCATCTCAATAGGTTCGCCAACAGAAAGACCGCCAATTGCATACCCATCAAAACCTATTTCACAAAGCCCATTCAAAGATTTCTTGCGTAATTTTGCATACATCCCTCCTTGAATAATACCAAACAAAGCATTTTTATTTTTACTATGTGCCCGCTTTGATCTGTCTGCCCATCGCAATGATAATTCCATTGAGTCTAATGCTTCTTTTTCGGAGCAGGGATAAGGGGTACATTCATCAAATACCATAATAATTTCTGCACCTAAAACATGCTGCATCTGAATTGCTTCTTCCGGACCCAAAAATATTTGTTCTCCATCAATTGGGGAACGAAAATGAACTCCTTGCTCTGTAATCCTTCTTGATTTAGCCAAGCTAAAAACTTGATACCCGCCTGAATCTGTCAAAATAGGCTTTTGCCAATGCATAAACTTATGTAATCCACCAAACTTTTCGATAACATCTGCTCCCGGCCTTAACATAAGATGGAATGTATTTGCGAGAATAATTTCTGTACCTATTTCAACTAGCTCTTCGGGCGTCATTGATTTGACGGTACCATAAGTTCCTACCGGCATAAAAACTGGTGTATCTACCATGCCATTAGAAAGCTCAAGTCTGCCTCGCCTTGCACTATTAAATTCTTTTATTAATTCAAAATTCATTGCTTATGATTTATTTTTCGTTAATTAGCAACATCGCATCACCATAGCTATAAAATTTATACTGTTTGCTAATAGCATGATGATAGGCCTCGATCACATTTTCTTTGCCGGCAAATGCACAAACCAACATCAGCAACGTAGATTCTGGTAAATGAAAATTCGTAAGTAACATGTCGACTACATTAAATTTATAACCTGGGTATATAAAAATATCTGTTTCGCCCTCGAAAGCAGTTAAGACATCATTTCTTACAGCAGATTCCAAACTTCTAACAACAGTGGTACCAACTGCGAGTATTCTTCCGCCATTATTTTTTGTCTCTATAATTTTGTTTATAACATCTTTATCTATAGACATATACTCACTATGCATTTTATGTTCAGAAACATACTCCTCCCGCACAGGTTGAAATGTCCCTGTACCGATATGTAATGTTAATTTAACATTGTTAATGCCATTCTCACTTAATTTATTCAACATATCTTTTGTAAAGTGTAATCCTGCGGTTGGTGCAGCTACCGCACCAGGTTTGTCAGAAAAAACGGTTTGGTATCGTTCCTTATCAACAGAATTATCAATTCTTTTTATATACGGGGGTAATGGCACATGACCAAACTCATTAAATAAATTTATAATTTCACCTTCTCCTAAATAATTAAGTAAAAATAAACCTTCAATCTTTTTTTTAACTAAAAATATTTTTTTATTATCAAGAATTAAAATTGTTCCAGATTTAGGTGTTTTGTTTGCTCGAAGTTGAACCATCAATTCTTTTCTATCAATAATGCGTTCAAGCACAAGCTCGACTTTCCCTCCAGATTCTTTTTCCAAAAATAATCTCGCTGGGATAACAAAGGTATCATTTAAAACAACAAGATCTCCTGATTTTAAATATTCGGGAAGTTTTTGAAATGAAGTGTCAGCTATTCCGAGCCCTCTTTCTAATACCAGCATACGACTATTACCACGCTCATCGACTGGATTTTGAGCAATAAGACCTTCGGGAAGATTATATGAGAAATCTTTCGTTAACATGGCGCGCGATATTATCAGAAAATGGTTATTAAATATCGTAATTGAAATTTGACCCTGGGGTGACTTTCCTTATACTTGCGGGCTATCACTTTACCTAGCCGGGGTGGCGGAACTGGTAGACGCGCCGGATTCAAAATCCGGTTCTGGTAACA
>CAJWIE010000100.1 GCA_913041115.1 uncultured Legionellales bacterium | reverse complement strand
AGGATTGTCTGCTATTGCACTTACTACAGACACATCGGCGATTACTGCAATTGCTAATGATTATGGTTACTTACACGTATTTGAGCGTCAAGTTGAGGCTTTAGCAAATAAGGATGATGTAGCAATTGGCATTAGTACTGGCGGCAGTAGCGGGAATGTTATCAGCGCATTAAAGCTTGCAAAAGACATGGGGTGCAAAACCATTGGTTTTAGTGGTCGAGATGGTGGCGATATGAGCACTTTATGTGATATTAACTTAGTAGTTCCAGCCGAAGATACGCCACGCATTCAAGAAATGCATATTGTGATTGGACATACAATTTGCCACTTAATTGACCAAGCTTTTAAAGATTAATTAAAAGTTTTAACGGCACTCAAAACATCCACTGCCTTGATGAGATTCATGCAATCATGATGTTGTAAGGGACAAGTACGTTTCATGCAAGGCTGACAATCAAGATTCTTTTTCACAATAATACTTTTATCGTTCATCCATTGTGAAGTTTCGTCATCCTTGGTAGGGCCAAATATAGTCACTGTTGGAATTTGAAAAGCTGCCGCCACATGTATTGGGCCACTATCTCCTGTAATAAACAAATCAAGCTTTGAAATACGATCAATCAACTCTGGAATAGTGGTTTTGCCTGCTAGATTTTGATAATTATTAACACCTTTTTCAATGAGTGATTTTTCAATATCCATAGCAATGTCTTTTTCACTAGGACCGCCAAAAATAACAATATCATATTGGCTTGACAATTCACTAGCAACTTTTGCAAATTCTTTGGGATACCAGCGCTTGGCGCTACCGTATGATGCACCTGGATTTATCCCAAGAAGTGGTAATTTTGAGTTTTGAGTTTTGAGTTTTGAGTTTGTGTAAAGTAATAGTTTTCCTGGCGTTGAATTTATATTTAAGGAATTATTAACAAAATTATTATATTTTTCAACTTGATGCCCTACATTGTATTTACTTTTATCAAATTGATACTTATTTTTTGCTGATATGAAAAATTTCATAAATTTTGATCGCACTGAACTTCTAAATGAGAAAAATTCGTCAAAATATCCCAAGCTCTTTGAACTTTTATATAAAACACCGTATTTTTTATCCAAAATGACTGTTTTTGCCACTTTTGGATGATATTTCATTGCTTCAATTGATACAAAAGAACTAATAAAGGTAATTTCTACATCATTGGAAAAATTTACGATATTTTCAATAGCAGGTGTTGCCATAACACAATCCCCCAACCAGGTGGGAAGTTCAATTAATACTTTCATATACTATGTATAAATTAATATATTTGGTATTATAAGCCTCAAAATAAACATTTTTACATACTATACCAATAATGAAAGAATCAACAAAAACTGCACAAGTTAGATCAAAAGATTTTTTTGACAAATATTTTGGCGGAAGAGTTATTGATATTGGCGGAGGAAATGATGCGGTAACAAGTTCAGCAGAAGTATTTGACATTGAAGATGGTGACGCGCAAGAGATTCTCAAATACAAAGATGCAGAGTCATATGATTGTGTTAATAGCTCTCATTGCTTAGAGCATATGAAAAACGTTCCATCTGCTATCGAACATTGGTGAAAATTGGTTAAACCTGGAGGATATATGGTGATAGTTGTCCCCCATGAAGATCTGTTTGAGCAAAAAATATGGCCTTCAGTTTTTGCAGGCGGACATCATGCAACATTTAGACTTAACACCAAAGAAAGCTGGTCTCCAGTTTCTTATGATTTATTCGAGCTAATCAATAATTTAGACAAATCATCAATCATTAGTGCTGAAATACAAGATTTAAACTATAACTACAGCTTACAAGGGAAAAGACTTACACCAATAGGGAGGAAAATTTATAAATGGCGAAGATCCAACAATTACTTAAAGAGAAAAATATCGGAACTAATTTATGATTTTTCCATGATAACTTTTGGATAAAAAGCAAAAGAAAATCTGGAAAACCTATCGACCAAACAACATGGAATGCCTTGGCTCAAATACAAGTGGTTGCCAAAAAGACAAATTAACTATTATTAACAACCATACTTATAATTTTTAATGACTCTTTTAAATTCCTCTCTATAGAAAATTTTTTAGATGTCTCCCTATTTGTCACTTTCTCTTCTTCTAACTTATTTTTATCTGATAACAGTTTTTTTATTGTTGGGACAATGGATAGATCATTAGGGCTTTCTGCCATATACTCCGGATTAAGTATTTCACTAGCGCCATTTTGACGGGTTGTAAAAACAACATTCTTAAAATTCATAGCCTCTAATATTACATTAGAAAACGGCTCGTAATGGGTTGGGAGTATGAAAATATCGCTAATTGTATAAAAATCATCCACATCTTCTCGCGGCCCGGTAAATATTACCTTTTTATCAATATTAAATTCTTTTGCTAGTTGCTGATAATATCTAATATTTTTATCCTTACCCACAATAAAAGCTTTGATATCGTAAGATTTTAATTTTTCAACAACTTGTAAAAATTCAAGCACACCTTTTCTCTTGAATCCACTTCCTACATACAATAATATTTGAGTATTTTTATCTATATTAAATTCTTTAGATATTTTTCTAAAAGATTTACTGTAGTTAATTTTTTTATTTTCAATTCCGTTATAAACTACGCGCACCTTATTAGATTTAATTTCATAAGTTGAGACAATCTCATTTTTAATCATATTGGAATTAGCAATAATGCATTTTGCATTATTAAAACAACGCTTTTCCAAATAAAGATAGACCGGATGGAGTGGATTCAACTTTGACTTATTTTCAACCTTTAAGAACGCCTTATGTACACCATCACCTGCACGGTAAATATCAGGGCAAGTAATTCTATCTAGAGAGAAATAAA
>CAJWIE010000099.1 GCA_913041115.1 uncultured Legionellales bacterium | reverse complement strand
CAGCTTAGAAGAGAACCGCTAAAATCCCCTCCATATTTTAATGCTAAAATACTTGATAATAATAAAAATATGACCGAAAGCAATTCCTTAATAAAACCTCTTTGCAGTCCAAGCAATGAGGAAATAAAAACGATAATAATGATAGTTAAATCAACATAATGCATAATTATGTACAAAAATATTAAATGGTGAAGAAAAGGAACTACCTTTCAAATTGCTTTGATTCTCCTTGTTCTCAAGATCAATAGTTTCTATTCTTCTTTCTTTTTTTATTTGATCAAGTATCTCTAATGAATCATTCCTTTTTGGGGCTTCTTTGAAATTACCGTTAAGAACCATAGGAACAATAGAAACCAAAAGTAGCACCAATATAATTGCACCAATTAGTCGTTCTTTTTTAGCTTTTTCCATCGGTATAAAGGGAAGACCGTAATATTTTGTCGTAATTATAAACTATTAAAATCTATTTATCTTGGATCTGTAATTCAATCCATTTAAGTGCAGGACCAACAGTATAAAAAGAACCTGTTACTAGAACCATATCACCTGGATTTGCAATAGAATTGGCATGGCTAAGTGCATTCATGACTGAATCCGTAATTTGAACCGGTTTATCTAATTGACTGGATATCAAAAAGGAAAGTTTCTCGGCTGGAATTGCTCGTGGGTGATCTAAATCACAAACAATCCATCGATGCACTAACGAATGAATAATTTTTACAAAACTGCTCACTTGTTTATCCATTAAGAACCCAACTACAATAATCAAATTACCGTCGTAGTCGAGTTTTAAAATAGTGTCATACAAAACACGAGCAGCATCAGGATTATGAGCAACGTCAAGTAACCAGGTTACATCATTTAGACAAACAACCTCTTGCCTACCTGGCAAAACAATATCTCTGAGAGAACGGTTTATTATTTTTTTACTGGGGAAGTTTATATTCTTTAAAGATGCAATTAATGCTAGCGCAGCAGATGCATTCTCTATTTGATGGATGCCATTAAGAGAAAGATTTTTAATATTATTGACTACTATACTTTTACAATACCAATCCCATGTTCCATTTTCATTAACTAGGAAATCATAATCAATACCAGCTAATAATAAATCCGAACCGATCTTATGCGCATGTTTTTTAATATTTGATGGAACAGTTTTTGAGCCGAAAACAACTGGCTTGTTTTTTCTCATAATACCGGCCTTCTCTAATGCAATGGACTCAATATCATTACCTAGCCATTGACGATGATCGAGAGTAACATTCGTAATAACACAAGCATTTGAATCTATTGCATTAACCGCATCAAGCCTTCCTCCAAGACCAACTTCAAGAATGGCTATATCAACGCGGTTTTCTGCAAAAATTGAAAGCGCCGCTAAAGTTCCATACTCAAAATAAGTTAATGGTTCAGTTTGACGTTTTGACTCAACCCGCTTGAATGCTTGAACAATTTGTTCATCAGATACGCTAATCCCATTTATATTTATTCTTTCATTGTATTTGTGTAGATGCGGAGAAGTGTAAGAACCGACACAAAAACTCATTTCTTTTAGCAGCGCTGAGAGTATAGCTGCTGTTGATCCTTTTCCATTAGTTCCTGCTATTGAGATAACGTATTCAAATTTTTTGAGATTTAATCTCTTGAGAACGACATCAACTCGCTCAAGTCCAAGATTAATTTCTATAGAAGATAATGTTTCTAACCTAACAAGCCAGTCTTCCAAAGAATCTAAGGTTTTAGAATTTTTCAAAATTACGTTGGTTCCACTTAACTATGAGATTTAGTCACATGTTGTAGTTTTGAAATTAAATTATCTATCTCATCTCGCATATTGCGACGATCGATAATCATATCTATGGCGCCATGATCTAGGAGAAATTCACTTCGTTGAAAACCTTCAGGTAGTTTTTGCCCAACAGTTTGCTCAATAACTCTAGGTCCAGCAAAACCTATTAAAGCCCTTGGTTCAGCTATATTAATATCGCCTAACATAGCAAGACTAGCTGCTACACCACCTGTTGTTGGATCTGTCAATACAGATATAAATGGTACTTTTTTATCACTAAGTACTTTTAAAGCTGATGCTGTCTTACTCATCTGAAATAAGGAGAACAGAGATTCCTGCATTCTAGCTCCTCCGCTAGCCGCAAAAGATACTAGAGGAACTTGATATTCAGCGCTATATTTTACCGCCCTACAAAAGCGTTCGCCAACAACTGAACCCATAGAGCCGCCTAAAAAATTAAATTCAAAAGCACAAGTTACAATAGGATTACCATTTAACTCGCCGTTAATTACAATTAATGCTTCATTTTCACCGGTTTTTTTCTTAGCATCAGATATACGATCGGTATATTTCTTGCTATCACGAAAACCAAGTGGATCATCAGCCTCAATCTCACTAGCTAATTCGTTTTGCTGACCAGAATCAAGGAAATATTTCAACCTCTCTCTTGCAGAAATCCTCATATGGTAAGAGCACTTTGGGCAAACTTTTAAATTGCGTTCAAGTTCAGCCTTATAGAGTTGCGCGTCACATTGAGCACATTTTACCCATACACCTTCGGGTACCGTGCGGGAACGCCTCGCGGTGCGGATTCTTGAAGGCATTAATTTTTCAAACCAACTCATAATCCATCATCTTAAACGAAAAAAATAATGACATCATTAAAATCGCAAAAACAAATAGCTCAATAAAAACTAAAACAAGATGTTTTATTTATTGGTAATTCCTCTTGATAATCAATTTGAATAAGCGTGAGCCCATGAGCTGGAGCAGAAATTCCACCCTTTTCGCGATTACAGCTTCTTAAAACTTCCAAAGACCAGTCAGTGGGTTTTTTCTGACTTCCGATCATGACTAATACACCAACAATATTTCGAACCATACGTTGAAGAAATGCGTTTGCCTTTACAGTAATAATAATCCAATCGCTTTTTCTTTTAATTTGAATTTCTTGTAAATCGCGTATTGGTGAGGATGCTT
>CAJWIE010000098.1 GCA_913041115.1 uncultured Legionellales bacterium | reverse complement strand
CGCCTTTTTAACATGGGTCCCTATCTTCGGTTTTATTTTTATGTTCGTGTTAGGAGTAAAAGGAAATGAATGGGCATGGAAAAATAAAACCTGGAAGGATGTTGAAGATTTTAAAAGTACACAAAAAAAATGGGCTATTGGTGGCGCAATAGCTTATCTTTTCGTCATTCTGTTTGTCGTGGGTATATTTTTCTTTGTCTTTGGATTAATGAAAGAAAGTAATGTTTATAAGATGTCGTTTCACGCGGTACAAAATAATCCAGAAGTAATAGAGATTATTGGAACACCAATCGAATCTGGTTTTTTTATTATCGGTAACATTTCTACTGGAGGAGCAGGAGGTGAGGCAAATATACAATACACTATTACAGGACCTAAAGATGAAGGGGAGGTATATGTGTATGCAACTAAGAAACAAGGTAAATGGACTATGCATGAATTAGGTGTTTACATAGAAGCTAACGATAAAACAATATCAATTATAGCGCCGCCACCCCAAATTGATTCCTATCAATGATGGTGCGAAAGGAGAGACTCGAACTCTCACGCCTTGCGGCACTGGAACCTAAATCCAGCGCGTCTACCAATTCCGCCACTTTCGCATGGGATTTTATTTAGGAGTTTAAACGTTTGATAATTATTTGAACAACGTAATCTACTTTTAAAAACATGTCTCTGCAAATGATTTACATACTCTTCTGCATTTTCTACTTGTACCCGCTCCTGTAGCAGAAGGATTGATATTGAGAATACAATCTTCCCCCCATTGACTGCATACAGTAATACATTTTTTTTCTTCCGCTGTATTGTTATAACCTTCCGGTAATAATAATTCGCCATCTAATGGTGTGAGATTTTTTTCAGCTACCTCTTCTGAATTAAGAAAACCATTAAAAGATAATAAAATAATTATCAGTACCAGGAGTTTAGTTTTAAATAGGTTCATGTTGTGTGATATTTATTCTGGAGAAATAATTCTGTCAAGAATATTGCCTATTTTTTCGCGATTATAGCCGGAAACAACTTCCTCTCCGATAACCGTCACAGGAACACTCAGTTTGCCAGAAAGTTTGGTTAGCTCCTGCTGTATTTTAGGATCCTTACTAACATCTTTTTCACTAAAAGGAATATCACGGCTTCTAAGATATATCGCAACATTTTCGCAAGTGTCGCAGTCGGGTATTGTATACAGTAAAACACTTAATTTACTCAAATCGACTGGCCCTGATGAATTTTTTCCTACACTTATTTTTTTCTCGCCAACAAGGCTTGTCCCCGGAGGGCATGCTTTCTGAAACGTTTGATTACCTTCCGCATCCTCGCAAATCACAATATCTACTGCGGAAAATACAGGATGGGATAATGCACAGATTGCAATAAATATAATGTACTTTATTGATATTGACATGTTTTAACCTGCCTGTTTAATAATAAACATAATATTACTACTTTGACCTTGAAATTAACCAAGAGTTTTATTTCTCTGGTTACAAAATTGACTCCAAAATCATATACTAAAACATGCAGATCATGGAGTTAAATCTATTTTGAGCATAAAAAACACACAACGTATCATCCCAAATTTGTGTATTTTTTTGACCAGCATGCTACTTACTTTAGCAGCACCGGCTGAAATATATAAGTGGGTTGATGATGAAGGCAAGGTGCATTATGGTGAAAAATCACCAAATACGACTACAGATAGGGCTGTTGAAACCATAAAAATCAAAGATGACGTCAGTACCGACGATACTCAACGTGCCAATGAGGCCCTCAAAAAAAAATCAAAATCACTTGATAAAAATAGGGAAAAAAGAAAAAAAGAAAAATTAGCAAAAAAGAAAAAGGCAAGTCAACAAGCAAACAAGAAAAAGGAATGTGAAACATTAAAAAAACTTCTGAAGTTTTATCAATATCCAAGAGTCGCCCTGACAGAAGGTGACGAGTACAATTGGTTAGATGAAGAACAGAAACAAGTAGAAATTGTCAAAATTAAAGCGCAGATGGAAGGGGTTTGCAACTAATGAATTATGGCTCCCACCGATAGGCCTGTTTTAATAACTCTCTTAGTAATTTTCCGCGTGGCTCATCTCTATAGGTCTTTTCAAGTATAATCATCGCCTCTTTTGCCCTTACATGACCCAGTAATGCTAAACTCGTCATCGCCGTTTGAACGACATAGTGATTAGTCGAATGAACCATCTTGACCAAATACTCAATATCATCCGGGTCCCCATTTAAACCCAGTGACACGACAACCTGTGCACGGATAAATTCATGATCGGCATAGCGATGCGAACGAATGAATGCCTTATACTCTTCGGTATTAAATATCCTGACTCGGTTAATCGTACTGGCAAGTGCGATTCGGGGAGGAATCTTTTCAAGTAATTCCCATGCTAATTCGGGGTACTGTTCTCGTTTTCTATCCCAAATATTCTGATAGAGATGTAGTACTGCTCTGTGCCAACGCATCGAATAAAGTGCATGGAGGGTATTAGTCAGATTAACAACATTAGGCTCGGTGAGTGCTTCTCTCACTTCTGCAAAAGTGGCTTTACCGAGTGTAATTTTTTCTCGCAGCTTATCATAGTCCAAAACGGCCTCGCTATTTGCAAGCGCATGGGTTCCATGAACAAGAAAGCCAATCAATAAACAGCTATTAATTAACTTAACGAATGAAAACATCGAACTATAAACTATGGATGTCTATAGAAAAAAATGAGTCACTAATCTATTTAGCGTCCCCAACACTGATTAACAGCATCGGCGGCGGCGGCGCTGTCGTTAGAACAAACTTCACCAGGAGGAACATCTGGTTCGATGCACTTCTCGCCAGTGCTAATTAGTGATAAAACACCACAGTCAGGGTCCACCATTTGTGGATCAACTGGGGTTGCACTCAACTGATACCGGCTTGTCGTGCCAGCGAGTGATAGATCATATTTGCCTGTTACACTACTACATGTAGCAGCACCACAGAGATCCACTTGATTAGCAGCGCAATCCCTTGCCGCAGCGATTG
>CAJWIE010000097.1 GCA_913041115.1 uncultured Legionellales bacterium | reverse complement strand
CGTATCACCATCTGTATCAGTGGCCGTGTAGCCGAAGTTTAAGGTCACGATATCATTGTCAGCAGTACCATCAGCGTGATCAAGCTGGTCAAGCAATGTAAATGTGTAAGTCCCGTCTGCATTTACAACCAATGTAAACACATCGCGGCCTGCGGCTGTACCTGTGTAAGTGTTGCCTGCCAGCGTAACATTTACAGCATCGCCATTTGAGGCCAGCGTGCCGCCTGTCTGTGATCCGCCAGATGAGAAATTACCATTAGCAGAAACTGTTCCAGGCCCATCAGCACCATAATCAACTGTTACTGTGCCGGAAACGTCAGTAGATCCGGACACACCGCCATTATCGGCATTTGTTTCATCAAGTGAATTACGCGCAAGTGTTGCAACAGGGTCAGTATCAATGTCCGCAACAGTCAGATCCAACTCAGCTGTGTCTGTATCTGTGTCAAAGTCACGCATTGTGTACGTGAAGTTATCTGTACCCGTTGCTGTATTATAAGAAGTGTAGGTATAGAAACCATTTGAATTAATTTCCAACTGCCCGAATTGACCGTTAATAGTTGTCGTTCCTGTTTGGCTTACAGGGTAGTCCGTGCCGTTGAAGCGCACATTAATAACCTGCGCCCCGTCATCAAATCCTGCATTATCATTAGCTAAATGGATTTCTGATATTCCGATTATTTATTATCCATGGGGATTACATTCCGCTGCTATTAGATTCAAAAATTCGTTACATGAAAATGCAAAAACTCATGCATTTGCTGAGGATGTAATAGAATCTTCTCATAATACAATTGTTGCTTGGGAAAAAAGATCAAAAATTAAGCCAATCTTGATAATTGGTACGGATGATTATGCTAAAACTAAGGAAAGATGGCAAGTAGTCAAAGAATTTTTTGAGCTAAATAAAACCCAATATAAGGAAATACATTCTTCAAACGGCAGTATTCTAACAAAACTTGTAAATCTAATTTATCTTTTAGATTTCAGTAGTATCTACCGAGCGGTTTTATCCAAAACTGATCCCACACCAGTTAAATCTATAGAATTTATTAAAGATAGAATTTAGTTCGTACAGAATTATTAATATTGATTTTTTCTAGTAAACTAATCATACTGTTATGGATTTACATCATTAAGCGAAAAGTCACATATGTTTTTTTCATAATTAATTTTCCAGTCATCAATAATTTTTTGTGTAATTTTTAACAACATAGGATTTTTTTTAATTAGCTCCAAGATATCGTAATAATGAAAATGATCACCTAATTCTTGAAAAATTTTTTTCGCTAATTCAAGATCCTCTGGATAATCAACAGTAAGTCGTATATCTTTTTTAGACAACTCATCAATAATGATATACTTTTTAGAAATGAGATCTGACTTTGTAAAAAATTCATGATAACCTGTATCTGTATTATTAGTAATTTTTGAATTATACACTTTTTCTAAACATGTTTTTCTTATTCCGGCAGGTATAACACCATGAATTAGATGGTTAAATGGGTTGAATTCATTCGGTGAGTCATTCCCTATTACAAAATCTACATGATTATTTTGTAATTCATCAACTATTTTGTCAATAAATAATGGATCTGTATAGATTTTATCTCCTTCTACATTCACAATTAAATCAGTTCCAAAGTGATTTGCAGCGTCTAACAAACGCTTTATTGTATCATTCACATCTCCTCTAAAATATAAAATAGATTCTTTTTCTAAAATCTCTACTAATTGATCGTCAGAATGATCAGTAGTGGTACAAACAATTATTTTTCTAAATTTTTTAGCCATACTTAGACGTTTAACCAGTTTAAGGATCATAGGTGTGTCACCAATTAATTGCAAATGTTTGGATGGTAGTCGTCTGTTGTCTAGTCTGGCTAGAATAAGAATATCAGAATTCATTTTAACAAAATGTCGTTATTCAGGTAATCCATTTGCTAGCCAACCACCATCTACATAGATATCTTGTCCAGTCACATACCCTGATGCATCAGATGCTAAGAAAACACATGGACCAATAAGATCAGTTAGATCTCCCCATCGTCCGAGAAGTGTATGTCTCTGCTTAATCATTCTAGATTTTTTATTTTGATAACTTTTTTTTGTCATCTCTGTAACGATATAACCTGGACCAAGATTATTTACACGAATTCCATATTTCCCAAAATCTCTTGCCAATGATTTTGTTAACATCTTCAGTCCACCTTTAGAAGTAACATATGCAGGATTGTTTGGAAAACCTAATTCAGCATTAATGCTAGTTATATTGATTATGGAACCAATAAACTGTTTTTTCATTATTTGAGCAACTATTTGAGAACACACAAAAGCGCCCGTAAGATTAACATCTATAGTTTTTTTCCAATCTTCTAACGAATAATCTTTAGAAGAATTATTTGGCAGTGTGATACCAGCATTATTTATCAGAACATCAATTTTCCCATTATCTTTTAAAATATTTTTACAAATTTTCTTAAATTGAGTTTTATTTGTTATATCACATTTTTTTTGAAAATATACATTTCTTTTATTTTTGTTTGAAAACGTTTTATCAACCCCATAAACAATGGCAGACCTTTTAGATAATTCACTCGCCAAAAAATTCCCAATACCCCTACCAGCACCAGTAATTACAATAACTTTATTTTTTACTAAGTTTTCAATGCTAATTTCGGTAGTTCCACCTTCTTTTCCGTATTTAATAGAATTTACAATGAGGTTGGTAAGAACCTGCTGAATACGTTCTTTATCGGCACTAACCATAATTGGCTCCTTGTAATCTAAGTCGAAAGTAAGGGTGATTTTTTTCTTGTGAGCTTTCATTTCCATTAAATCGAAAGTAGCTTGAGTAAGCTCTACAATATCAAAATTTTCGCGTTGTAAATTTAAATCGCCTGCCTCTAATTTGGTAATCATGTCCAAATCTTTCACTATATAAATAAGTCTTTCAACCCCTTTACTAGCTCTCGATAAGTATTTTTTTCTAATAACTTTATCGTCCATTGCGCCGTCTAAAAGTGTAAGAATATAGCCTTGAACAGTAAAAAGAGGTGTTTTTAACTCATGCGAAACATTTCCGATAAACTCTTTTCGATAGCCTTCGCGAATTTTAAGAGTTTCAATTTCTAGTTTTTTATTAGCTGCAAATTTTTCAATTTCCTCTG
>CAJWIE010000096.1 GCA_913041115.1 uncultured Legionellales bacterium | reverse complement strand
TAAAGACAAGGCTATATTATTTAAAAGTTACGAAAAAAGTATTTCATTTATAAAATCTAAAACAGAAAAAATTACTACGTATACGGGCGACTTTGGGCACACTATAACTGAAGAGGTTACAGACAGTCTAGTTAGCTGGCTAAAAGATAAAATCTAATGAACCATGTTAAAAAACAGATTCATTAGATTTAAAAATTATTGTGGCTCTCTATACCGTTGTGCTGCGGCCATGGCTGTTTCACTTCCGTATTTTTCGTTGATTTTTTCAACTGTCTCAAAATGGTCAGCTCTTCTATGAGTTAGGCACATTCCTTTTTTATCTACGCCCCAAATAGCATATGCAATAAAAGGCTTAAGGTTATCAGGTGTTTGGTCAAAATGTGGAACACCAAATCTGATAAGAAGGTTATTACGATCAGCTCCGCTATCTTTTTGTTCTTTTATTATTCGTTGGACTTCTACTTGAAGATCTTTTACATCGTCTCCGTTCCAAGACCCAACAACTGTTCCATCAGGCAAAATTATATCATCGCCTTGCGGTACTGGATGATTAGGCATAACACTTCTCCTTAGTTAGTTTACGTGTAGATAATATTATAATGCAAAAACACTAATCTTCTAGGGGTTATTTATATTAATTACATGGGAAGTTATCTATGTATGCATTTCTCAAAGCTAAACCAAGAAGGGGGGCATCTTTATACTTGTCATAAAACGAAGAATTTTGCTCAAGCTCTTTGTCTATAAATTTTCTTAACTGATCAGCAGACAATTCAAGCTCGCTAGGTTTGCAAAATATTAGAGTGTTATTTTTTTGAAAAATATAGTCATTTGCCCAATCCAGCCCAGACTCTAATCCATATAAATAATGATCGTATTTAGAGTTATTTTTATGTTTCATATAATTTGCAATGGTCAGCTCAGAAGAAAAAGCTGGCGTTATAAAAAAAATAGTTAATATTAAAATATTGAGTCTAGCAAACATTATTTATAGCCAAATTTTCTTAATTTTTTAAAAATCTGACTAGTTTGTTTTTTAATTGACGAAGAAGATGTCTCGCCTAGCCCTGATCTTGAATTAACAGAATTTTCAGGGTCTATAGCCTTAAATACGTCTATGTTTATATTTGGTGAAAACTTTTGCAAATCTTTTATATCCATGTCTTTAAGTTTGATAGATTTCTTTTCGCAGAATTTTACAATTTTGCCAACAATGTGGTGCGAAGATCTAAACGGCTCTCCTTTTTTAGATAAATATTCTGCTAAGTCTGTAGCAGTAGAAAATGATGAAGAGGCAACTTCTATGGCTTTTTGTTTATTTAATTTTAGTGTAGATATTAATTTTGTAATAATGTGGAGACAACTTAGAGTAGTGTCTATAGACTCAAGAATGAGTGTTTTATCTTCTTGAAGGTCTCTATTGTATGTTAACGGCAAACCCTTCATAAGAGTTAACAGACCAAACAATGATCCATATACTCCTCCTGTTTTGCCTCTTATTAGTTCAGGCACATCTGGGTTTTTCTTTTGCGGCATTATTGAAGACCCCGTACAAAACCCTTCATCTAAACTTATAAGATTAAATTGTGGGTTAGACCATAAAACTAATTCTTCACAAATTCTAGACAAGTGCATCATTATCATAGAATTACAATAAGCAAAATCTAGAACATAATCTCTATCGCTAACAGCGTCCATAGAGTTTTTCGTAACTGCTTCAAATCCAAGTTTTTTGGCTACCATAGCTCTGTTGATTTTTAAAGATGTGCCAGAAAGTGCTGCTGCGCCTAAAGGCATAATATTAAGGTCGGATCTAGCATTTATTAATCTGTTTTCATCTCTCGAAATCATTTCTGACCAAGCTAACAAATGTTGCCCAAAAATCACTGGCTGGGCTATTTGAAGATGCGTATAACCAGGAAACAAGTTTGTAGAATGCGACTGGGCCATCTTAGCAAGAACAAATTGTAAGCCTCTTGTCTTGTCAACCAGTATGTCTAAAAAATCTCTTAGGTATAACCTAAGGTCTGTTGTTACTAAGTCATTTCTAGACCTTCCTAAATGTATTTTTTTACCGACCTCACCAATTATTTTGACTAGATTATTTTCTATGTTCATATGGACATCCTCGTAATCTATTGACCAAGGAAGCTTGCCAGATTCTGCTAGTTTTTTAATTTTTTTAAGGCCTAGCAATATTTTTTTTAATTCAGAAGTCTTTATATGCCCGCATTTGCATAACATTTCTACGTGAGCTGCAGTTACAGAAATATCAGCCTCATATAACACAACGTCAATGCTTAAGCTTTGGCTAAATTCCAAAACCTCTGAATTTATTTGTTTAGTAAACCTACTAGACCAAGTAACATTTTTCATAATATTTAATAATTTGTGATTACATTGTTTTATAGTAAGTATAGTATAAACAAATATAAAAAATTATAAATATGGAAGATATTATAAGAATAGCAACAAGAAATAGTCCGCTAGCGCTAATACAAGCTAAAAAGGTGGAAGCTATTCTAAAACAAGACGCGAAAATAAAAGTAAAGCCAATGACATCTTCTGGCGATAAAGTTTCAGATAAAATATTCAAACAGCACGGAGGGAAAGGGCTTTTTATTAAAGAACTAGAGGATTCTTTATTAAAAAAAGAAACCGACATAGCTGTGCATTCTCTCAAAGACGTCCCAGCAGAAATTAATAGTAAATTTGATATTGCGACGATTTCAAATAGAGAAAATCCATCTGATGCTCTAGTATCTGAGAAATATAAATCGGTATATGATTTACCCAAAAATGCAATAATTGGGACATCTAGTCCGAGAAGAACGGCAATGCTAAAAAATATTTCTAATGAGTTTAGGATTATAAATTTAAGAGGCAATGTCCAAACACGTCTTAAAAAAATGAAGGAGAGGGGAGTGGACGGAATTATACTGGCAGCGGCAGGTCTCCATAGGTTGTCGATGCAAGATAAAATTAAACAATATATTGAAACCGATGACTTTGTGCCGTCAGCGGGGCAAGGAATACTTTGTGTGGAATATCTCAAAACTAATAAATTAATTAAAAAAATCCTTAAAAAATATAATATTGGCATAGTCGAAAGATGCGCTAAAGAAGAAAGAGATTTCATAAAACAAATTGGTGGTGACTGTATGTCGCCTAT
>CAJWIE010000095.1 GCA_913041115.1 uncultured Legionellales bacterium | reverse complement strand
TATCTTCAAAATATCCCCCATCAACTGGCGCTACCCACTCACCGCCAATATAATTGTCATATTTTTCCCTTAGTGTGGGCTTTTGACTTGCTATTTCATCTGGATTTGCTGCCATAACTCTGCCTCCTGTTTATCAACAAAAACAATATCCTGAAATATCCTAAATTTTTCCTAGTGATTTTTGTATGAAGATAACTAAGTAATTGGTTCTACTAAGATTTTAAACCATCACTAAAACCGATTATTAAGATTATCAATATCCTGTTATATTTATAATTATAAAAATTATTGGTTCAATTATAAGCTTATGCTTTTAGAATATCATCTACTAGGTGGGGTTAATTTTATAAATAATTCCCTGTAAAATTAGGATGTTGCAAAATGCAGCAATTAAAAATCTCAAAACTCAACCACATCAAATTCAAACATAAAAGCTAAGGTTGAATTTACTATTTATTCAATTGTCCAAATTGTATAGCGCTGTTTTAAATATAAATAAATAGAGTAATTCTTAGCGAATCTTAAGTTACTGTTACTCCAGCTAAAACATGAGATCTATTGGCAAAAGGAAATAATAATCAGATGCTTATTAAAAATATCCGTTTTCTACTTATTATTGTAATGGTAGTTTCTTCTAATCTTAATGCTGAAATTATAGAAGTTGATTTTGCCTACATTGGGCACGAAGAACATCCAGCGTTACTTGGCGTTAAACAAGGCATAGATGAATCGAACCTTCAGGGCCAATTTTTAAATCAAAAATATAATCTTGAAATAATCTCTGAAAATAAAATACAGAAACATAATTTTACAAAGTACATTGCAATTCTAACTACTGTAAAATCCGAAGAACTTAAAAACCTTGCAAAAAAATTAACCGATATTCCCATATTTAATCTCACAGATGAAAGCAATGAGCTTAGGATAAATTGCATTACTAATATATTGCACATTACGCCGAGCAGTAAAATGAAAGCTGATGCGTTAAAGCAATGGCAAACAAAAACACCTGACTCTAAAGCGAATCCTCAATCATGGCATTACAGTTTTAAAAAATTTGCTGCACGAGATCTTAATAAACGCTTTAAAAAAAATTATAAAACTAATATGGATGATTATTCATGGGCAGGTTGGGCTGCTGTAAAAATGACTTCAGACACCGTTGCAAGAACGAAAATAATCAATGCAAAAAATATGTTAAATTATTTAAAAACTAAACTTTCCTTCGATGGACAAAAAGGAAGCGATATGAATTTCAGGGTTACCGGTCAATTACGTCAATTAGTACTATTGGTAGAAGACAATAAAGTTATTGCTGAAGCCCCGGTAAGAGGCATTGCTAAACCACCAACACTAGAAAGTCTTGGAATACTTGACTGTTCTAAATAGAATTTAAGAAAAATATTAAGGAGCCTATTAATGAGATTTTTTTGGACACTACTAACGGTAACACTTTTTTTGTTTAACCCTTTTGTTGCAAATGCAGATGGTCGAATATTTGTTACCAATGAGAGAAGTAACACCGTCTCAGTTATTGATGCCAAATCACTGACAATAGAGAGCACGATTGAGATTGGCGAACGTCCAAGAGGGATTGGTCTATCGCCCGATAACACTGAACTATATGTTGCCGTGAGTGAGGAAAATAAAATTGTTGTTGTTGATCCGAATACTTTAAAAATTCTAAGAGAATTTGAAGCAGGTTCTGATCCCGAAACTTTCGCAGTTCATCCCAATGGTAACATCTATATTTCAAACGAAGATGCTGCAAAAGCTACTGTATTTGATCCAAAAACGGGAAAACAAATTGCTGAGATTAAAGTTGGCCTAGAACCTGAAGGTGTTGCAATATCACCAGACGGAAAACGAGTAATTGTCACGAGCGAGTCAACTAATATGCTGCATGTTATAAAAACTCCAGAGAATATAATTGAAAATAATATTCTAGTTGGTTCACGACCACGTTCTGCGGCCTTTACTAAATCTGGCAATATAGCTTATGCAACTGCTGAGATAAGCGGTGAAGTTGTTAAAGTTGATATTGTAAAAGCCAAAATTATTCAAACTGGCTCAACAGGTGATAACAAATCAAAACCAAAAGATGTCATCATAAGTAAGGACGAAAAAACTATCTATGTTGCTGGTGGCCGAGCAAATAAAGTTGTTGTCATGGATGCTAATACTCTTGAAATTATAAAAGAAATACCTGTTGGAAAACGTGTTTGGGGTTTGGCTATGTCGGGTAATGGTGAGTATATTTTTACAACCAATGGTGTTAGCGGTACTGTTTCAGTCATAGACACAGGCAAAAATGAAGTTATCAAAACAATTAAAGTTGGTGAATTTCCATGGGGGGTTGTGGTAAAAGATAATTAAAAATATATTATGCTTTGATGATATTGTGCCTTATTGCTATTCTTGCGATATCAGCAACTGTAGTAACGTTAAGTTTATTTTTTATTTGTGTACCATAATTAGCTGCTGTTTTATAACTTATAGATAACTGTTTACTGATTTCAGCGGTAGTCAGGCCTTCTGCTAATAAACAAAAAATTTGGAATTCTCGAGTAGATAAATCTGATAATTGAGGATCATCTTCTGTAGATTTCTTATAAAGCATTCTTTTTTGTAATTCATCATCAATATACTTTTTACCATTATAAATTTGCTTTATTGCCTTTGATAATAACTGAGGATTAGCACTCTTTGTCATGTATCCGTACGCGCCAGCCTGTAGTGCTTGTTCAACAAAAACCAATTCTTCATGCATACTAAAAACAAGTATCTTAGCGTTACCACCAAGGAGGATTATTTGCCTTATAGCCTCGATACCTCCCATGCCGGGTAGCGATATATCCATAACAATAACGTCAGGATTATAATCTTTACTAAGTTGCACAGCATCTTCCCCATTGGCTGCTTCAGCTACAACTTCAATTACATCAATATTTTTTAAGAGTATTTTATAGCCGGCACGAACAACAGCATGATCATCAACTAATATTACTTTTATTTTTTTCATAAAATTAAATCTTAGCTTTTAATTGGAACAAATATATTTATTTTTACACCATTTCCTGTTGAACTTTCAAACTCAAATATACCACCATTCATCTCAACACGTTCCTTCATTCCCAACAATCCAAAGCCAGGAATTATTTTATCTTGATCTATACCAATACCATTATCCTCTATTTTCAGGTTAATTCTTTCTGTATTATCAAGTCTATCTTTTTTAATTGCCACAGTAACCTGACTAGCATTAGAATGCTTCAATGTATTAGTTAAACTTTC
>CAJWIE010000094.1 GCA_913041115.1 uncultured Legionellales bacterium | reverse complement strand
GAATCGATTTTGAAGGTGAGAGAGATGAGTGGTTAAAATATAATGTGGTGATCCGAAAAAATTTAGATGGCACCATGCTTGCTGAAAAAGTGCTTCGAAAAGACCCTGATCCAGAATTGAAGCGAATTGCAAAATTAAGCATTGAAGATCTTGAAAAAGAGGTCACTCAAGATAAGCAGGAGAAATAATATATGTCCTTGAGAGATTTTAGATTATTTCGTGGAGATATCAATGGGGGAAAAATGGAGAGCTATTCCGTTGAGGTTGATAAAGGAATGGTCGTTTTAGATGTAATTCATAGAATCCAAACCACTCAGGCAGGAGATCTAGCGGTTAGATGGAATTGTAAAGCCGGCAAATGTGGTTCCTGTAGTGTTGAAATCAATGGAAAGCCCAAACTCGCTTGTATGACGCGAATGAATGAGTATGGGTCAGATGAAAAGATTTCGGTCCGGCCAATAAAGGCCTTTCCTATTATGAAAGACTTAGTGGCCGACGTGTCTTGGAATTATGAGCAGAATAAAAAAATAACGCCCTTCCAGCCTAACCCGGATAAAAAAGATCAGAACGGCAACTACGTTATGATGCAACATGATGTTGATCGAATACAAGAATTTCGCAAATGCATTGAATGTTACCTGTGCCAGAATGTATGCCATGTTTTAAGAGATCATGATAAAAAAGATCAATTTGTCGGTCCACGATTTATGATTCGCCTTGCCAGTCTTGAAATGCACCCACTAGATACTGCTGACCGAATCTCCAATACAAAAAATGATCACGGTTCCGGGCTGTGCAATATTACACGTTGTTGTACTGATGTCTGTCCAGAACATATTCAAATTACAGATAATGGCATTATTCCATTAAAGGAGCGGGTCGTAGATCGTTATTATGATCCTGTGCTTTGGTTGTTGCAAAAACTTTTTAAAAAAAAGGATAAATAAAAACCCCCAAAAAATTGGGGGTTTTTATTTTGCTATTATTCATCAAATATTCTAATAATCTTTATAGTAAAACCGCATTCCTGACACAGATAAAAGTTCATCAAATAATAATTTGTTTTCTTTGGTTATTTTATCAAAATCTTCTGTTAATAGTTTTTCGATTGGGTAATTCAATTGTCCTGTAAAATTTTTTATAAAATCAATACCCACATCTTCTTGTATCGAACACTTACGCAAAACAACCATTATGAGCATTAGATCATCTAAAAATCCTAGAGTGCCATGTTCTTCTTCCGGGTAGATATCGTTCGGATAGAATAAATATCCAATTGTTAAATAGAAATCGGCGCGCAATTTAGCCGGTAATTCATCGGATTCGAGGATATGACATAGAACATCATAAAGAGATGGAAGTAGTAAAATATATTCAGAATATTTACCACTATATCCAACTGTGTTCTTTTCTAGATAATTTTTAAAATCAAATTCTTGATTAAGTTTCATAAATATAAATTATGATATATTTTTCTATCTTAACAGTTTGTTTAGCAATAAATAGACAAGGAATTCCAACGCAGACAATAATTTTTCTTTTTTAACAAAGTAATATTGAACAATAGTCCTTCTTATATATATTATGGGACTAATTCTTAATCTAGAATAAAGAGGTAAAATGCAAAAATATCTTCAAAATACAATTTTATTATTCATTTTTTCATGTTTTTATGCTTGTTCTACTTCAAGTGATGTTCCTCTTCCAATAACAACTGCAAATGAAGAAGCATTAGAATTATATAATACGGGCTGGTACCATTGGGGTGATCATGATGCAGTTAAACAATCTGAATACATGAAACAAGCCTTAAAAATCGATCCGGATTTTATTTTAGCGAATCTTTATGTAGTTGAAAACGATCCAAACAAAAGAAAGAGTTTTAGAGATAAAGCTATCCAAAATAAAAATAATGGTTCTGAAGCAGAAAAACTTTTGGTTGATATGTTTATTGCGGGTAGAGAAGGAAGAACTCAAGATAGAATTCGTCTGGGAAAAAAACTTATTGAAAAATACCCTACAAGTTCACAGGCTCATGTAACCTTAGGGGATGCTCATAATGTGGCTCTAGAGTTTAGTCTGGCCGCCGAAAATTATAAAAAAGCAGTTAAAATTAATCCGAACAATGTTAACGCTTTATGGCGATTGGCCTCACAACATATCAATGTTTACACCAATCAAATTTTATTACCCGAGAACAAACAAGATAAAAAGCTTGGTATAAAATATGTAGACAAAATGATTAGTTTAAGACCGGAAGCAGCTGTTGGTTATCAAATCAGGGGTAATGTTGATCGTGCGAATAGTAATTTTGAATCTGCAAAGGAATGGTATGATAAAGCGCTGGAAAAAAGACGAGTAACGGATCGCCCTGCTAGCGGTCTTTTGGGGGTTATTGCCCATAATTTGGTATTTAACGGTGAATTCAATTTAGCGCAAGAATATTATGATCAAGGAATCGCTGAGGGAAGCACTGGTAATTCAAAAGCTAGTGTAGCAATTTTTAAAATTCAATCTTATTTATTTAATGATGATTATCCTGGGGCAATAAGGGTCGCAGATCGGGTATCAAAAGACTTGGGGGGCTGGGGGTTGTCAAAAGTCCAAATTGTTAATGGCAGAGCTAATGTTGAATTAAGGAAATTCTTGGCCTATGCCCATAATCAACAAAAAGAAGAAGCATATGAGTCTTTAATGTTACGAAAAAGTTATGCGCAACAGGCAATGGGCCTTATGGAAGTTGATGAGGTGCGACAACGCGATTTTGATTCTATGAACACTCGCATGGAGGCCTGGTACCATATCCTTTTCGGAGAATATAATGAAGCTGAGAATAAACTTGCAAAACTCCATTCTATAGTGAGCAATATACAAAGCCCAACGGCCTTGGATGACCATTCAGCAATGTTAGGTATGGTACACTTATTTCGTGGGGACCCAAAGGGTGCTGTTGGATATTTCAACGAAAACATTAATACAGAAAATTACCAATACTATAGTTATTTTAAAGCACTTGCTTTACAAGGCTCGGGACAGGAAGAATCCGCAACAGAAATTTTTCGGCAACTTGCGAATTATAACTTCAATGGTTTAGGTATTTCCTTAGTAAGGTCTCTAGCAAAACAACGGTTAGAAAAGTCTTAAGACAAAAGTAGGTTTTTATATTATTATTAACGGGGCCGTAGAAATACGGCCCTTTTTTATTTATAAACGAAAAATTTTAGCTTTTCAATCTAAAATTTACAGGGATTGAAATCCACACGCCCACAGCTCGTTCGCGTTGTTTTGCTGGTTTAAAACGCACAACGCGAATCGCAT
>CAJWIE010000093.1 GCA_913041115.1 uncultured Legionellales bacterium | reverse complement strand
TTCATCAATAACCACTGAGTATGCACCTTGTTCGGGAGATATTATATTTGAGGAATTACTGGAAATTTCTGTGTTTTTTTTAGTACCGCATCCCGCTAAAAATAAAAATAGTATCAATAATATCTTTTTCATCATATTGAAATGTAAAAACAAATTTTTAGATATAAAAATCACTGCTAATTAGTGGGGTTGATAATAATTAACATCCAACCATTGTTTCTTTGATCAGCATATCAACTACATCCTTAAGATCTCCTGTTTTAGCAAACTTTTCTAATTGTCTATCAGCGCTAGATCCATCCTTAATAATGTTTTTAACATATTCAACTTCATTTCTTGTTCCTAACTCATCCACTACATCATCAACAAAATCTAACAACTCATCCATCAGATCAGATATTGGTAACTCAACGCTCTTACCAAAATCAATTAATTTACCTTTTGTACCATCTTTCATCGCTCTCCATTTATTTTCAGCTATAAATCCAGAGCGATATGGCCTCCATGTCATATTCTTACTTCGTATTCGAATTAATTTTGCAACCAGGGCTTGAATAAGTGCAGCAATCGCAATTACTTCATCCACTTTTGTGGTACAATCACATATACGAAACTCTAGTGTTGGGAATTTTGGATGTGGTCGAATATCCCACCAAATTTTTGTTGGGTCATCAATACAGCTAGAATTAATAAGTGTTTCTACATATTTATCATATGAAGCCGCAGAATCAAAATATTCAGGAGTACCAGTTCTTGGCAAATCTTCAAATACAATACTTCGGTATGATTTAAAACCGGTATTTTCTCCTCTCCAAAATGGAGAAGATGTAGAAAAACATAGTATATGCGGCATAAAATATCGCATTTGATTCATGATGTCGATACGTAAATCACGGTCTTCGATACCTATATGTACATGCATACCAAATATTAAAAGACGCTTTGCAACCATTTGCATAGAATCCACAAAACCATAGTATCGATCTTTTTCTGTAACAACTTGATTTTTCCATGAAGAAAATGGATGTGTTCCTGCTGCAATAATTGAACAATTATTTTCTCGGGCAAGTGTAGAAACCATCTTACGAAGTCTTCTTATCTCTTGACTAACATCCTGAATATTTTTACATACCTTTGTCCCTACCTCTACTTGAGATTGAAGTAGCTCTGGCTGTAATTGGTCACGAAATAGAACTGCCCCTTGATCAAGAAATTCGCTGATATATGAAGTAAGTTCACGTGTATTTGTATCAATTATTTGATATTCTTCTTCAATACCAATAGTAAGATTTTTTAATTCTTTACTCATAATATCTAATATTACAGCTTCATAAGACTAAATGTCTATAAACAAAAGCCTTACTGATAAATGCGTTTGATTTAGTAAAAAACCTTACTCTGTCTTTAATTCTACCTGTATCAACTCAAGGGTTCCATCGCCAATGTTCTCAGGAAGGTGTTTCACAGATGGCGCCCACATAACTTGTCCTGCTTTTGAACTGGCATTTACAGTTTCACCATTTGGGAAATTAAATTTAGCTTCTTGATCATTTAAAAAGACTACTACCCCATCAGAATGGTCATGCATTACTGACTTTTCACCAGGTCCATATTTAATTCTTATTACACGTACATAATCATTCTCAAATTCAACTTTATAGTGCTTTGGATCTACATCAGTTGCATCAATAAAATTCGCATCCATATTAGAAACTTTTGACCCTAAAGATGAAGTAAAAGCAATTACTACCAAACTTCCCAAAATAACTAACGGAGGAATAGGGATATCTTTTGTGAATTTTCTAAAATAAGCAATAATAATTGATAGCAAGAATATTGACAAAGCAACTCCAACAGAAAAAACCAATGCTTTTGATTCATGCGCATCAAGTACATTTCTATTTAAAAATAAAATAACACCCACTCCGATTAATATTGATCCAATATTAGTCCTCATTGCAGCTGCAAAATTCTCAGCCTCACCTTCAATTTTTCCAAATATACCTTCATTGAATTTTACTGGAATTACATTCTTTACTATACCAACGATTATTAATACAGAACCCATGATAAACATTGCTAATTTGATTTCCATATTTATTCCTTTCTATTTAATATTTTTTTAATTAAACCAAACTCCATACCCTTGCTTCCGTAAATCATTGCCAAGTATCTCTTCAATCTGCTCCGCATCTTTTCTTGTTGGTATAGGGTTATATTTCTCATATAAATCTGGTCTAAGTTTCATTCCATAATATTTAGCATATTTGTTAGACTTATAACCCTCTTTATGTTGCTCAAATCTAAGAAATGGTTTTCTGGAGGATTGACCAACATACACACATGCTTTTCCTTGAATATAGTTTGGATTTTTATTTCGAAATTTTCTTATGTCTCTCACTGTTTGATCTAATTCTATAACATAAACAAAGTATTTTTTCATATACTGAATCTAATCTAAATCATATGAACAAAAAACTTCCACTAATTGACTGCCCTTGAAATAGTTTGTTTAAATATCTTCTAGATAATCAGATAATATAAGTATATCAAAAAGGTTTATATTTTGATCATATTTGAAATCAGATGAGCTTAATAGCCTATTCATTATCTAATTACTATTTTATAAAGATAAATTATTTCTTATAAAAATTTTAGTTAAGCTTTTTTTGAAATAGTACAATTTTTCGGTTTGGCTTTTCTTTTTCAATGTATCCTTCACTATTTAACAATGCCTTTGCAGCTGTATTTTTTAGCATTATTCTTGTAACCATCAATTCAGCGCTTTCTTTTAAAGCCAAAGATTCAAAGTAATGCAAAATTTGTTTGCCCAATTTTTGTCGGCGATATTCTGCGTCAATATAAATATGAAATATTTCTACTGTTTTTGTATTTGGTATCGTATGCATACTTCCTATTCCGATAACCCATTTATTTGTTTTCATTACAACAGTACGTATATCTGGATCCAAGTAATTAAGAGTAACCCATTTATTATAACGAAACGGATAGGATATAGTGGGGTCTACAAGGTTTAATTCTTTTGGGTTTTTAAACCAACTTGCCAGCACCGCTTCAAGAATTCGGGCATTTTTTTTGTTCTGATAACTGACATTTTCAATTTTTATATCCATGATTAATTATTACAATTTACGAATCATAAAAAATTATATTACAACTATGTGTCTATATAACAATAGATCTCTAGAAACAATAATTTAACATTGGATAATATCCATTATACTAAGACCGCATATATCTTTATTTTCTGATTTGGAACTATTATTTTATTATGAAAGATTAGTGATTATATTATTATATGACTTCTATATTTAGTTCACATTTATTTGCTGT
>CAJWIE010000092.1 GCA_913041115.1 uncultured Legionellales bacterium | reverse complement strand
TAGAACATACGCTTTAAAGTAATCGAAGAGAAAGTTAGTGGAGAGAAAAAATGACTACAACGGAACTTGAAACAATTGCAAAAATGATGGTGGCTGAAGGTAAAGGGATACTTGCTATTGACGAAAGTACTCCTACCATAAAAAAGAGATTTGATTCAATTAATGTCGAATCCACTGAAGAAAATAGAAGAGCTTACCGAGATCTACTAATCACAAACCCTGATGGTAATAAATACATAAGCGGGATGATTCTTTATGACGAAACAATACGCCAATCAACATCTGATGGAACACCATTTGCTGAAAAATTAACGAATGATGGGATTATGCCTGGCATTAAGGTTGATACTGGAGCAAAAGATTTTGCTTTACATTCAAATGAAAAAATTACTGAGGGTCTTGATGGCCTGCGTGAAAGACTAGCAGAATACAAAAATCTTGGTGCAAAATTTGCGAAATGGCGTGCTGTAATAACTATCGGTAAGAATATTCCAACAACTGCATGTATTGATGCAAATGCTCATGCTTTAGCTAGATATGCAGGACTATGCCAAGAAATTGGTATTGTGCCAATGGTTGAACCTGAAGTATTAATGGATGCAGATAATACTATTGATCTTTGCTATAACATCACTGAAAAAACTTTGTCATCATTATTTTCAACTCTAAAAAATCAAGATGTCAGTATTGCGCACACTATTCTAAAAACAAATATGGTGATTTCTGGTAAACAATGCCCAACACAGGCAAATGTACAGGAAGTTGCTGAAAAAACTGTTCAATGTTTATTAAAAAATGTACCTTCAGAATTAGCAGGCATTGTTTTTCTTTCTGGTGGACAAAGTGCAGAATTAGCAACAGCGCATCTTAATGCCATGAATCAAAACAATAAGGATTTGCCTTGGCCACTAAGTTTCTCATATGGTCGCGCATTACAAGAACCCTGCCTAAAAGCTTGGGGAGGTAATTCAGAAAATATAGAAACTGCACAAAAAGCATTACTGCATAGAGAAAAATGTAACGGACTTGCCTGTAAAGGCGAATATGACACAAAAATGGAAGACGCTGCGTAATAGAATTCTTTTGTTTACTAGAGCGTTAATTCGCCTACGGGTATGAATTCTTCACCCCGATGACCAAGTAGGGCGCCTGTTTTAATATTGAAATACCAACCGTGAATATTTAGTTCTCCACTATCGCACTTTTCTTTTATCCAAGGGAAAGTCATAAGATTATTTAAAGAAATTTCAATTGATGCTTTTTCGCAGTAGGTGCATTGCTCTTCAAAAGACTTGCCTTTGTGTTTCTCTAGTACGCTCAACCTTGCGTTTTTAGCAATTCCCATCCATGGATCCACGAAACTGTATTCACTACTAAAATGTTCGCCCTCCATTAAAGTTTTAATTCCCCCGCACTGACTATGCCCGAGGACAATAATATATTTTACATTCAAATGCTTTACTGCAAACTCCATTGCTGCACTAGTACCATGTGATTTTCCATCTGGTTCATTAACAGGGACAAGATTTGCAACATTGCGAATAACAAATATATCGCCTGGGTTGGTATCCATAATTTGTGCTGGATGCACTCTTGAATCACAACAAGATATAACCAAAAATTTCGGTGATTGACCTTCTTTAGATAAGTTACCATAAAACTCTTGTTTTTTTTCAAAAGATTTCTTATAAAATCTTTTATAGCCATCGATTAAAACTTTCACTTCTTCCGTCTCTTTTTCCTGTTAATTATAAAATTAATTTTTTTCTCGCATCTTCATATTTTTCTGCAGTCATATTAATTACTTCATCTGGTAATTTTGGGCCAGGAGGTTTTTTGTCCCAATTTAACGTTTCTAAATAATCCCTAACGTATTGCTTATCAAAACTGGGTGGACTCATATCTATCTTGTAAGATTCAACGGGCCAAAATCGCGATGAATCTGGCGTCAACAATTCATCAATCAAAACTAGCTTATTTTCTTCATCAACCCCAAACTCAAATTTGGTATCAGCAATAATAATACCTCTCTCAATAGCGTATTCTGCCGCCTCACTATAAATTTTTAAACTTATGTTACGAATTTGATCAGCCAGCTCATGACCAATTAAATTTTTAACACTTTCAAAATCTATATTCTCATCATGATCGCCAACATTCGCCTTTGTTGCAGGGGTAAAAATAGGTTCGGGTAATTTTTCTGCCTGTTTTAATCCTTGAGGTAAACGAATACCGCAGACTTTGCCTGTTTTTTTATAATCGCCCCATCCTGACCCAATCAAATATCCACGAATAACAGCTTCAATCGGTAAAGCTTTTAACTTACGAACTACAATAGCTCTGTCTTTTAATATTTCAAGTTCAGATTCTTTGTTAATTACATCTTCAATAGTTAAATCAGACAAGTGATTAGGAATAATATTACTGCAACGTCTAAACCAAAAATTTGAAATTTCAGTAAGAATAGAGCCTTTGCCTGGTATGGGATCAGACAAAATAACATCAAAGGCAGACAGTCTATCACTAGTAACAATTAAAAAATGTTCGTCATCTATAATATAAATATCTCTTACTTTACCGCTACTACTTAGTGGTAAACTTTTAATATTAGAACGAAAAAGTGTATTAGATTTTGTTTGCATAAAATTTTAAATAATTATTACTACAATAACTAAGCTAGCTTTTTTGTTTTTGTTTTAACCAAGAATCTCGTAGGGATACAGTCCTATTAAAAATAGGTTTGTCTTTATCAGAGTCCCTATTATCGACACAAAAATAACCAAGTCTTTCGAATTGAAAAAATTCTTCCTTTTTTGCAGATTCCAGTGAAGGCTCTAGATAAGCATCTTTTATTATTTTTTTTGAGTTGCTATTTAAAAAATCCTTCCAATTATTTTTATGTTTATTACTGTCAGGTTTCGGATCATTAAATAATCTATCATACAAACGAACTTCAGTTTTAAAGGCATGTTCTGCAGATACCCAATGTATTGTGCCCTTTACTTTACGACCATCCGGAGCATTACCTCCTTTTGTATCAGCATCATAAGAACAACGTAATTCGACTATATTGCCAGAATTATCCTTAATAATTTCATCGCAAATAATAAAATAAGCGTAACGTAATCTGACTTCTTTCCCCGGGGCTAGACGAAAAAACTTTTTAGGCGGATCTTCCATAAAATCATCTTTTTCAATATAGATTGTTTTTGAAAAAGGTAACTTTCTTACACCCATCTTTGCATCATTTGGATGATTTGGCGCATCCAATTGTTCGGTTTCCCCTTCAGGATAATTACTAATAACAACTTTTAATGGATCTAATATGCCCATTACACGTGGTGCACGACTATCAAGATCTTCGCGTACAGAATTTTCTAGAACGCTGACGTCAATCACCGTATCATTTTTAGTGACACCAATTCTATCGCAAAAAT
>CAJWIE010000091.1 GCA_913041115.1 uncultured Legionellales bacterium | reverse complement strand
AGATGTTGATAAAGCGGTTAAGGCGGCTCGAATAGCCTATGATAGTACCTGGTCAAAAATGCGCCCGAAAGAACGGGGAAAATATATCTTCCGAATTTCCAGGATGCTGCAGGAACGCAGCCGTGAATTTGCCATCATTGAAACTATGGATGGTGGTAAACCAATCCGGGAAAGCCGGGATGTAGATATCCCCCTGGCCTCAGCACATTTCTTTTACTATGCAGGCTGGGCAGATAAGCTGGAATATGCTTTCCCAGGTAGAATGCCCATACCACTTGGTGTAGCCGGGCAGATTATCCCATGGAATTTTCCAATTCTGATGGTGGCATGGAAGTGGGGCCCGGCGCTTGCGGCAGGTTGTACGCTTGTAATGAAGCCTGCTGAACAGACGCCGATTTCAATTCATGCTTTGATTGAAGTGATTGCCGATTTACTCCCTCCAGGCACTGTTAACATTATTAACGGTTTTGGTCCCGAAGCTGGCAAACCATTGGCAACTCATCCTGATATCAAGAAGGTAGCGTTTACTGGTGAGACAACAACTGGTCGTTTAATAATGCAATACGCCTCAGAGAATCTTATTCCGGTAACCCTGGAACTTGGTGGGAAATCACCAAATGTTTTCTTTGACAGTGTCATGGCAGAAGATGACGCTTTCCTGGATAAAGCGATCGAGGGGTTTGTAATGTTTGCTGTGAATCAGGGCGAAGTGTGTACCTGTCCGTCAAGAGCATTAATTCATGAAAGTATCTACGATCAGTTTATGGAACGTTGCATAGAGCGTACCAAGGCAATAGTCATGGGTGACCCATTAGAGATGACAACAATGATGGGTGCACAGGCATCAAATGATCAGTATGAAAAAATAATGAATTACATCGATGTTGGTAAGCAAGAAGGTGCTGAAATTTTACTTGGTGGTGAAAAGTTTGATAATCCGGTTCATCCGAATGGTTTATACATTGAGCCAACCATTTTTAAAGGTAACAACAAGATGCGTATTTTCCAGGAGGAAATATTTGGCCCAGTTGTTAGTGTGACAACCTTTAAAGATGAAGCAGAAGCCTTGGCAATTGCTAATGATACGCTTTATGGTCTAGGCGCGGGTGTTTGGACACGTGATATTCATCAGATGCAATCGATGGCGCGCGGTATTGAAGCCGGACGTATTTGGTGTAATTGCTATCATGACTATCCAGCTCATGCTTCTTTTGGCGGTTATAAAAAATCAGGTATCGGTCGTGAGACCCATAAGATGATGCTAAATCATTATCGTCATACGAAGAATATCATAGTATCTTACGATAAAAATAAACTAGGATTCTTTTAGAGCCCAACATTAATCGTAAAAAAAACTGATGGGTGGTTCGAAAGAACTACCCATTTTTTTATTGGAGTATTAAAAAATGGCTGTAGAACGTGTCTCGATTACATTAAAAGCCAGACAAATAGTCGATAAATTGCGGGCAAAGCATGGTGAATTGATATTTCACCAAAGCGGCGGTTGTTGTGATGGTTCAGCCCCAATGTGCTTTCAAAAAGGTGAGTTTTTAATTGGTAGTCGAGATGTCTGTTTAGGTGAAATACATGGCTGTCGGTTTTATATGGCCTCAGACCAATTTGAATACTACAAAAACATGCATATCAGTATTGATGTTTCAAAGGGGTGTGGCTCGAGTTTTTCGCTTGAAATTCCACTGGGCCTAAGATTTATGACTATTTCACGCATTTTTACCGATGAGGAAATTAAACACGTCCATCCGGTCGAGTTTCGTCAGGCTATATAAACCCTTCTTAACAACTAACTTCTACTAATAACTACAAAGCAACAATTGTTCGCAGCCTAGAAAAAATAATATTTGGCATCTTATTTCTAGATGCTCTATTGTAAAATGTAATCATGAAAAATATTCAATCACAAAATTATTCAATAGCTGAATTATTAGAGACTGCAGTTTCATGCCAGCAAAACGGTGAATTTGCTAAGGCAGAAGAATTATACAGAAGAATTATCAAACTAAACCCTAAAAATGCAGATGCTCTCCACATGCTGGGTTTATTGATGCATCAGAAAGGCGAAAATAAATATGCTCTAAAATATATGAAAAAATCACTTAAGTATCTAAGCAGAAACCCAGCATGTTTAAATAATATCGGACTTGTTTATAAATCACTTGGTAAATTAAGAGAGGCAAAATTGGTTTTCATTAAAGCTATAGCACAAGACAAAAATTTAACGGATGCACATAATAATTTAGGCGGAATTTATCATGAAGAAGGATTAATTTTGGATGCTGAGACAGCATATAAAAATGCTCTAAAAATAAACCCAGATTATTGTAATGCATACAGAAATCTTGGTATTTTAAATGAACTTCAGGGGGCTAATGAGAAAGCCAAGTTTTATTACGAGAAAGTACTCGAATTAAATTCATCAGATGCCTATTGCTATAACCAACTAGGTAATTTTTTAAAAGAAAAGGGTAATTTTGAAAAGGCTATTTCTCATTACAAGACGGCGCTTGAATTGGACGATACATATGTTGATGCATATTGTGGTTTGGCTGCACTAAAGCGCTATTCAGAAAAAGATGAAGACTTTTTTCGTCAACTTAATTTTAGTGTGGCGAGAGATATTTTCAAGCCTAATGAAAAAATTAGACTTCACTTCGCGCTAGGGAAAGTTAATGATGATTGTGGGCTTTATGACGAAGCATTCGAGCATTATAAAATAGGCAATGCCCTTAAGCGCGAATTAATTGATTACAACTATGACGCCCATGAGTCGAACATATCAAGATTAATCGAATTTTTTGATCACTTTCCATTTGAAAAATTTATGAAATATGGATCAAATTCAAATAGACCTGTATTTATTATTGGTATGCCGCGTTCTGGTACGTCTTTATTGGAACAAATAATTGCTAGTCACACCGATGCCTTTGGTGCCGGAGAATTAGATTTTTTTACGCTAACAGCATCCAATATGTTGCAGCGATTAAAATCATCGTCTAACTATCCAGACTGCTTGGCTGATTTGGGGGCAGAAACTATAACCAAGATTGGTGAAGAATATATCTCTATTCTCGATCAAGCATCAGCAAACGCATCGCGTGTTACAGATAAGACTGTTTCATATTTTTTACATATTGGATTAATGAAAATAGTTTTTCCAAAAGCTTCCTTTATTCATTGTAAACGAGATCCTTTAGATACCTCGCTGTCAATTTATTTTCAGAATTTTGCCGGCAATATTCCTTACGCCTATAATCTTGAAGAAATAGGACATTATTATTCTCTATACGAAAGGATTATGTCTAAATGGAAGGAATTATTTACCGACTCAATCCAAGAAATTAAATATGAAGACATCGTAAACAGACAGAAGGAAACAACGCAAAAGATTCTTAATACAATAGGTTTAGGCTGGGATGAGCAGTGCTTATCGTTTCATAACACAGAGACGACCCCTCTACGAAGCGTCCTCCCCGGTGTGATACTCCAGGATATGGCACAAACGCAGTCCGTCTTGTGGTGGCTCTCGCAAGTCTTCCCAACGGAACAGTTTGCAGCGTCTCCCTCCACCGGTGCTGCATCTGTTATC
>CAJWIE010000090.1 GCA_913041115.1 uncultured Legionellales bacterium | reverse complement strand
ATGTACTAGTGGTTGGTAATTGCGTTCTTAGAAAAGAGCAGCAAGACAAGTCATTGACCGAGGATTATAAGGACAAGTATGAGTTGGATTAACAGAGAGAGTCGAGACGGGAATAGCGATAGAGAGAAAGACTATCCATTACGCAAGTGCAGTAATCACGGTTGGACTCAGGTGTTTTCGAGAGCATAAATGCACATCGTTACTGGGTAGTTTCATCAACGAGCCCGGTATAAATAATTTTAGCCAACTCGGCATTGCCCTTTGCTGTCAAGTGCACAATATCATAGAAGATCTCCCTTTGTTCAGCAGAAGTCTTTTCGTGGGTTAACACATTTGCAGCATCTAAAATAAGTATATTGTACTTTTTAGCAATTTCATCCAATGACAGCAAGGACTGTTCGTAAATTTCTACAAATCCGGGATAACGACTGTCTGTGGTGCTGTTAATTTTCATGTCAAGGGCCTGCTTTACAATCACTGGAGTTATTCCACGAGTCTTTGCTGCCTTGATCATTGTTTCAACATTATCGTAATACTGTTTATGTTGCCCTCGCAAGTGTTCTGTAATAAATCCTTTGCCCATGTTACGCGTCCATATATTTCTACACGCAGAATAAGCTGCGCTTAACCGGTAAAAAATATTATTAATGCGATTCAAAAATGAGTTCGGTAACTGTTCTATTATGTCCGGTCTGAAATAATCGTTGCTGAGATGATAAAATATCTCCATATCGTGCTCGAATCGAAAAGCGGCTGGTTGGATACGTTCGCGAATATCATATGACTGGAGCCCACTTTTACCCATATTGATCACCTCATATCGGTTTTGTCCTGCTAAATTATTGAAGAGGCTTTCTAAGACGGCTGGGAACGACCCACTTTTTGACGTGGTCACCGAGTAAACAGAGGAACCACCAAACACAATAATACGATAAGTCCCTGTTTTTTGCTTAAAAGTATAGTACTGATCCCTGTAGAGATCACCTCGGGTTAAGTCAAACATCTCCCGTTTAAGAACGTCCTTTTGAACATAAAAAGAGCCTTGCTTTCGCAAAATCTCATCTGTATCTTCAAATAAAAACCTATGAAGTTCTGCACCTCCGTAGAATAATGGCTCTGGATTTCCAACCTTGAATGACTGTACAACACGTGTTCCCATTTCAATGAAAAACAAAATAAGAAAAGGCATAATAAAAAGTATACTCCAGAGTACTAACCTTTTTCGTAAGTATGTCATAATCATATTTTGATCATTCAGAACAGGAAATATTACCTATAATACATTCGCCAGACTGTTTAAATTTGTTTTTCAAATGATCTAACAATATCGATGCCTTCACTTTATTCGCAGTTGCTGATGAATGACCACCAGCCCCAGGAACTTCTGTAGGAGAATAGCTCCAAAAAGCATCATAAGATGAAACCACTGGAACGCCATCCTTACCTAATAAATCTAAAAAATATTGATTCATACCATTATGTATGCCATTAACAAACTCTTTACCATCTGAAGATATATCAGGGGCAATGTTAATAAAAAATAAAATATCCCATCTCCCACTCTTGTGAAAATTTTGGAGTTCTACATTCGCCTTTTCAAAACTTTTATATCTTTCGTCAGTAGGTGGTACACCCAAAATCCCATTTTTTGAGGGATGATATTCAGACTCTGGGATGGCGGCAGACTTTCGATTTACAGTTTCATGTTTTAACTCAAATTTTGATACATCAACAGGCATAGTATATCCAGGCCCCAAAAGTCTCTGTTCTCTTTCTCGATGGCCAAAAGCTGAGAAAATAAATTTACCCATAAACGAATTGAAATTGTTGTCAGAAGCAACGTTTAATGCCCGCTTTAACTGATGATAAAGATATGAATTCTTCACTAAAAAGGAACGCAATTCATAAAGCCATGTTGCTTTTGCATTTTCTCTATAGTCAAAATTTCTTGAGATTACATCATTTTCATATGTTCCTATTATTACTAAATCTGGGTTATAAATTGGCCCGATAGCTTTAAGTGTTCTCAGCTCAGTTACTGCATCATATCCAGGCACACCTGCATTCCAAACTTGCCAATCTACATTTGGCTCCCATGATTTCAACATATTTTCAAGTTGATATGCCCAAGTTTCTTCCAATCTATTTCCATCGCCAAAAGTAACTGAATCACCTAATAGAAGGATTCGGAAAGTATTTGCTTCTTTTTCAACTTTATAATCTCTATTATCACGCATTCGAAAATTATTTGTTTGTACAGGTTGATCTTGCCACCAACCCTTGTAGTTTTTTGCAAGCACATAAAATCTTTGAGGATCTGGTACTGCAAACGCTGGTACGCCCCATGTAGTTGGCCATAAAACCCTAGCAGTAATCTCCGCAAAAACCAAGGTAAGTACTACACTAAATAGAAGTGTTATTAAGTAAAAATGTATATTTTTAAAAAATTTGTTTTTAATCCAACTCATACTTATCTTTATAGTTTTCAGCTAGTAATTTATCTTGCTGCTCTTTTCTAAGAACACAATTACCAACCACTAGTACATCAAGCTCTGTACCCATAAAACATCTAAAAGCATCTTGTGGCGTACAAACAATAGGCTCACCCCTCACGTTGAAGGAAGTATTTACCACAACTGAACATCCAGTTTTTTCTTTGAATTTAGATATGAGTGCATGATATTTTGGGTTAGTTTCTTTATGGACTGTTTGTATCCTCGCAGAATAATCAACATGGGTTACAGCTGGGATACTTGAACGCTTAATATTAAGTCTATCAATACCAAATAAAGATTTCTCTTCTTTAGTCATCTCTATACGTTTATCTTTTCTAACATCATCAACTAAAAGCATATACGGGCTATCATAATCTAACTCAAACCACTCGGTTACATCTTCTCTTAATACAGACGGTGCAAATGGTCTAAAACTCTCACGATATTTAACTTTAAGATTGAGTGTCTTTTGCATTTTCTCTGAACGAGGGTCGCCGAGAATAGATCTGCCACCAAGTGCGCGAGGTCCAAACTCCATTTTTCCTTGAAACCAACCGATTGCTTGACCTTCTGATAGAGCTTGTGCGGTTTGTTCAATCATCTCATCTTCTGTAACCAAATTAAATATAGCGCCACATTCTGATAATTCTTTTTCAATAGATTCTTGTTTGTATGATGGTCCTAGATATGAGCCTTGCATAGCGTCATCAGGATTAACAGCACGAGGTTTATTAAGTTCTTTATGCCAAACTGCCAAAGCACCGCCTAAAGCACCGCCAGCATCACCTGCTGCAGGCTGAATCCAAATATCTTTAAATGCTTTATCTCGAATTATTTTTCCGTTGGCAACACAGTTTAGTGCAACACCACCTGCCATACAAAGGTTAGGAATGTTGTATTCCTTTGCCAATGACCTAGTCATGGTTAATACAACTTCTTCAGTGACTGCTTGTAAAGATGCAGCAATATCCATATGGAACTGAGTTAATTTGTCTGTATCTGGTTTTCTGATAAGTTCACCAAATAAATCAGCAAACTTTTGATTAACCATAGTAAGACCAGTTGCATAGTTAAAGTAAGACTGGTTCAATCTAAACGAACCATCCTCTT
>CAJWIE010000089.1 GCA_913041115.1 uncultured Legionellales bacterium | reverse complement strand
AGATTTATATTACGGACAAATTAGTTAGTTCTTCAAATACACATATTAAAACTGAAGACAGAGATATTGGGTTTTTATTTCAAGATTTTGCATTATTTCCACATTTAACAGTTAAGGAAAATTTAAAATTTGCAATTAATGGCAATGCGGATGCCAATATAGAAATTAATGAAATCATGAAACTTATAAAATTACCAAATTCGCTTAAAAAGTATCCTCATGAACTAAGTGGTGGCGAGCAACAGCGTGTTGCTCTTGCAAGATCCATAATATCAAAACCGAAATTGTTACTTCTGGATGAGCCTTTCTCTAATCTTGATTTAAGCCTGAGAGAAGAAATAAGAGATGATACTCTGCACTTATTACAAAAATTTAATATCTCGGTAATTATTGTTACTCATGATCCATTTGAAGCTATGTTCATTTCTAATAAAATTTACATTTTAGAACAAAATGGAAGCATTGTTCAGTCCGGCTCACCTAATGATCTTTATAATAATCCTATCTCTTCTTATGTTGCAGAATTTTTTGGCGAAACAAATAAGTTTTCAGGGCTTGTAAAAAACTCAAAAGTTCAAACTGCAGTTGGAGAAATATCTATAAATAGCAATTTGGAATCAAGGAAAGTGGATATTCACATTCGCCCTCAAGCAATAAAATTATCTCAGGAAAAAACGCCGGTAAATGGAATAAAAGGAACTGTTATGGCTTCAAAACTAATGGGATCCTATAGTTTTATTCATCTTTCTGTGTTGAACAATAATAAAGATATAATTCATGTTCATAGTCATATGCCTCCTAATTTTAATCCCAAACAATCAACCGCCGTTGGGATTGAAATTGATACAGAAAAAATATTTGTTTTTCCTAAAGATTAAGTTTTTTAACTATGAGCCCCAGTAGTTAGAACTTCTGCTGTTTCAAAACTATCTTTTTTTAGTGAGAATTTTTTAATTGTTGAGTTTAATAATATAAGTGGTCCTAAACCGGCTAATATTATTATAATCGCAGCTAAGGAAGATTCTTCTAACATTTCATCGGAAGCATACTGATAAACATATGTTGCCAGTGTCTCAAAGTTAAAAGGACGTAATAATAAAGTTATTGGCAACTCTTTAAGTATATCAACAAAAATCAAAATTCCACCAACTAATATATTAGTATATACCAATGGAATAATTATTTTGGAAACTATAGTAAAAAATTTATGCCCCATTGTGCGACTAACATTTACTATGCTAGGATCTATTTTTTCTATGCCAGATCGCATAGCTCCGTTACCAACCGCTAAAAAACGAATGATATATGCAAAAAATAATACAATTAAGCTACCAGTAAAATAATTTAAACGAAAATAAATCAGGTCATTCAGCCAGCCTACAAACACAACTACTCCAACAGCTAGAATCGTCCCAGGAAAAGCATATCCGCAAGAAGATATAAATATAAGAAAACGACTAAATGCATTAGATTTATAATAGCTAATAACAATCATTAAAATAGAGATAGTCATCACCAGTATCGAAGCAGATATAGCTAAAAAAATACTTGTTAGTGAAGTAGAAAAAATTTCTTGAAAATTTATTACGGCAAAACCTCTCAAGACAAAATTCAGCAAAACTCCTACTGGAATAATAAAGCCAAATAAAAAAGGCGCCAGACATATTAGAAAGCATAATATTGCTGAAATGCCTTTTGCTTTAATTGGCTGCATCATATTTTGTCCGCTACTTTTTTCATAATAACGTTGGCGATTTCTAGCCATCAATTCTAATGAAAGTAAAATGATAACGAAAACAAACAAAACGCAGGATATTTGAGCAGCGCCAGATAGGCTATTCATTCCCAGCCAAACATTAAATACTCCGAGAGCTAAAGTTTCGAGAGCAAAATAATCAACTGTTCCAAAATCCGATATAGTTTCCATCAATACAAGTGCTAATCCTGCAACTATTCCCGGCCTTGCTAAGGGGATTGCTACATTAAAAAAAACATTCTTACCGTGAATAGAACTTGCGTGATAAAAAGATATGGGCGTCGAAATAAAAGAAGAGCGTGTCATTAAATAAATGTAGGGGTATAAAACAGATGCCATAACAAATATTGCTCCTCCCATAGAGCGAATATTGGGAAACCAATAGTCTTGAGCATTTTTCCAACCAAAAAAATCTCTTAACATTCCCTGAACAGGTCCAGCGTATTCAAAAAAATCAGTATAGGTATATGCTATAATATAAGCAGGCACTGCTGCAGGCAGCAACAAGGCCCATTCAAAAAAAAACTTAAATGGAAAATTAAAGCGTGTAACAACCCATGCGGTTGATATTCCAAAAATAAGGCTAAGGCATCCAACTCCTAACATAAGAGCTAGTGTATTAGATATATAACGCGGAAGGACAGTTGAAAATAGATGGGGCCAAAGAGATGTATCGCCGCCAAAAGCCGAATAAAAAATAGCCAGTATGGGCGCGATTATTAAACAAGAAATAAATACTACCGATACTGACCATATATTCCAATTAGACAAAACTATTGACTCATAAATTACCAGCCCACTCTATCAATGATTTTTTGAGCTATTGGCGCTAATTCAGCTAATTTTTCAATTGGTAATTTATCCTCCTTAAACTCTCCCCAAGATGCAAGCTCATCACTCAAAGACATAATAGGATTCACTGGATATTCATAGTTAATAGATGAGTATAATGCTTGTGCCTTGGGAGTTGTTAAAAATTCTAGAAGAGCAATTGCATTATCTTTATTTTTTGAATGTTTCACTACCCCGCCTCCTGCAACATTGATGTGATTGCCTCTGTCATTCTGATTTGTAAAAATTAGAGTAATAGCATTTGCCCAATCTTTTTGTTCAGGATTCTTTTCATTAAATTTCATCTTCCCATAATAATATGTATTCATTATTGCAATATCGCATACTCCTTCAAAGATTGCTTTTGCCTGAGCTCTATCATTTCCCTCAGGTTTTCTGGCAAGATTTGCTACAAGTCCTTTTGCCCATTCTTCAGCTTCAGTTTCTCCGTGCGCTGCTACAATAGATGCAAGTAAAGATCTATTATAGGCATGACTACCTGGCCTGGTACAAATTTTACCTTTCCATTTTGGATTAGTTAAATCTTCAATTCTTTCTATAGCTCCGGTTGCTACTCTTTCTTTTGATGCTACAACTACTCTTGCTCTTTTAGAAAGAGCAAACCAACGATTATTGCTGTCTCTTAAATGCGAAGGGATATTTTTTTGAAGAACAGATGATTCTATTGGAGTTAAAACATCTTTTTCAACAAATTGCTTTAACCTTGAAATATCTACCGTTAATACAAGATCAGCCGGAGTATTAGCCCCTTCAGATAATAATCTTTCAAGTAATCCTTTTTTTGCGTGTAAAACATTTACTTCAATGCCAGTTGATTTAGTAAACTCTTCAAAAAAAGGATCGATTAATATTGGTTGTCTATAAGAATAGACATTTACTTCACTTGCGGAATAAGCAGAAAACGAAATAATTGTATAAACAATAATTATTAAAATAGAGAAAATTCTTTTCATAAATGTGGCCACTACTTTTTTAGAATTATCAATTAATATTAAAACTTAATAGGACT
>CAJWIE010000088.1 GCA_913041115.1 uncultured Legionellales bacterium | reverse complement strand
GATTCCGGCTACACCACTCGCCACTGCCAAATCTCGGTTATGCGTAACCGAAACACCGATTTCTTGGTGACTTCTGATACGCGTAACCCCAACATGTTGGCTAAGAAAGTCCAATGCCGCCAACATTTCCATATGAAGCTGCAAAACGCTTATTGAAGCCGGCACTTGCGCGTTTATGGCCTCTAAACTCTGGTGTACAAACTGCCAGTGCCGATCAGACATATGCGGGTCGCTAATGAGGCTAGGCTCCCAACAGTAAAACAAAATAATAGCTTCGTTATTTTGTATCGCCCGATAAAGAGGTTCGTGATCTCGTAGTCGTAAATCACGCTTTAACCAAATTAACGTGACCTCTGAGGTATCTATGACAGCCACTTATTGCAAAATTCTCCGTTGGGGTCGTAGGCTTCTGTCTGTTTAAGCAAGTTAAATTGCCTATGGCCTCTTGGATCACTCCCGACGCCAGCGAGATAAAGCCAGTTCCCCCAATTACTCCCTACATCAAAATCAATTAATTTGTGCTCGAACCAAGCTGCGCCATACCGCCAGTCTTGGCGCAGCTCATGCACAAAACAACTGGCGACGATTTGCCTCCCTCGATTAGATAAAAAACCGGTTTTTGCCAGTTGCCGCATACAAGCATCAACGATGGGGTAACCCGTAGTGCCATTGCACCATGATAAGAATGCCTGAGGGTCGTGGCTGGTATTTGGCTGCTTTCCATGAATGCCTGAATAGGCAAACCACTTACTTCCATGTTTTTGTTGTAACCAGAAAAAGAACTCTCGCCAAAGCAATTCAAAATAAATCCAATAAGTAGAGTCGTTTTTAACGTGCTTTTCTTCAAACGCAAACAGTTGTCTCATCACCGTCTTAGGTGATAAGGCACCAATGGCTAACCAAGGAGATAACTTGGTACTGTCTCGCCAATTATCGAGGCTGTTTCGGGTTTCTTTGTAAGTTGAAGCACCTTTCCAATCAAAGAGATAGCGATGTAAATGCGCAAGGGCGGCACGCTCTCCTCCTGTAAAAGTTTCAGTGCATTCGTCATCAAGTTGTGGTGGCGCACTCAACGTCATCGTACGGGATTTATTCATGCGAGGTGTGAAAGACAATGGCCAATGGGTAACATCATCTGACGCTGGAATATTCACGCCGTGTTTTTCAATTTTGCGGCGAAATGGCGAAAACACATCGGGAGTGTCGTTCACATCAAATGGCAGTGTGGCGGGACTGTACAAAGAACACGTATTGCCAGTGACCATGGTTACCGCTGGGAAATATTGCTGAATAACGTCGACTTCTTTAACCTCATTAAAGCCACCGTAATGACTAACACCTAGATGACTAAAGCTATTTTCAGTCAATAATTCAACAAGCACTTCGGCCACATTACCCGTGATAACAACCAATTCATGCCCTACACTGGTTAATGCGTTATGTAAGTCTGAAAGCGATTCCATTAAAAATTGATATCTGTGTTCGCCCATTGACTGAACGCCATAAGCATTTGGACAAAACCAGCTTTCATCGAGAATATACACAAGGGTCATTTCGTCAACTAAGCGAGTCATTGCCGCTAGTGCAGCATGGTCATGTAAGCGAAGGTCGTATCTGAACCAAAATAGACCACGAGTCTGTCGAAGGTGTGATTCGGCGGTGTTCGCAGGCTGAGTATTTATATTATCCATATTAATCACAGGTTTATTTTTAACTACAGGATCTTTACGCCCCAGTAAAACGTAGAAGACAGGTTGTTGATTAAAACACTACGAACTAAACCTTAATAAAGACTCATTAAAAAAGGAAAAATTGTGGAAGGAGATTTAATAAAGTTTAATGATAATGAAATAGGTAGAGTACTAATTGATAGTCCTTATCCTTTTGCAATTATAAAAGTTACAGATCCAGACATCAAAGAATTTGAAAAAGAGGAATTAACTTGTGGATCAGCAAATATTAAAGTTTGTATTCCTAGTTGGTTAACTACTAAAATTTTAACTTAAATTAAAAAACCATAAATTTAAAAAAATTTAAGTAAAATAACTCCAACAAAGATAACTAAAATAGATACTGCTTTAAGAGCTGTAAAACGCTCTTTAAGAAATAATGTGCCAATTAAAAGCGCTATAATTATGCTTGTTTCTCTTAATGCTGCTACCATTGCAATGGGAGCTTGGGTGAATCCCCACAAAACAATTAAGTAAACAAAGTATGAAATTGTTCCTCCTATAAAAAATAATTTTTTTCCCTCTAATAAAAATTTAGAAATTGGTTGTGATTTTTTCATAATTTTTAAAAGCACTGGGAACATAAGTGCATTTAAAATACATACCCAACCATAATAGCCCACAACTGAACTACTTATTCTTGCACCCAGTCCATCAGTAATTGAATAAGTCATTATAAAAAAACCAGTAATCAAAGCATATATTACAGCAGAACGATTTCTAAAACTTTCTGTTCTCTGAAAACTTAAACTTAAAATTCCCAGTGAAATAATAAAAATACCTAAAAGTTCAAAATTTGAAAGAATTGTTCCCAAAAAAATTAATGAAAAGAACGTAGCCAATATTGGTCCAGTTCCGCGAGCAACAGGATAAACTAAAGTGTAATCTCCAACTCTGTATGCAGACAAAAGAAACCATTGATATAAAATATGTAGTAGTGCACTTAATAATATATAAGGAATACTTTCAATAGATGGATATGGCACAACAAAGATAAGCACAACAGATGCTGGAACATGACCAAACACTATTGCTGATAAGGCAAAAAATTTGTTCTCTTCATTCTTAACCATTGCATTCCAAACTGCATGCAAAAATGCGGCAAAAATTACGGCGAAAAATACAGTTATGTCCATTGCTAGAATTTAGATTTTTTTTTATTTTAAGCTATTTATTCAAAAAATTTCGAACAGTTTTGTTAAATTCCTCAATTTTTTCTAAATGAATGTTATGTGCACATTCCTTAAATATAACTAAAGAACTATTAGAGATATTTCCTTTTAAAGTTTGTATTTGCTTATAATTATAAGACTTATCACCATCACCCCAAATAATTAGTGTTTCATTTTTGATTAATTTTAAATTATTAGTTCCATTATATTTTTTCATAGCAATTAATGCATTATCGGCTGCTTCAATGGAAGTTTCTTTTCCTGCTTGAATACAAAGATCAAAGTACTTTGCTTTCTCACCTAATATAAACCAAGTTTTAGCGATATTTCTTGCAGCAGCTTCTAAACCGATCTTTTTAAGATTATTTCTTGATTCATCCATTGTTTCAAAACGATCAGGCATTTCACCCATTGGTCCTGTGCTATAACAAATTAATTTAGAAATTTTATTGCCTCCCATTTTTGCCATTTCTTGGACGATCATACCCCCCATTGAGTGTCCTAATAAGTTAAATTTATCAATTTTTTTATTTTTTAGGCAATCCAAAATAGAGTTAGCCATTGAATAGATGTCGTCGTGTGATTTTACAGCATTACTTTTTCCAAAACCTGGAAGATCAGGTGTAATTACTCTAAAATTATATTTAAAAAAATCAATTTGTGGCCTCCACATTTTTGACGAACCTAAAAATCCATGGATTAAAACTAATGGAAAACCCTTTCCTTCAT
>CAJWIE010000087.1 GCA_913041115.1 uncultured Legionellales bacterium | reverse complement strand
GGATAATTGCTTGTGTTTCTCGAATATTAGCAAGAAATTTATTCCCCAATCCTTCGCCTTTTGAAGCCCCTGCGACTAAACCTGCAATATCAACAAACTCCATATGAGCTGGAATAATTTTTTCCGGTTTAACAATATTAGCTAATTCTTGGAGTCGTGAATCAGGAACAGCAACGATTCCAATATGAGGCTCTATTGTGCAAAAGGGATAATTTTCTGCTTCTATTGACGATCGAGTTAATGCATTAAAGAGAGTTGATTTCCCAACATTAGGTAAGCCAATAATCCCGCATTTAAATCCCATTTAAAATTTACCGAATTAATTTGTCTTATTTTTTTTATTGTTTTGATTCATTAATTCTTCGATATGGTTATGAAACAAATTCTCATACCCATCCATAATATTATTAATGCCTGCTAGTATATTATATTTATCAACATCACTAGGTTTATTTAGAACATAGGAAACGACTTTATCTACGGCCCCAGGATGCCCTATGCCTATACGTAAACGATTAAAATTTGGGTCGCCCACTTTGTCTATAATATCTTTGAGTCCGTTATTACCTCCATGACCGCCGCCAATCTTAAAACGTAAATTACCAACATTGAGATCAATTTCATCATGCACAATTAATATTTGGTCAATTGGAATCTTATAATATCTAGTTAATGCCTGTACTGCTGTACCACTATCATTCATATATGTCTGAGGTTTACATAACCAACAATCAACAGCATCATTTTGATAACGACAAAGTTCAGATTGAAATCTTTTATCTGGTATAAAATTTATAGAAAGTCTTTCTGCTAGAGAATCAAGAAACCAAAAACCCGCATTGTGCCGTGTCTGCGCATGTTCAGAACCAGGATTCCCAAGCCCGACAATTAACCTTAATTGTGTTGACACCTGGTAATACCAGGCAATTAGCTTTCGCTATCCTGAGGCTCAGCTTCTCCTTTGGTAGGAGAATCACTACTTTCAGCTGATGTTTCATCAGCAGCCTCAGCGCCTTCAGCGCCTTCAGCGCCTTCAGCGCCTTCAGCAGCCTCAGCAGCCTCAGCAGCCTCAGCAGCCTCAGCAGCCTCATCGGCAGCGCTAACTTTTGGAATATGAACAGATACTATGGGCTGTGCATCATCTCCGCCATGCAACAGACTATAGATCTGCACACCTTCAGGAAGTTTTATATCAGTAAGGTGTAATGTTTCATTGATACCAACTTCTAACATATCAACATCCAAAAACTCAGGCAGATCTTTCGGCATACAAACAATTTCTATCTCTGTCATTAGGTGACTAATAACCCCGCCGTCTTGCTTTACTCCTAGACATTTATCCTCATTTATAAAATGAAGCGGTATACGCATAGTAAGTGCCTGTTCTTCATCCACACGTTGTAAGTCAATATGTAATAACGAACGTTTATAAGGATGGCGTTGCAAATCTTTTAACACGACTTTCTCTTTTGTTTTTCCAATTTTTAGTGTAAGAACACGCGAATAAAAAGCCTCGTGCTCCAAGTGGTGCATGATTTCACTATGATTAAACATAATCATACTAGTATTCTTATCGGTACCGTAAACAATACCGGGTAATTTACCATCACGGCGTAGGCGGCGGCTCGCACCTTTACCTACATCGTCCCGTAGTTCAGCAATAAGTTCAAATTCGTTCATTTTTCAATACCCCTAAATAATAACTTTTTATTTTTTTCGACCGCGACCAATCAAAAAACGCTTTATACTAATAAATTAATCAAGAAACATAGAGCTTAGTGACTCTCCCTCAGCAATACGCCGAATACTTTCAGCTAACATTCCAGCTACACTCAACTGTCTAATACGATTTGAGGTTTTTGCCTCTGAGCGAAGCGGAATTGTATCTGTTACTACCAATTCATCAAGCTCTGAATTCTCTATATTTTTTACAGCATTACCAGATAAAACCGCATGAGTACAATAAGCAACTACTTTTTCTGCTCCAAAATTCTTTAATGCCCCAGCCGCGTTACCTAATGTCCCAGCCGTATCAACTAAATCATCTATTATCACACAAGTTCTCCCATCAACATCGCCGATAATATTCATCACCTCAGATTCATTAGGATTCGGACGTCTCTTATCAATAATCGCTAAATCTGTATCATCCAATCGTTTTGCCAAAGCACGGGCTCTTACCACACCCCCAACATCTGGGGAGATAACCATTAAATTGGGGTATTTATGTTTCCAAATATCTCCTAACAAAACCGGCGACCCATAAACATTATCCAAGGGTATATCAAAAAAACCCTGAATCTGATCAGCGTGTAAGTCAACAGTCAAAACCCTATCAATACCAGCTGAAGCGATCATATTTGCAACCATTTTTGCTGTTATCGGAACTCTTGAAGAACGTGAACGACGATCTTGCCGAGCATATCCCAAATAAGGAATAACGGCTGTTATAGTTGCAGCTGAAGCCCTTCTAAGAGCATCAGCAATAACTAACAATTCCATTAAATTATCATTTGTCGGAGCACAAATTGGCTGCATAATATAAATATCTCTGCCACGAACATTCTCATTAACTTCGACCATAACCTCACCATCACTAAATTTTCCAGCTGCTATTTTCCCAAGCGGCATATTAAGAAATTCGACTGTTTTCAGTGCCAATTTTGGGTTGGCATTTCCACTAAATATCATGATATTTGAAATAGTCATAGTCGTTATTTTCTCCAAACAATTAAAAATTTTGGCTGGGGTGCCAGGACTCGAACCTGGGAATGCAGGGATCAAAACCCTGTGCCTTAACCAGCTTGGCTACACCCCATAATAATTATCTTTTTTTCATATGTTAACTAAATATGGGCTCATTAACTTTTTCGCTCATGTTCCAATCTTTCTAGTAAAGGCGATTTGTTTATACCTTTTGTTACAAAACCTTGCCACTTTTCAGGTAGCTTATTTTTTACCTTATTTGCCTTCTTCTCGTCAGAAAACTGAGCAAACAAACAAGCTCCTGTCCCTGTTAATTTTGAAGGAGCATAGCCTTCCAACCAATCTAACGCTTCCGCGACGTTACTATAATGATTTCTTATATACGATTCACAATCATTTTTTACGCGACCTTTGTAGAAGTCGCGTATTGTGATTCGAGGTGTATTCCGTGTCAAATCACTTGCTTCAAAAACAGATTTTGTCGAAATACTGCAACCTGGGTAAATAACTAAATAAAAACATTCATCTAACTCAATTGAGTCCAATTTCTCTCCAATACCTTCAGCCCATGCTGCGCTGCCATGAATAAAGAATGGTATATCTGCTCCAAGCGATAAACCAATCTTGGTCAATTCTTTAGTTGATAATCCTGTTTGCCATAATTCATTCAACACAACTAAAGTCGTTGCGGCATTTGAACTACCGCCCCCCAAACCGCCTCCTATGGGTATATTTTTTTCTATACTAATATCCACGCCAAGTTTCGAACCGCTTATTTCTTTAATTTTTTGAGCAGCTTTAATAACTAGATCATTATTTTCATCAATAAATGAAGAATGTGAACTTCGTTTTATTAATCCTGATTCTAGAATAGTAAAATTTATTTTGTCAGTTAGTTCTATAAACTGAAAAACTGTTTGCAGTAAATGATAGCCATCTACCCTCTTACCAATTACATGTAAAAATAAATTTAGCTTTGCCGGAGCTGGCCATCCAAAACTTCTCACCTATTTATATTTCCCAATTTTGTATTACCAATCTAAACTGAATATTATTGCCTCTAATAAATAATTTTT
>CAJWIE010000086.1 GCA_913041115.1 uncultured Legionellales bacterium | reverse complement strand
TGGCGACCTTTTTCTTAATTACTTTTTTCTTGGTAGGCATTACTGCTCCCCATTAGATAAAAAACAGCGAGACTGTATACCAGAAAGATTCGAAATGAGCAATATTGTAATTTATTATTTTTCTATTGTTCTGATTTCATTTATTGTTCTAATTTCATTTATTGTTCTAATTTCATTGATTCTATACACATTTTAGTTGCTCCAGCGACCGCAACTGGGATAATAATGAAATTCACAACAGGTATTATTGTAAATAGTAGTACGCCGACACCAAAACCATATACAAGCGGTAACTTCTTAGAAAGTCTTTCTCGCTGTCTAGCAAATTCAATATCATGATTACTCATTGGAAAATCACAATATTCTATAGCTATCATCCATGAGCTGAAAATAAACCAAATAACCGGAGCTACAATATTTAGCAATGGAATAAAAAATAAAACAATAAGGATAGGCACTCTGAAGGTAAAATAGAGAAGCTTATGGTATTCAGATTTAAAAGAATTTATAACCAAATCAAATAGCGACTGCCCTTTGTCAGCATCTATTTTCTTCCCTAAGAGCTCTTCTTCAACTGCCTTAGCCAAAATACTGTTAAACGGGGCACTAATTAGATTTCCTAGAATAGAAAAACAAAAGAAAATAACAATTGACACGCCAATAAAAAAAAATAGCCATATCATCCAGCTTAACCATTCTAACCACTGCCACTGCAATTCAAGGGATGAGATAGTTTTTTCTAATTCACCGTAGGAATAGAATATTAGTACTAGAAATAATGATATGTTTAGAAGTAGTGGAGTTAACGAATAAAAACGTATTTTAGGTATAAGAATTAATGCAAATCCTGATAATAGATAATTAAAGCCTCGTTTAAATTCAGACATTTTTTGGTTACATTTTTTCTGAACCTAAAGACCATCCATCCAAAATATGTTCTGCGGTTACGGTAGTATAGATTCCGCCACGGACATTAAAATTTGCGACAATATTCATGTATCTTGGAGAGATTGTCACCACCAAATCATCCAGGATCTCATTAGTAACAGCCTCGTGAAAAGCTCCATGATCACGGTATGACCAAACATAAAGTTTCAGCGATTTGAGTTCGATACACAAATTATCAGGTATGTAATCAATTTCCAATGTAGCAAAATCAGGTTGTCCTGTTTTTGGGCATAGACAACTAAATTCAGGAATTTCGAAGTTTATTGTGTAGTCACGCGCTGTGTTTGGATTTGGAAATGTTTCTAGTAGCTCAATAGACTGATTCGGCATTTTATTTTTCTCTTCGTTTTTAGGGCATGAATCTATATTATAGCGGGCAAGTAGTCGACTAAATAAGATTTAAATTTTTATATTAAAATTATTTATAAAATATAATAAATACAATATTTTATTAAGAATAATTAATGTAATTTATTAGTATTTCATAGGCTTGGACAGGAGGCTAGAACTCTAGTATCGTATCGCATCATGCGTCTATGCAATATAAAACTTTCTGGTTTTAAATCATTTGTAGACCCCACCAATTTTATCGTATCCAGCAACCTTGCTGGGATCGTAGGACCAAATGGCTGCGGAAAATCCAATATCATTGATGCTGTAACCTGGGTTATGGGCGAGAGCTCAGCAAAACACTTAAGAGGAGAAGCGCTAACTGATGTTATTTTTAGTGGCTCTAGCGCACGACAACCGGTTGGTCAGGCCTCAGTCGAGTTAATTTTTGATAATACTGAAAAGAAAATAGGCGGGCAGTATGCGAGCTACAATGAAATATCAATTAAACGACAAATAAATCGTGATGCCGTTTCGACTTACTATTTAAATGGCACAAGATGTCGTCGAAGAGATATAACCGCTATATTTCTTGGGACCGGTTTGGGCCCACGAAGTTACGCAATTATTGAGCAAGGCATGATTTCAAGGCTAATCGAGGCTAAACCTGAAGAATTGAGAGTGTTTATAGAGGAAGCTGCGGGTATATCAAAATATCGTGAACGACGTAGAGAAACGGAAAATAGAATTAAGCATACAAAAGAAAATTTAGACAGGCTAAATGACTTACGTGATGAGCTTGAAAAACAATTAAATCATTTAGATCGTCAGGCTAAGGGCGCTGAACGATATAAAAAACTAAAAAACGAATATCGCAAACTCAATTCAGAGTTACTCGCATTAAATTGGCGTGATCTGAATTGTGAAATTAATAAACTAAAAATTAATGCATCAGAAAAAGAAAATGCTGTTGAAGCAGTAGTTGCAAAAGCACGCTCGAAAGAAAGTGAAATCGAAGGCCTACGTAATAATCTGGCTGATGCTAATGAAAATTTTAATACAATGCAGTCAAATTTTTATCAAGTCGGCAGTGATATATCTCAACATGAACAAAGTTTGCAGCATGAACGTGAGAAAATTATTAATACAGAGGTTGAGCTCGTAAAGGCGCGTGGTACACATGCTGATATACAGAAACAACAGGAATTAGATCAAGCAGAATATGAAAATCTTCATAAAGAATTAACAAAATTAGAACCGGAGCTTAATGACCACAGAAATGATAGTAAAGAGGCGCATGAACTTTTCGCAACTAAGCAAAATGACGTAAAAAGATATCGTGGCAAAACAAGAGAATTATTAACTGAACTGGATTCAATGCGGCAAGATTTTCAGCGCTTAAATGGCCAATTAGCTTCGTTGGAAACACTTAGGAATTCTGTAGTAGAAGAAAATCAGGAATTGAATGAATGGCTAAAAGACAACGATCTTGAGAAAAAATCTCGTCTTTCTCAGTTAATTAAAATTGATTCAGCCTGGAGATGTGCATTAGAAACTGTGTTAAATTCTCGTCTTCATCATCTCTGTGTTGATAATGTAGAAAATTATTTAGATAAACTTGAAGATGCCCCTGGTAGTTTTGGTTTAATAAATTCATCAAAGACTCAAAATTTACAATTACCGAAAGCAGGAAGTTTTCCAAGACTTTTAGATGAGATTAAGACAAATGTACGAACACCGTTTTTCTTAGAAAATATATTTATAGCTAATTCGTTAAAAGATGCCCTAAAAATACTTCCTAAACTTAATGGCGAGGAAAGCGTCGTTACTAAACAAGGTGTATGGCTAAATAAAGATTGGGTAGTTGTAAATAATATTACTGACGAAAATGAAAGTATATTATATAGAGAGGAAGAAATTGATCACCTTAAAAAAGAGGTTGATGAAAGTAGAAAAAATATTAAATTGCATGAATCTGAATTAAGTGAGGCAGAAGATCATTTACAGGAAAGCGAATTGATTTTAAATGAGCATCAATCATTACTGACGGAACAGCAAGATAGCATTTCTGCACTCAGAGAGATACTTGCATCAAAAAGTTCAAGACGCACATCGTTTCAAGAAGTTATTGAAAGAAATAACATCCAATTAAATAATCTTAAAACGCGTATATCAGAATTTGAGCAAGGACTATCAGATACAAAAACACCAGTAAAAGATATTCAAAGTAAAATTGACAAATTACTAAAAGATAAAATCCGGGCAGAAGATAAACTAAAAGATGCTCGTACTAGCGTCGAATCGATTGAGCTTAGAATAAGAGAATCTGAACAAGAGCGACATAAATACGAACAAGAATTAGAGGGACTAAGGAGTAATCTTGAGAAAGCTCGCCTCGATGTAAATAGTTGTAAGGTTAAAATTGAAACAGTTGAAGAACAATTAGTGCAATTAAAAGAATCTCCTAAAGATTTAATTGGTTCGATTAAAGAAACAGCTAGTCAGGATGACTGGAAAAATAAACTCGAGAGTGCAGATCGAAAGGTTCAGCGTTTAGGACCAA
>CAJWIE010000085.1 GCA_913041115.1 uncultured Legionellales bacterium | reverse complement strand
TTCAACAGATTACTCACTATGACAATGGTGCTTTCTCTATACGTTTTCCAATGACTGTTGGACCGCGATATATACCTGGGAGAAAGATAGATAAAATCTATAGTGGTTTTTCATCAGGCACTGGTTGGGCGCACGACACAGATGAAGTAATTGATGCTTCTCGAATCACACCCCATGTTATACACCCAAGTAGAAAACGTGAAAATATTGCTACCATAAAAATTGATCTTGATGCTGGTCTGGAATTAGAAAAAATTCACAGTCCTTATCATGAAATAGAAATTGATAAACAAAATAATCAATATTACGTAGAGCTAAAACAAGACTCGACCCTTGCAAATCGTGACTTTGAATTAATCTGGCAACCACATCCAAGTGATGCTCCAAAGGCAGCATTATTCACTGAAGAAATAAATGGCTATGACTATGGAATGATTATGATGTTACCGCCCGATGTAGAAAAAGCCGAAATACTTAATAGAGAAATTATTTACGTCATCGATACGTCCGGTTCAATGGATGGTGAATCGATTTTACAAGCTAAGGCAGCACTTAAGATTTCATTAACCAGACTTAAATCAGGCGACTATTTTAATATTATTCAATTCAACTCACTAACATCAAGTTTATTTCATCAGTCTGAATTGACTACCCCAGCTTCGCTGCATCAAGCACTTAATTATATAGGCTCATTAGAAGCTGATGGTGGAACCGAAATGGGGCCTGCCTTAATAGCCGCGCTTGCAAATCAGGAAAGGGATGTTGGTTTACGCCAAGTTATCTTTATAACCGATGGCGATATTGGTAACGAACAAGCATTATTTAATACCATCCAGCAGCGATTGGGTCGTAGCCGTTTATTTACAATTGGTATCGGGTCGGCACCTAACTCACACTTTATGTCTCGTGCAGCTAATTTCGGACGCGGAACACATACCTATATAGGCAAACTCAATGAAGTAACTACCCGAATGCAAGATTTGTTTGAAAAAATTGAATCTCCAGTTTTGAGAGATATTCATGCAAATATTGGGCAGCTATCAGGCTTTGAATTTATAAATTCCATCGAAATATGGCCACAGAAAATAAATGACCTATACAGTGGGGAGCCATTACTTATTGCAGTAAGAGCAAAGAAATTACCGCTCGATGAAATAAGGATATCCGGACAGGTAGCGGAAAGTAGATGGTCCTCAAGCTTGATGCTTAGTGGAGGAGAAAATCGAACTGGTATAGCAAAATTTTGGGCTAGAAAAAAAATAGCTACTTTAATGGAACAAAAACAAGACGATGGATTTGAATCGGTAAAAAAAATAATTACCAATACCGCGCTAGAACATCACTTGGTTAGTAAATTTACCAGCCTTATTGCAGTCGATCTTTCGCCAGTACGTCCATCCAACAGAAAGCTAAACTCAAATGCAGTTCCGGGACATCTACCCCTTAACTGGCAATACGATAAAGTCTTTGGTCAAAAATTTCCAGACACAGCAACTGATGCACGTCTCAATTTTATTATAGGCATATTACTAATGTTGTTCGCATCATTCTTTTATTTAATACATCGCAATGATTCGCATATTTAAAACTACATATAGAAAATTATTTGTCATAACCCTCCTCCTCTGTGGCCTTTGGTTTATAGGGCAAGGTTCCTATATCCATACTAAAGCGGTGTTAGCACAAATCCTCCTCGAGACTTCATGGTCAAAAACGCTTAATGGCCAAAAAAAGGTAAAACCTTGGCCGTGGGCGGACACATGGCCAGTCGCTCGTCTTAGTGCACCCGATTATGGTATTAGCCACATTGTCCTGGCCGGAGCTGGTGGTTCTTCGCTAGCTTTTGGCCCAGGACATCTTTTTGGAAGTGCAACACCTGGAGAAGATGGCAATATCATTATCTCTGGTCATAGGGACACACATTTTCATTTTCTGAAAAATCTTAAGACGGGAGATTGCTTACAACTTCAGTCACACAACAAAACCGAAACATATCGAGTCACAGATATAGTAATCATCGATAAGACAAAAATTAATGTTATTCCAAACGACTTAGATAATAAATTACTTCTTATTACATGCTATCCCTTCAATGCTATTAAAGCAGGCGGGCCACTGCGTTACGTTATTATCGCAAAACCCAATCATCAACATGACTTTATTTGAGAAAAATTATGCACGCATTATTAAAAACGACTTGTGAAATACCTGTTCTAAAAGAAAATATCTTAAAAGTAACAGAAAAGATTAATCCGGTATTAAGTAATGAATGTCGACGCCGACTGCGTTACATGCATATGCAAAGTTTCGACTGGGAGCGTGGCGGAATATTATCGCCGATTAAATTTATTGATCGTGACAGTGTCGAATACTCATTAATGGCTGCTGCGGATGGTGATTACAATGAAGAAAAAATGGCAAAACTAACGTTAGATAATGCAATGGCATTGGTTGACCCTATTTGGGGGGGTGTCTATCAATATTCAACGCTTAGTAAATGGGATTGCCCGGATTATCGTAAAACAATGGCAGCCCAAGCAGGTCATCTTAGATTATATTCATTAGCCTACGGGTATTTAAAATCAGATAATTATCTAAATGTGACAAAACTCATTCGAAATTATATCAAAAACTTCATGACATCAGCGAATGGTGTATTTTATGCGAGTCAATCAGGTAATATTAAGGGTATAGATTCAAAAAAATATTTTTCACTAACAAAAAAAGAACGTACACAAGCGGGATTCCCAGAAATAGATAAACGTATACTAACTAGAGAGAACGGCTGGATCATTGAAGCATTGGCGACGCACGCCGAATACTGTGATGATAAGAAAAGCTTAGCAATGGCAATAAATGCTGCTGATTGGATTAATGAAAACTGCAGAACAACAAATGGTGGTTATTTAACAAATACGACAACCGATAAACCGTTGTATTTATCAGGCACTCTTGCAATGGCGAGAGCTATGTTGCAATTATATCGAAATACATTTGAAAAAAAATATTTGAAATACTCATGTGAATCCTTGGATTTTATAAATCAGAATTTCAGAAATAATTTCTATGGATTTCATAGCAAAACGATATCCGAAAACAGCAGTACACAACCTCGTCAAATAGATGAAAATATCTCATTAACACGGTTTGCTAATCTTTTAGCTTTTTATAGCGGTGAAGAAAGATTTAATAAAATTTCGAAACACGGCTTACGATATTTATCAATCCCGGAAATTGCAACTGCGCGTATTGAGGAAGCCGGTATATTGCTAGTAGATAAAGAAATACAAACACTGCCATGGCTGATGAGAATTATTATTGATTGCGCTATATTTAAGGGATACTTAGTTTGGCAATAACATGCAACAATAGATGACTAGAATAAATTTAATTAAGCCTGATGACTGGCACCTTCATCTTCGAAGCGGCGAGGCTATGAAGTCAGTCGTTGGGATGAGCGCTGCTCAAATGGGCAGGGCCATCATCATGCCCAATCTTTCACCACCAGTAAAAAGCGTCCTTCAAGCCCAAACTTATCGCAAAGAAATTATGAAAGCGCTTCCAACGACAAGCGACTTCAATCCGCTCATGGTGCTTTACCTAACAAACAGCACTGACCCAAAAGAGATAGCTGCAGCTGGAGTCGCGCCCGAAGTTTATGCTGCAAAACTATACCCTGCCGGCTCAACAACTAATTCCGATAATGGGGTAACAGACATTATTAATATTTATCCAGCGCTTGAGGCCATGCAAAAGGAAGGAGTTCCGTTGCTTGTTCATGGCGAAGTGACCGACCCTGAGGTCGATGTTTTTGACAGAGAGTCGGTCTTCATTGAAAAAATCCTTGATAGGGTAGTTAAAGATTTTCCGAGCCTCAAAATTGTGCTCGAACATATCACAACA
>CAJWIE010000084.1 GCA_913041115.1 uncultured Legionellales bacterium | reverse complement strand
AAAGGTTGCTTATCCCACCAACTATCAAGATCTAAAACGTCGGCACAAACCACTTCACATGAGAGGTCGGCGCGATATAAGTTCTCACTGACGCGCTCAAGGCGCTGCTCATCAACGTCAATAGCGATTAAGGGTGTTTGAAACTCGGTGCGTTCAAGCAGGTGAACCGTTTTCCCGCCGGGTGCTGCGCAGCAATCAAGCACTCTGTGCTCGGGTTGGGCGTTTACCATATCCGCTGCTAGTTGTGCTGAACGGTCCTGAACTGAGACCCAGCCTGCTTCAAAATGCGGGAGTTTAGTCACCGGCACCGGTTTAACAAGTCGAATCGCATCGCTTGCCTGACTGTCGGCAACGGCTTCAATACCGTTTTCAGCTAACAGTGCAGTGTAGTCAGTCACGTTAGTGTGGCGTCGGTTTGCGCGGAGCCAGAGTGGTGGCTGAGTATCATTCGCTGTGAAAACAGCTTCCGCTTTTTCACAGTAGGCGGCTTTAATTTTTTCTCTAAGCCAACGCGGATGGTTAACACCTTCAGCGCTTGGCAAGTCGCGTTCGCCATCATCGTTACGAGTGGGCGCTTCACGTAAAACTTGACGTAAAACCCCATTCACCAAACCACTTAATGCTTTACGTTTTAATAATTTGCTTGCCTCAACGGTGGCGCTCACCGCTGCGTGATCTTTAGTTCGCAACTTAAACAGTTGGTAAGTGCCCACTAACAGTAGCGACTGGATAATTTGGTTTTTGCCCTTCAAGGGTTTATCTAACTTGCCGCTGACTTTTTCAGTCAACACGGGTAAGTAGCGCATGACACCATAACTAATCGCTTGTGCGAGGCGTTTATCTTCCGCGGATAACTGCTCACTATAGGTGGTTAATGCTTGAGTCAGCGACTGGCCTTGTTCCAGTACTGCGTGGATAGCTTGAGCGGCGACAGCGCGACTGTGCGCGCCCGTCGATGTGTTAGTCGACATTGGTTAAATTAACCCCAATTGCAAAGGTGGTGGCATACCCATTCAATAGGTCACTCACGGGTAACGGCTTTTTACCGGGTAACTGCAATGAGTGAAGGGTTAAGATTTGCAGTGCGTGAAGGTGGTAGAACTGTTGGAGCTGGACAGATTACTAAATTACTTTAGTAGTTTAATAATAAGTTTGACAGTTAAAGGAAGATTGATTTTTCAATCTTCCTTTGCTGGTTAAACGGGTGTAGCTCAATTGGTAGAGTAGTGGTCTCCAAAACCATTGGCTGGGAGTTCGAGTCTCTCCACCCGTGCAAAAAGAGAAAAAAGAGTGATAAAGATAGGTTCATATATAAAAGAGTCAGTAGACGAATTGTTACATAAGGTAAGTTGGCCAACATGGTCAGAATTACAAAGTAGTGGAATAGTGGTTGCAATAGCAACTATAATTATTTCATTACTTGTTTATTTTATGGATACTATTTTTAGTGGTATGATGAAGATTTTTTATGATTTCTTTGGGTAATTTGAAGATGGAGGAGCAGGCAATACAACATAAATGGTATGTGGTTAGAGTAAAAGGAGGCCAAGAAAAGAAGATTAGTACTTATATAGAGAAGGAAGTAAATCGGCTTGAATGGAATAATTTTGTGACTCAGATTCTAGTACCAACGGAGAAGGTGTATCAAATAAGAAAAGGAAAGAAAGTAAGTAAAGAAAGAAACTTCTTTCCAGGATATGTTCTTATTGAAGCAAATTTGGTTGGGGAAATAGCACATACATTAAGAGCTTTGCCTGGAGTGTTTGGCTTTTTAGGAGAAAAAAAAGGCGGAGAACCAATGCCAATGAGAAAATCTGAGATTAATAGGATTTTAGGTAAAGTAGATGAATTAGCTATAAATGCTGAACATGTAAATATCCCATTTATTGTTGGGGAAACTGTGAAGGTGATTGATGGACCATTTAATAGTTTCCATGCAGAAATTGAAGGAATTGATGATCAAAAGAAGAAATTAAAATTAGTAGTAAAAATATTTGGACGAAAGACTCCTTTGGAGTTAAATTTCATGCAAGTAGAAAAAGTTTAAAAAATGGCAAAAGAAGTAACAGGAATTATCAAATTACAAATTAGAGGAGGAGCCGCAAATCCTGCACCACCAGTTGGACCTGCATTAGGAGCAAAAGGTGTTAATATTATGGAGTTCTGCAAGCAATTTAATGCAAGAACACAAGATAAACCAGGAAAAATTGTTCCAGTAGTAATTACCGTATTTGCAGATAAATCCTTTGAATTTATTATCAAAACTGCTCCTGCTGCATCTCAACTTTTGGAAGCTGCAAAAAAGAAAAAAGGATCAGGAGAACCAAACAGACAAAAGATAGGAACTGTGACTTGGGATCAGATTAAAGTAATTGCAGAGGATAAAATGGTAGATTTGAATGCTTTTAAGGTAGAATCTGCAATGCTAATGGTAGCGGGTACAGCTAGAAGCATGGGGATACGAGTCAAGGGAAAATTCCCTTCTAACAATTAGAGAAATGGCAAAATTGACAAAAAACAGGAAAGAAGTGCTTCAAAAAGTAGACCAGGATAAAACATATCTGCTAGAAGAAGCAGCTAAGTTGGTTAAAGAAATTACCACTACAAAATTTGATGCATCTGTAGATATTGATGTACGCTTGGGAGTAGATCCTAAAAACGCAAATCAAATGGTACGTGGAACTGCTGCATTGCCACATGGTACAGGAAAGAATATTTCTGTTTTGGTGCTTTGTACACCAGACAAGGAACAAGAAGCTAAGGATGCAGGTGCTGAACATGTTGGATTGGATGATTATATTAAAAAGATAACTGAAAAAAACAAATGACAGTATATAGACTAATATTATTTGGAAAATTAATTAGAATGTTCTAATTCATAAATTTGAATTTTATCAAAAAAAAGTCTTAATAATGGACGTATACCTTTAATGTAGAAAATTAAAGGGTGAACTCGAAAATATTTTTTTCTAACTATTTTAAATCCAGCAACATGAAACAAAGCTTCTATAGATTCAGTGGACATTTCGTGAAAATGCTCTTTTGACCATAAAAATCGAGGTTTTGATAAAGGTGTTGAAAGAATCAATTTACCATTTTCAGATAGAACCCCTTTTATTTGAGATAAATGAAATAGAGGATTAAAAAGATGTTCAAGTACTTCAAAAGAAGTTACTAAGTCATATTTACCTTTAAGTGTAATATAATCTAGATCTCCTTTCGTATTATCAAATTTAACTTGATATTTAGATTCCATCATTTCAGTTAATCCAGAACGATCGCCAATATCTAATGCACTTTTAAAAGGGAAATGATCTCCAATAAAATCAAGAGATTTGTTCCATCTTATTCTTGTAGCTGGTTTATTCGAATAATCGCTATCAATCTTATTTCTAAAACTATTTTCCATTAACAAAAAATAAACAATATTATTTACTTACTGTAATTTAAAGTTAATCTAAATTCTAATTGTATTACTTAACACATAGTTAAATTTAATTATTTATGAATGATCTAATTATCCATTTGCATATACCTAAAACTGGCGGGACTACATTAAGAGATATAGTAAATCGTCAGTACTCATCGGAAAATATTCTCACAATTCCAACTATTGATAAATCAAAAAATATTGTTGGAGCATTATCATCAAATAAAATAAATCAATTAGAAGTAATCCAAGGCCATTTAAAATATGGAATTCATAATCATTTTGATAGAACTGCTAAATATTTTGCAATAATGAGAGATCCTGTTGATAGGGTTTTATCATCATATTATTATGTAATTAGTCAAGAAGATAACCCCCAAAACTTAAGCAATACTAAAAAAACAATGTCAATCTATGAATATATAAATAGCGGAATTAATCCATTTTTAATTAATGGACAAACTCAATTAATTGCTGGAAATACTTGTTCAATAGATGATCCTTTAATTAAATCAAATGAATTACTTGATTTAGCCAAAGAGAACATTAACAAGAATTTTATATTAACTGGA
>CAJWIE010000083.1 GCA_913041115.1 uncultured Legionellales bacterium | reverse complement strand
GTGCATTATCAATCACAACAAAAAACGGTTTCACACATACAGGCAACCAATTCGAAAGTTATGGTGGCTCGTTTGAGCGAATCGTAAACACAATAGAAAGTGGCGGGAATAATGACAAATGGGGTTATTACATAACAGCAAACTATTTTGATGAGGATGGTTGGCGTGATGCCTCTCCTTCTGACGCATATAGTCTTTTTGGTGCTATTAGTTTTCGTCAAGCAGAAACAACACTAGATCTAATATTAAATCATGCCGACACAAATTTAATTGGTAACGGTTCATCACCTGCTGAGTTGCTTGAGCTCGATAGGGCAGCTGTTTTTACCTCGCCCGATATAACAGAGAATAAAATGACGATGATTAACTTATCAGGCACTCAATGGATAAGAGAAACGATACAATTAAGCAGTAATATTTTTTATCGAAACAACAAAACAAATAGTTTTAATGGTGATGGTTCTGATTTTGATGGTGCCGGTGGAAATTTACAAGACGATGGCGCAAATATTACAGATCAAAATGGTGCGAACATAGCAGACACTAACGCAAATGGTACTGGACGTAATGCAATCAATAATATTAGTAATCGAGAACAAGAAGGGTTTGGTGTCAACATTCAAGCAACGGTAATGGATGATTTGATGGATCATGAAAATCAATTTATTTTCGGTAGCGGATATCAGCAAGGATTAATTAAACACTTTGCAACAGTTGAAATTGCATCATTAGCCTGTACTTTTGCGGGAGCTGACTGCACTCTCGCAGGTGCTGACCGTTCAACTATCGGGACAAACCTATTTGTTCCCGGAGAAGGGACAAATATTCGTGCACATAACCGGACATGGTTTTTATATGCAACAGATACATTTACAGTAAATGAAAAACTTTCATTTACGGCATCGGCTCGTTATAACAATACACATATTGTTCTGGGTGATAGAAGCAGTCAATCAACCTTAGCTAGCCCAGACAATCCAGGTCGATTAAATGGTGAGCATGATTATGATCGTATTAATCCCGCTCTCGGACTCACTTATAATTTCAATTACAATAATGGGGTATATGCGAGTTACAGCGAATCATCTCGTGCACCTACACCAATCGAACTATTATGTGCAGATCAAACTGCGCCTTGTAGTTTGCCTAATGCTTTTCTATCTGACCCGCCATTAAAGCAAGTCATTACAAAAAGTTTTGAAGGTGGCCTCAGGGGGACATTAAATAATGATATCGCTTACACCCTAAGCGGATTTCATAGCACGAATAATGATGACATCATCTTTGGCTCAACAGGAGGAACAACATCAAGCCGTGGTTTCTTTAGAAATGTCGGTGATACTCTACGTATAGGAACGGAAGTTGGGTTATCGGGTATATTGAAAGAAAAATTAAATTGGTATTTGAACTACAGTTTTGTTGAAGCTACTTTCGAAGATGCTTTCATAGGCGTAAGCGCAAACCACCCAAATGCTGCAGACTTAAATGGTGATGGGACTGCAAGTGAAATTCAAGTTAATGCAGGTGACCGCATACCAGGTATTCCTGAGCATTCATTTAAAATCGGCGGTAATTACAACTTCAATGAAAAATTTTCAGTTGGCGCGAACATGATTTATAACTCTACCCAAGTTCTTCGTGGAGATGAAAGTAATCAGCTTGGGCCAGTTGATGGTTATGCTATTGTTAATCTGAATAGTGTATACAAAATCAATAAATCTATTTCAGTCTTTGCAAGAATTAATAATCTGTTTGATACAGATTATGAGACTTTTGGATTGCTCGGTGAAGCTAATGAGGTCTTTGATGGTGGAGGGGCAACACAAAGATTCTCAAACAATGTATTTCTTGGCGCTGGCACGCCCATTAGTGGATTTGTTGGTATTAAGATAACTTTCTAAAAAAATATATTTAACAATTAAAGATGTATTAAGTCATGATTCTGATCGCGTGTTTCAAGTTCATTGCTTATCGCAAAATCAATAAGAAAATCATAAACCATAGGATTCTTTTCCTGAAGACTTGTATTAATAACGAAGCATTTTGATTGATCTTCATTATTTATATTAACAAGCGGATTGAAAGTTATTCGGCCATTTTTTTTATAATCAGCAACGGTGTAATAGAGTCTTTCTGCCCAATCACTTGGACGAAATTTTTTCCCTTCCTTGGTTTGACCTATAATCAATATTTTCTCATATAACATACTTTATCTTTTCCTTTTTTAGTTTAAAAAAAATCCGCATGATTTCTCATACGGATAACTCTAAGTAGGGGGAGGTTAAATTAATTTCAATTAAATATTTAAATTATCAGTTTGATTTATATTTACGAGTGGATTAAAAATTACTCGGCCATTATTAAAATCATAAACCAAAGGATCTTTTTCCTGATTATCATTGCATTCATTGTTTCCATTCTCATCGCGTTTTGGTTGATTACTTGGCAATACATAATGGCAACCAGTTTGAGTATCAATCCAATATGAAAGCAGGCCGCGCATATAAACAATGACATTAATATCTGGCATAACACTAACAATATTATTATCGACACAATCTAAATCGCATGGATATGTATACGCCATCGTTCCAGTCTGGGTATTTGGAATAAACCAAAAAGTCTTTACCTTGCTTGTTGGCAATGAAGAATGGCTATTAAATACGTGACCGGTTGATTCCTCTGCTGAAAGACTTGGGTAATGCAATACTAGTGATAAAACAAGCAGCGCTGACAACGTTTTCTTCATTTGTTTCTCCTATCCAAAAATTAAATATCTACAATGGCGCGAATCTTATATATTACCTTTATAGTTGACAATACCTCATTTATTGAAATATTATTTCTTATTATGAAACAATCTTATATAGGGAATAATCATGGATAAAGTCGTCAGTATGCGGGTCTTCTCTGCTGTTGCTAAGAACAGAAGTTTCTCGGGCGCTGCTAGAAAACTATCTCTTTCAAAAGCAATGGTCAGTAAACACGTGCAAAATCTCGAAAATTCTCTTGGGGTTCGGTTATTTAACCGTACTACCAGAAAATTGAATCTAACCGAGGTTGGAAGCGCATATTACGATAAAGTAAATGCAATTCTGACTGACATCGATGAAGCTGAATCATCAATATCTCAACTTAATTCTGAGCCAAAAGGTAAATTAAAAATTATGGCGCAACCTTCATTTGGTGCATTTCATTTATCTCGTGCTCTATCGTTATATCTAAAAAAATATCCAGAGGTAATAGCAAATCTCGAACTTTCTCAACGAATACCAGATCTAGTTGAAGATGATGTTGATCTTGCTTTTCATGTTGGCGAATTAAATGATTCAATGTATGTATCACGGAGAATTGCATCTGCTCGACGAGTTATCTGTGCTTCACCTGAATATCTTCATGAAAATGGCACGCCCAAAAAACCTGAAGACTTATTAAATCATAACTGCCTAATGTATATGCCTCGTAATGACATTAGTAAATGGGAGTTTGCTGAAAAAGGACGTACAAAAAAGATAAAAATTTCTGGCGACATACAGTGTAATAGTGGTGACGCTCTTCGTATTGCTTCAATACAAGGTTGTGGTATTGCGCAATTACCTACTTACATGATTGGTCTAGATATTCAGGCAGGCCGACTAAAAGCATTGCTCGAAGATTACGAACCAGAGAAACAACCAATTTATGCTATCTATAATGATAGGAAGTATCTATCTGCAAAAATAAAAACATTTACTGATTTTATTTATGATCTGTATTTACCGGAACCGTATTGGAATAAGTGGACTTAACAATTCTTACTATTAGCTACGGAACCTTAAATTTGAGCGGTTAAGTTGATCAATCGAAGTACACCCCATTAGTTTCATATCGCGTTCTAATTCAGTACGGTATTGATTTAATGCTCTCTCCACACCCGCCTGCCCCGCCGCAGCCAAAGCATAGAGATACAAACGCCCACCTGAACATGCTTTAGCGCCAATAGACAAGGCCTTTAAGATATGAGTCCCACGCTGGATACCGCCTTCACATATCACATCAATCTTATCGCCTACAGCGTCGACAATTTCTGCAAGTT
>CAJWIE010000082.1 GCA_913041115.1 uncultured Legionellales bacterium | reverse complement strand
AATTTATTGGAGGTTTTTTAACATCCAACATTAACACTTTTATATTATTTTGTTCAAGTTGTTTAACACACTCTAAACCCATTCCTCCGCTAGCACCTGTTACTATTGCAGTTTTGCCTTTATATGTAAGTTTCATAGTCAAAATAATTATTTACTTTTGTTTGTACGCGAAAAATGAAATGATATAAATAAAATTAAAAATGATTTATAAAAATATTTAATTTAACTAAAAAAACTATATTAAAATCTAGCATAGTTTTATATATGGTTGATGACACATGCGGCTTTGATAAAGCCGATGCACAAATAATTACAGATAATGATATTGATAATTACTGGCTTATAAACAACAAGATTGATAAAACAAATAAAAAACCCTCTTTTTGTGAACAAAACAACATAAAAAACTTTAATGTTTCTGTTTTGGAAAATCTAGGCGTTGATTTATTAATTAATGAAATAACAAATTTAAATTCAATTTCAGATGAAAACATAGGAACGGCACGACAAAGACATTTAGATTTGCTAAAGAAGGCGTTAGATCATCTTTACATGGCAAAAAAATACAATGATAATCAAGGACTAGATATAGTCGCAGAAGAACTAAGGCGTGCCCACCATATTATCGATGAAATTTTAGGTGGGCAAGTTAATAAAGAATTGCTGGATAAAGTTTTTTCAGATTTTTGCATAGGAAAGTAATGGTATGAAATATGATGTAATTGTAATAGGCGGAGGGCACGCAGGGTGTGAGGCCGCACACGCGGCAGCAAGAACTGGCGCTTTAACATTATTAATAACAATGAAGATTGACTCCATTGGTCAAATGAGTTGCAATCCAGCAATTGGAGGAATCGGAAAGTCTCATTTAGCAAGAGAGGTAGATGCTTTAGATGGGTTATTGTGTAAGGTTGCTGATAATTCTGCATTACAAAGAAGAAAATTAAATTCAAGAAAAGGGCCAGCGGTTCAAGCAACCAGAATACAAACATGCAGGGATACGTATAAGATGGTGATGCAAAGCACCATTGCTTCTCAAAAAAATTTATCAACATTAGAGGGGGTTGTTGCTAAACTTTTAATTTCTGATGGCATTGTTACAGGTGTTGAGTTAGAAACAAAAGATAAAATTATTTCTAAAACCGTTGTATTAACAACAGGCACATTTCTTGGAGGGGTGGTGCACATTGGCGATAAATCTTTTGAGGCTGGAAGGTCAGGCGACAAATCATCCAAAGACTTAGATAATTTTTTTAGAGAAAAAGGGTTTAATGTCAAAAGACTCAAAACTGGAACACCCCCAAGAATATTTAAAAATACCATCAAGTTTGACAATCTTGAAAAACAAGACAGCGACGTTAACAATCCGCATATTTCTTTTTTATATGATCAATATAACCAAACGCCAGAACACATAACACCAATACCCTGTCATATAACTCATACAAATGGGGAAACACACGAAATAATTAAATCATCTCAGCATTTATCGCCACTATTTAATGGCAAAATAAACTCTGCTGGCCCTCGTTATTGCCCGTCAATAGAGGATAAAGTTGAAAGGTTTTCAGATAAAAATTCCCACCAAGTATTTTTAGAGCCTGAAACATTATCTGACAAAGAAATTTATCCAAATGGCTTATCAACTTGTTTGCCAGAACAGAAACAATTAGAATTTCTTCACACAATAAAAGGTCTAGAAAATTGTATAATTTCACACCCTGGTTATGCCATAGAATATAGTTACTTTGACCCCCTTGGTTTAAACAAATATTTACAAACTAAAAACATAAGCAATCTTTTTTTTGCTGGGCAAATCAATGGGACCACTGGTTACGAAGAGGCAGCCGCCCAAGGCATTATTGCTGGGTTAAATGCCGCATCTTTCTCTAAGAACAAAGAGATGTGGTGTCCTTTAAGAAGCGAAAGTTATATAGGAGTTATGGTTGATGACTTGACAACATTAGGGGTTACAGAACCTTATAGAATGTTTACGAGCAGAGCTGAATATAGATTGAAACTAAGAGAAGACAATGCAGACGAAAGATTAACAGACAAGGGTTATGCGATTGGCTTAGTTTCTTCTGAAAGGTATAAACTATTTATTAACAAGGCAGATAAAATTAAAAAAGAAACAATTCGCCTAGACTCAATTAAAATTTTTCCAGGAACAACAACCTCTACAACGATTGAAAAAAAATTTAGTTTAAAAATACAAAAACCACAAACTATGAAGACCTTGTTGAGAATGTCTGATATTCAATATTCTGATTTAATAGAATTAGACACTTTTGGGAAGACATCAAATTCAGATATTGGTCGCCTAGTTGCAATTAATGAGAGATATGCAGGTTATTTAAAAAGACAAGACGTTGAGATAGAGATGATTTCAAGTTCTTTAAATAAAAAAATTCCAGCTTCTATAGATTACTCTAAAATAAAAGGACTATCTAATGAGGCAGTTGAAAAATTGAAAATGGTTTTGCCCTTAACACTTGGCCAGGCATCAAGAATACCCGGCGTTACACCCGCTATTATTTCTTTATTAAAGATTTATATTAAAAAACACGCTCTTCAATAAGAATGTTTCATAACAAATAATGTTACAATAAGTTATCCGGTTTAACTTAAATGATCAAACTAAAAAAACAACTTGAAGATGTAATTTTGATAACTGGCCAAGACGTTTCAAATTACCAGCTTAGCTTATTCCATGACTATGTTGATATATTATTTAAATGGCACGAAAAACATAATATTCTTTCAACAAGAAATGTAGAGTATTTTCTCAAGAGAGATTTTTTTGACACAGTTTCTTTTGTTGGGCATTTGCCTGATGGTCTTCATGTTGATGTTGGGACAGGTGCTGGCATACCAGGAATTATTCTTAGCATACTAAGAAATGATAATAATTTTATACTAGTTGATAGAAGAGAAAAGGCCATACGTTTTTTAGAGCATGTTAAAATTAAATTAAACTTACAGAATATTGATATTGTAAAGACTGACATAAATAATCTTAACGTTGACAGCATACCTAACAGCATCCTCATTAAAAATTTTAGCAACAAAGTAGTTTCAAAGATGAATTTTATTCAAAAAGTAAAGTATCTATATAAATTAATGAAATCTAGGATAAAGGGCAGGTATAAAATATTAATGATAACAGGGTCTAATGCGCTTGTTATACCAAATATTATAAAAATAGATGACAGAATAAACGCAAAATGCACTATGCATAAAATTGAAACTCCTTTTTTCCCGACAAACCGCTTCATATTGGAGATTTTATGATTTCGAATATTTTGTCAGTAGTTAACCAGAAGGGAGGTGTTGGCAAAACTACAACCTGCATTAACCTTTCTGCAGCGTTGGCTAAAACTAAAAGAAAAGTATTGCTAGTAGATTTAGACCCACAATCTAATGCAACCAAAGGATGTGGCCTTGACCCATACTCTTTAGATGTTTCTGTAAACGATGTGCTATTGGGCAGAAATGACTTGTCAGAGGCAATCATATCTCTTGATAACTATGGATTTAATATACTCCCAGCCACACCAGAGCTAACAGAGGCAGAGGTTAAATTACTTTCATTAAATGAAAAAGAATTTACATTAAGAAATTTGCTAAACACTATTAAAAAAAAATATGATTACATAATTATCGACTGCCCTCCTTCATTAAATATACTTACAGTAAGTTCATTAACTGCTTCTGATGGAGTTTTAATCCCTGTGCAGTGTGAGTTTTTTGCGCTTCAAGGTTTAAGTGAATTAATAACAACGATCGAGACTATCAAGGAATCCACTAATAATAATTTAAGTATTAAGGGTATTATAAGGACTATGTTTGATCCAAGAAATAATCTTGCCAATGACGTGAGCGCCCAACTTATAAAATTTTTTAAAGCAAAACTTTTTAAAACAATAATCCCAAGAAATATAACGGTTGCTGAAGCGCCTAGTCATGGAATGCCTGTAACCGAGTATGACAAACATTCCAAAGGCTCTCTATCATACCTATCTCTAACAGGTGAAATTATAAAACAAGAAAAATAGTCATATATACATCTTGTC
>CAJWIE010000081.1 GCA_913041115.1 uncultured Legionellales bacterium | reverse complement strand
ATATGCAGGAGGTGGGATTTGAACCCACGAACCCCTAAGGGAAAGGATAACCCATGCCAAAATCTTGAGTCCTTCTCGGTTGGCCGGGCTTCGGTACCCCTGCACTTTTAGGTGAATTTTGTACATTTAAAAAAAGTTATTAATTGAAGAAATAACGATTTTTTGTATGACAACTTGTGAAGAAGCAAAACAAATGAGAACTGGAATAACTATTACGGCAACAATTAGAGACAAGGGTGAGCCAAGAACTGTGAATACAAAATATGGAGAAACCCAAGTATGTGACGCATATCTAGAAGATGATTCTGGAAGAATAAAGTTCACAATTTGGGGTGAGGACATTCAAAAAGTGAAGAATGGCGATAGTGTTGCAATTGAAAATGGCTATACAACGACTTTTAGAAATGAAGTACAGTTGAACAAGTCCAGAAATTCAAAAATGGAAGTAACTCCTAGCTAGTAATAAAAATAGAAATTAGCGTTTTTATGAAGATTTTGCAAAATATTGCTGGTGATATTCTTCAGCTCTATAGAATGTTGATGCAGGCTTAATTTCTGTGACTATATCTTTTTGAAATTTTTTCCTTGCCAGCGGATTAAGTCTTTCCTTCATTTCCATTGCTGCCTTTTGTTGTTCTAGTGTATAGAAAAATACTGTAGATCTATACTGAGTACCTATGTCAGGTCCCTGTCTGTTCAGCGTGGTTGGATTGTGATTGTTCCAAAAAATCTTCAGTAAATCTTCATACGAAACTTCTTGAGGATCGTAATCAATCTCGACTGCTTCAGCATGCCCAGTATTATCCGTACATACATCTTCATAAGTAGGGTTTTTTGTTGCACCATCACAATAACCGACTTGAGTTGATCTCACACCATTTGTTTTTCTAAATATTTCCTCAACGTGCCAGAAACAGCCAGCTGCAAATGAAGCCTTCATACTATATTAATAGTAAAATATCTAATTAATATTCTAACATGGAAAAGGCTGACATTGAGGCTATACCCATCATAAAGACGTTTGATCTGAAAGACGAAAAGGATGCCTATGACGCTGCTGAAGAGATGGTAAGGATAGGATTTTACAAGGAAAAGAAAGGATTCAAAGTTTTGATGTCAAAGGAATCAAAAAAGACAGCAAAACGAATTGGATACATAATAACTACATCTGTAACATCTGATTTGAAGAAAGCTGGTCAAGAGAGAGATATTCAATACTGGACATACCACCATGATAAGGAACATTATGCGATTGTACTTGTAAGTTCTAAGGTTGTACAAGAATTAGGTTTTTGATTTATCTACAGATAATGGAATCTTAAGCTTGCTTGTGAGAATATCAGCAATAATTACTCCGAATAAAACTCCTCCAATTACATCCATTGGGAAATGCTGTAACAAGTAGATCCTGCTCAATGCCATACATGCTGGGAAAATCCATAAAAGAACCCATCCTCGCGGAAATCTTTCTGATAATGCATACCCCAATACAAATGCAATCACAGTTGCACGTGTTACATGTCCCGATGGAAATGAACCCTTACCGCCTAAAACAGTTGTATCACTTTCTATCTCTAGTGGTAATTCAGTACCGATATATTCAAGATCTGGTCTTGGGCGTTCTACAACATAATCCTTCAAATATCCAGATGCAACCGTGCCAACCAAGACAGCAAGCAACATTATCAGACCCATACGTCTAGTTTTTCGTCGTACAAACATTACAAAACAGAAGAGCATGATTGGGATTATACCGCCAATTTCAGTAAAAACCCACATAGAAATATCCAATGATGTGTTGCCTGAGATCGATTGGAAATACAGTATAAGCGACTCATCAAATTGTTCAGTAATTTGAGCATGTACCAAATAGGTTATGATTAAAAACGCTATCACCATCAGAAAAAATCCACGCGAACGTACCTCAAAGATTAATTTTTTCAATTAAAGATACTCATTTACGATCATTTTTAATTTTGCCGTATGATAGTTACAGAATCATTAACGTTTATTTTTAATAAACTGGATTTACCAATTTTTGAAATTATGTTTAACTAGATGATCGGCTAAAGAATTTTAACCCGAGTCAAAAGAGAAAATGTATGAGATTTCTAACTATTGATGACTTTAACCTTAAAGGAAAAACCGTTTTTTTACGGGTCGATATGAATTGCCCTATTGATAATGAAACACTAGAGATCTCTGGTACAAAAAGAATTGAAGAGACTGTTGAAACGATAGACTCGTTAAAAGAATCCAAAATTGTCATGGCATCACATCAAGGAAGAGTTGGGAATAAGGACTATACTAGTATGGAAAAGCATGCTATGGTTCTTGAAAAGCTAATAAATAGAAAAATCAAATATGTTGACGATGTAATAGGTGCCGCTGCTCAAAATGAGATAAAAAAGTTAAACGATGGTGAGATTTTATTGCTTGATAACCTAAGATTGTGTGCGGAAGAAAACTACGAGTTTTCTGGCTCTGACGCTGAAAAGACGTTAATGGTACAACGATTATCAAAATTATTAGATGTTTGTGTTTTGGACTCATTTCCAAGTGCCCATCGAGCTCATCCATCAATTGTAGGCTTTCCATACGTACTTCCATCTTGTGCAGGACGACTTGTTGAAAGAGAAGTTAAAAAACTCGATGAGATTATGAGTATAACAAAAGCCCCTCACGTAATAGTTTTAGGCGGCAAGAAGGTTGATGACAGACTTGAAGCAATTCGATTATTGATAGAAAATCAAAGGGCCAGTAATGTTTTGCTTACTGGCTTGATTGGTAATGTGTTCTTAAGGGCACAGGGAAGAATTAGATCCTCCCTTGGAATTAAGAGAGAGCAAGAAATTGTTGCTAAAGCGCATACACTGATAGGAGAGTTTCCGGATGTTTTCTCAACGCCTGTTGACGTAGCAATAGAACAAAATGGAAATAGGGTAGAGTTAGACATTAGAGAATTGAACAAAGATGATCAAATTTTTGATCTAGGTCCCAAAACCATTGAACACTACAGCAAGATCATTTCTGGGGCGGGAACTGTTTTTATCAGTGGACCTGCTGGATTTTTTGAAAAAGAAGGCTACGATTATGGTACAAAGGCTCTTCTAGAGGCCGTATCAAATTCCATGGCAACAACAATCTGCTGGCACAGATCGCCTGCATTCGGGCCGATCACGCTGGCACCAAGAATACGGTCCGTTTCAGCATCGGCAACAATCTTCACGAAGCCATCAGTATCAGCCGCAGCCATCGCACGACCGTTGGCCGCAAACGGGAACATACCAACGTTGTATTTTTCACCATTCGCCTTCAGCTCATCTTCTGTTTTACCCACCCAGGCAATTTCAGGGTGCGTGTAAATAACAGAAGGAATGCAATCGTAATTAATCTGAGCTTTATGACCAGCGATACGCTCGGCAACCATCACGCCCTCTTCAGACGCTTTATGTGCCAGCATAGGGCCCCGTACTACATCACCAACAGCCCACACTCCAGGTGCGTCTGTCTTACAGGTTTCGTCAACGTGAATAAATCCACGCTCATCGAGGTTCACACCACAATCACCGGACAGAAGACCTTCGGTGTAAGGACGACGACCGACCGCTACAATCAGCTTGTCGAATTCTTCTGACTTCTCACCGTCAGAATCCTGATAGGTCACCGTCACTTTCTTGCGCTTAACCTCGGTACCCGTAACTCGAGCCCCGACGCGAATATCCATGCCCTGCTTACCAAAGAGTTTTTTCGCTTCTTTGGCAACCGTCTGGTCAACAAGGTGCAAGAAGTTATCCTGCGCTTCGAGAACAGTGACTTCAGCACCAAGACGGCCCCATACGGAACCCAGTTCCAGACCAATAACACCTGCACCAATAACACCGAGGCGCTTCGGCACTTTTGTAAACTCGAGCGCGCCAGTTGAATCAACAATCACATCATCGGCCAGAGGCGCTGGTGGAATTTCAACCGGAACAGAACCTGTTGCGATAATCACGTTTTCTGCTTCAAGCACCTCAACGTTGCCGCTGTGATCGGTGAATTCCACATGCTTGTTTGCAAGCAACTTACCCGTGCCTTCAAACGAAGTCACACCGTTTGCTTTAAACAGTGTTGCGACACCCATCGTCAGGTTTTTCACGATCTGTTCTTTGCGGGCCATCATCTTTTCGATATCGATGGATACTTTGCCAGTTGAAATGCCGTGCAGCTCGAATTTCTCGTGCGCTTCTTCATATTTATGAGAGCTGTCGAGAAGTGCTTT
>CAJWIE010000080.1 GCA_913041115.1 uncultured Legionellales bacterium | reverse complement strand
CCCCTTGCTGTGCCCCATACCAGCCCGCATATAAACTTATATTATGAATTATATTAACAATCTGCAAATCCTCTACAAAATCAGCCACTAACGATTGCATACCAAGGATAGGTGTTGCCAGTATTGCGTTGTTTTTCCCAAGAATGTCTCTTCTTTTATTTAAGCGGTATCGAGTACCTTTGTTACTTGTATAAGCTTCAGTCCAGTAACGACTTCTAATGCGTTCTACTTTCTTGGTATCTTCATCAAAGTAATCATAAATAACGGTGACCTCGTCACAGCACTTGTTGCCGCTATCCTTAATTACAAGCGGATTACTGATTGCGCCATAAGTAACCTTTGCGTTTGTGGCCCGATACTCAAAACCGGCCATACGAATGTCGCGCTCTATAATCTGCATGATGGCCCTTCCTGAGGTATGCATCTCCGCTATATCGAGATTCTTTTTGTATTGCTTTGCTACTAGGTCATATGAGGCGTAAGTGGCGGCAATAATGATTGTACTGACGGCCATTGCGACAAGCATTTCAACCAAAGTAAAAGCTTTTGTATTAATCTGCATTGAATATCCGCTTCATAAAAACTGATTTTTTGTCACTCTTGCCACTCAACTCGATCGAGACAACGTATACATAATTCTCTCCAACTTTTTGCTTCACTACCCGAATAATGCGCTTGTCTTGAGATCTCTTATCGCCCACCTCGCCCTGTAATTTTTCACACCAAGCCTTTAAACGTTTGAGTTGTTTTTCTTTATCTTTGCTTGTTTTTATAGAGTTACAACTACTTAAATCCTTACCATTGTATTCCAAAATATTTTCTTGGTCTGCATGAAGAGATTCAATAATTTCAGTGTTTTGAAATTTAAGTTTTTCCCTAGCTATAGAGTCATTCATAACTAAATTTGAGGTAGAAACAAGTGCATAAACGCCTGCAAAACCAATTGCCGTAATAGCCACTGAAACTAAAGCTTCAATCAAAGTAAATGCATTTTTAGATTTTTGCATAATTTCGTCCGATTTATAAATCTTCCCAGGTGTTTTTCTTGAAGTTAAATTTCTCCTTTGAAATTAACCCTGTTGCAGCAAACATTTGAATTCTATACAAAAGGTTTTTACCGCCACAACTCCTTCTCAATGTGAAGGTATTGTAGTCAGCACTGCCATCAGCATAAAAACATTGATTTCTATTATGTTCTGTCTTAAGTTCTGATTCCTTATGAAAATAATATGTCGGAATTTCATTTTCAAGCGACTGCGCTCTTGAAGTAGTGCATGATTTATTTTGTAGAAGGTAGGCTTTAAGTGTTCCAAGAGAGTTACTATTTTGTGGAGAAGGTGTTACTCTTACAAGTGTGGTCTTGTTTCTGTTAATTGCGACTGATTGAACTTCTTTAAGAAAATGATTAAATCTTTCAAAATCATTTCGATGCTCCTGACGACAATTCCAACCAACAAGATTAGGCCAACCAACACCTGCTATTATTCCGACTAATGCAATAACAACCAGTAATTCTAAAAGTGTTATTGCTGTTTTCACTGATTACTCTCTTAATTCAACATCATCGTAATTAATTTTTCCAGAGGAAATTAGTTCTTCAACAGAGCTATTCATGGTAACCATACCTTCTCCTCTTGCCGTTTGCATTACGCCGCTAATTTGAAATATTTTGCCTTCTCGGATTAGGTTTCTTACTGCATGATTACAAACCATAATCTCAAAAGCGGCAACTCGCCCCTGACCGTCAGCAGTTTTAATTAATTGTTGAGTAACCACTAGGCGTAACGATTCAGAAAGCTGAGATCTAACCTGACCCTGCTGAGCTGCAGGAAAAACATCAATAAGTCGATTAATCGTATTTGGAGCTCCGGAAGTATGAAGTGTGCCAAAAACAAGGTGTCCGGTTTCAGCGGCAGTTATCGCTAATTGAATGGTTTCAAGATCACGCAACTCTCCAACAAGGATAACATCTGGATCTTCACGCAGTGAGGCCTTAAGTGCGCTTGCAAAAGACTCGGCATCTCTACCAACCTCTCTCTGAGAGATTGCGCACTCTTTTGGATGATGAATATATTCGATTGGGTCTTCAATTGTGAGAATATGACCTTGCCTAGATGCATTAAATGCATCAATAATTGAAGCTAATGAAGTCGACTTTCCTGAGCCAGTTGGACCTGTTACAAGGACTAGGCCGTTTGGTTTTTCTACAATTTCTTGCATTACATATGGAAGATTAAGATCAGTCATAGCAGGAATCTCAGTCTCAATTTTTCTTAGAACTGCAGAAAGACCTTCTGCGGTATAGAAGAAGTTAACACGAAAACGATATTCACCCACTTCGATTGCTAGATCAACGTCTCTAACTTCTGTGAGTTGCTCTAATTGCTTTTCACTGAGTGAATCATTGGCAAACTGTCTGAGGTCGGATGATGAAATAATATCCTCTTCAGGGGTTACCATATCGCCATTAACTCGCAACATTGCAGGCTGATTTTCTTTAAGATGGATATCGGAAAATTTAAACTCTGTGTTATATCTTTCTATGATTTCAATCAAAACATTTCCTTAGTAATATAATATATTTACTTTTATTATATATGACTCAAAAAAGTCTACATAAGATAAAATTTGAATGATGACAATTTATCTTTTAGTTTTTTTGATTGGTCTTGTTTTTGGCTCATTTTTGAATGTATTAATTCATCGACTTCCTCTGGCAATATCTTTATTTAAACCTCTAGGTTCTTCATGCCCGTACTGCAACAATCAAATCAAGTGGTATGAAAATATCCCGATTCTTTCTTATTTATTCTTAAAAGGTAAGTGTTCAAACTGTTCAGAATCAATCTCAATAATCTATCCAATTGTTGAAATAATAACAGCAATCGTTACATTGTTGGTTTATATGAATTTCTGGTTGAATTGGGAAATGATATTAACGATCGCTCTATTTTATACGCTTATTGTTTTGTCATTTATTGACCTAAAGTATAAGGCTGTACCTGACTACCTATTAATTATTGTTGTAGTTATAACAATTATTTTGGGTAACTTTATAAATATTCTAATTTTTTGTGGAGGCTTTGTATTGCTCGAGTTTGCTTTAACATTTTATATTCAAAATGTTAAAGCAAAAATCACCAAAAATAAGGAATTGGAAAATCAGAGGGCATTGGGTGAGGGTGATATGCCAATCGCCGGAGTAATTGGAGGTTTGTTAGGGATTCATCTTGGTATATCAGCAATCTTTTTAGCTGCATTGCTTGCCTTGTTGCCCTCAATTTATAATTTATTTTCAAAGAAAGAAATTGAGACTGCTTTTATACCTTTTTTATCTTTAGGGCTATTTATTACTTTTATTACTGAGTTCAATATATTTTTGTGGTTTTATTAAAACTTTTTTAGTATTTCCAAAGTTTATGCTTATTCCAAAGTTCTTCAGCGCCTTCGAAGTCATTTTCATAAGCTAATTGCACCCAATATTTAGCGGTCTTAAAGGATTTAACTACTCCATCCCCTTGAGTATAGATCTTACCTAAGATGAACTGAGCTTCACCTTCCCCTTGTTCAGCAGCTTTCTTTAGCCAAAATATTGCCTTCTTATAATCTTTAAGAACGCCTTTGCCGTTAAAATACAAAATACCTAAATTTGTTTGTGATTTTGCATCACCTTTCTCTGCAAGTGGCTTCCATTCTCTTGAGGCAGTTTTAAAATCTTCATTTGTAAAAGCAACCCAGCCATCGTTGAAATCTGCATTAGCGGGGCTAAAAAACATCATGGTGCTAATTAAAAGAGAGAAATATATAGATATTTTGTTAAATTTCATAATGGTTCATAATAAGTCATGCTAAGAACAATAATATACACGCATCGTAGTTCGATTAGTGTAAATGATTTTTTAATTATTAGTTATTCCTTAAAAACGAAATCCTCAATTACCTCTCCACTGTAAATATCGTTATTATTACCCTCACCAATATTTGTACGTATCCTGATATAGTTACCCTTACCATACAGATACGTCCTGCCTATTAGGGGAGTAGCAGAATGATCCCAGACCGCCCTTTCGACTTTTTCTAAAATCTTCCCATATGGATTCTTCCACCCTTGATACAAGAAATGGAGAGTAAAGTACATTGAAAAATCCACAGTACTCACGTTACAAGCAATTTCTTTCTGATCGCCCTTTTTGTTGTATACAAGAAGAATACCTTTGGTACTTGATCCACACTTAGCAAATGAGTAAGCAATAAAATCTTTTACTCGAATATGCTGCTCCTTAACCATTTTCATCTTTGCATCTGCCATATATCCGTTATACATAGGAATACCAACACCAGCGAGAATACCAATGATGGCAACTACGATGAGCAACTCGATTAGTGTAAAACCTTTTTTCAAATCATTAATTTTTTTAATATGTAATTAGTGTTACTAACATCCGCTAACCATCCCTTTCATACCTATTCCTATTGAAAGTGTTTCGGTTTTTTTTGTAGAAGGATTAAAAACAGACGAATTAATATTAATAAGACACTTATTAGTTGGTTTTCCATCGA
>CAJWIE010000079.1 GCA_913041115.1 uncultured Legionellales bacterium | reverse complement strand
TCCGTAAATTAGTCAATGAAAACCCTTCTCTTCAGAAAGAAATTGAAGAAAAATATGGTCAGCGCATTGTTGAAACTGAAAAGATGATTGAACAGCCCGAAGCCGGAAGTATTGTAGAATTTCTAATGGGTGAAGGTATTGGCGAAGCAACCGATGTACTCTTAATCGACGAATCAATATGTGTTGGATGTAACAATTGTGAGAAAGCCTGTGCTGAAACACATGGTGGTATTTCACGACTAAACCGCGAAGCGGGGCCAACGTTTGCTAATGTCCATGTTCCAACAAGTTGTCGACACTGTGAACATCCGCATTGCATGACAGACTGCCCTCCAGACGCAATTAAACGAAATTCAGAAGGTGAAGTTTATATTACCAATGATTGTATTGGTTGTGGTAATTGCGTAAGAAACTGTCCTTACGGTGTCATTCAAATGGCGCCCGAACCGCCAGGAAAACCTGGTTTATTTTCTTGGCTTCTTTTTGGAAAAGGCCCTGGACCAGGTGAAGACTATGGTTATCGGGATAGAGCACCAGAGGATGCGCGTAAGACAGCGGTCAAGTGTGATATGTGTAAAGATATTACCGGAGGAGCATCTTGTGTACGCGCCTGCCCAACAGGTGCAGCAATCCGTGTAAAACCAGATGAATTTATGGATTTCATTAGAGATGGTGGAGAGTCAATTTAATGAGCTCCAATAACGTCCATGAATCATTTTTGGTTTATAGAGGATTAAAATTTTTCTGGCTCGCAGTAGCTTTAGTATTTGTTGCGATCATACTTTATATTTGGCATGAACCTTTAGGCAAGCCAAACGGAGGATCTTGGCTGGGATACACACTAGGAATTATCTCTGCAGCGTTAGTTATATGGTTAACCTGGTTTGGTGTACGCAAACGACAATATGATCTAAGTGCCACAAAACTTAAAGTTTGGCTCTCTGCTCACATTTATTTCGGACTTGCCCTCGTTATAATTGCAACCTTGCATAGTGGCTTTCAAATTGGATGGAATATTCATTCTGCTGCCTACATTCTTGTATTACTAACAGTTGTGAGTGGTGTCTTTGGTGTTTTTGTATATGCCCGTTACCCGAAACTAATGACAAAAAATCGTGCAGGACTTTCATTAAATGAAATGATGGGGAAAATTTCAGAATTAGATCAAGATATTCTTAAAGAAGGGCAGCAATTGCCTGAAGAAATAAATTCAGCACTGCTTAAAGCAGTGAGAAAAACAAGTATTGGTGGAAATATATTTGAAAAACTATCGCCAAAAAATGTTATTTGTCCAACAACAGAGGCGAGAAATTTAATTGAAGAAGAATTTGCAGATATGACTGTGCGTGATCAAAGTATATCTAAAGTTATCGCGTTATTAGCAAAAAAAATGAAGCTTCTTCGTCGGGCTAGACGTGATGTTCAAATAAAAGTTATTTTGCGAATCTGGTTATTTTTTCATATTCCACTGGCTATAGGTCTATTAGGCGCGCTTTTTTCTCATATTCTAGCTGTATTTTTTTATTGGTAAGGAGAAAGATAATAAATAATGAAAGTTCTTATCAGGCATCTTTTAAAGAAAACTCGATCAGGTGGGTATGCTCAGCGTGATGAAACAATAGAATCTCCAAGCATTCGTTTCGGACGAGGTTCTGAATGTGAAGTACATCTTACCGATCCAAGAATTCTCTTGCTTCAACTTGAAATCACACAGCGCTCAGGTAAATTACATCTTACAAGCCAAGGAGATAGTGATTTTCAGGTTAATGGTCAAATATCAACCAAAGCTTCTGTAAAACCTGGCGATAAAATTCAGCTAGGTCCGTATGATATTGAAATCCTGGATAGTGAAGAAGGATTTGATGCTGTTATTACCCTTGAACACTCTCGTCCTCTAGGTGATGAATTATCAGCACTAAAAAAACGCTCAAACACAAAGTTTGTATCGCTTGGTCTTAGCGCTCGAGGATGGGCTTGGCTTTTATTCATTGCGGTCATTACGATTGGGATTTTAGCGCCTCTTACCGCATACATTACGAAACCTAAGGGCGGAGATCCTTTGGGTGATACCAAAAGATCATTACTGGCAGATGCGGACCAAATTTGGGTATCAGGACCGCATTCAAGCGTTCACGCACATTTTGGTGATCGCTGTGAAACTTGTCATACAAATGCATTTAAACAAGTAATGAATAAAGTTTGTTTTGATTGCCATGATAATGCAGGACATCATGCTGACCCTTCCATATTTCCAAACGCGTCACTTGATGGACAGCAATGTCAGGATTGTCATAAGGAACACACTGGCGATAAGGGTCTGCTGATTACCACTGAAAGATTTTGTACGAATTGTCATGGTGAAATATTAGAGATAGCTGAAAACTCAAAATTAAAAAATGTTTCTGACTTTGATGAACACCCTCAATTTCATCCAACACTTATAAAAACTCATCAACCTGAAACTTTTGAAAGAATCGCCATTGATGCAAATAAACCAAAACCGGTCGATCGTTCCAATTTGAAGTTTCCACATAATAAACATTTAAAAGAAAATGGTGTTCGTCATCCAGATGGTACAAGAACTGTACTTCAATGCGGATTTTGTCACGAACTAGAAACAGGCGGTATTGCTATGCAGCCTATTAGTTTTGAGAAACACTGTTCAAACTGTCATGACCTAAAATTTGAACCTCAATCGCCTAATAAAGAAATGCCGCATAAAAATATCTCACAAGCAAAAGATTATGTAGTAGGTACTTATGCAGAATTTGCATTACGTGGTAACTGGATTGAGCCTGAAACCACTATAAATAATACTTCTAGCTTCCGTAAATTAGTTGGTGAAGAGCCTGTTGTTACAGAAGAACAAAAGAAAGCGGCTTTAGAATGGGCGGAATTAAAAGCAGAAGAAGTCCTGCAGGGAAAATTTGGACGTGGACTCTGCGGTGAATGCCATGAAATTGTAGATAACGAAAAAACTAAAAACTGGGATGTTGCGCCAGTTTATATTCCGACAAAATGGCTGCCTAAAAGTCATTTTAACCATAAACCTCATAAAGATAGAAAATGTGCTACTTGTCATAACGCCAAAGAAAGTGAAGAAGCAACAGATGTATTGCTTCCGCCAGTTGAAACATGCCAAGAATGTCACGGGGGAGAATTTGCAACGACGAAAGTTAAGAGCACATGCACTGAGTGTCACGGCTTTCACCGTGAAGAACTGATGATGCCAAAAGAAAACCTATAACTTTTTTTAGAATTTACGACGCAGTTCGAGGCGAATCCCAGAAAGATTATCCACATCTTCTAGAATACCAAGTATTGCATCTGCCCTTAGAATCCAACGATCATTTAGATTGTGTTGATAACGCGCACTCAGTGCATATTGGTCACCAACAATTGTCTCTGATTGACCGCCGAACGGTTGGACCGTTGCAAATTCAAAAACAATCTGGCGAGACAGATCAAAAAGATTTTCAATGCCTATAGCAAAACCATACGCATCCTGTGCGGATGAGTCTAATTTCGGAAATCCGGTAAGACCATCTGTCTCAAATGCTATACCAGTATTTTTAAGTAAGCCATCATTTCCACGCACAAGTGGCTGAGGTCTATCTACACCAACAAAAAAGTTCGCATAAGGAATTAATGTAAGTGGTTTATGTGTAATGAGTGAATTCTCTACCAAAATCGCAAACCCATCAGCTGTCTGTGTATTGCCGCCATTAGGATTTTGTCCCAACGCCCAAAAACCACGCACCGAATTTGAAAGTTTACCGCCATATCGTTTTGTCCATGAAGCAGTCAAATTATGATGATCAAAATTACTTAATCCATTTCCATCACGTTTATCATCTATGAAACCATACCCGCCCTCAAAATAACCTTCACGTGTTTCAATAAACGCTGTCACGCCGAAAACATTACTTTTACTATTTTCTAATTGACCAGCAGCATTTTTTATTGCCGCACTTGTTACTTCATCAGCACCTGCGAAAAAAGTGACGTCCATATTGGAAATATCAAATTTTGTTTATCAAATTATTTTCTTCCCACATTAAAAGAAGACCCGAAAGAAGCAGAAATTGCCTCTCATAAATACATGCTACGCGCGGGTATGATAAAACAAACAAGTGCGGGGATATACTCTTGGTTACCTCTGGGCATCAAAGTTTTGCAGAAGATTGAAAATATTGTCCGTGATGAACAAAATAAATCGGGTGCGAATGAAATTTTGATGCCAACCATTCAATCCGCAGATCTTTGGAAGGAAAGCGGACGTTATGATGCTTACGGCAAAGAAATGCTTAGGATCACAGACAGGCATGAGCGTGAAATGCTTTATGGCCCGACCAACGAGGAAATGATCACGGATATTGTGCGCTCTCATGTGAAGTCCTATCGTGACTTGCCTCAGAACCTTTATCTGTAGCCGTTGTTGTTGATTCAACTTGACTAGGAACTACCATGGCTGCTGGTTGTTGGGAGACAGTTGGTGTAATTAGAGGAGCGATGCCAAATCGAGAGATTTTTACCGACTCTTCGCCTTCTTTAATTTCAATTTCAGCCATGCCAGATTGCTCCAGCAGCTCCATTAGTTTTTTAACTTTGCGAATATCCATT
>CAJWIE010000078.1 GCA_913041115.1 uncultured Legionellales bacterium | reverse complement strand
AAATAATTCCATCAAAACCCATTTCTTTGTAAGGGCCATCTTTGATTAGTGAGTGCTGGAGATGAATCCTTTCTGAAAGATTATTTTCCTGTATTTTTTTTCTAGCTAAATTTATCATCGGCAGTGACCCATCAAAACCATAGATACTGCAAGCATTAAACTTCTTAGCTACTCTGATGGCTATGTCACCATCACCCGCTCCTATGTCTAATAATTTAGAATGTTTAAGGTTCCTTACATATGAATTCAATAATTCAACAAAAAATTCATGGGGTTCTTCAAAATTAGCATTTGCATATGCAGTTGCTTGAGCAACATCATCCATTAACTCTTTTTCTGGTACACGCTCAAAGGCAGGTTTTTTCATTTTCTAAAACTTGATTAATTGTTTCAGCCTCTCTTATCAATAAAATTTTTTTATCAATAATAATAAATTCAGCTGGTTTTAATCTTGTATTATAATTTGAGGCAAGAACATAACCATATGCTCCTACATTTTCAACTGCAATAAAATCGCCAGAAGACAGACATAATAATCTCTCTTTCCCCAAGAAGTCTGAACTTTCACAAACTGGCCCTACAACATCATATACAAGTGGCTTTAATCCTGATTTAAAAACCTCCTTTATATTGTGATAAGCATTATAAAGGGGCGGTCTAATCAAATCATTCATTCCTGCGTCTACTATTGCAAAGTTTTTTGTTGGGGTTGTTTTGGTGTATAAAACTTTTGAAATTAATAATCCAGCATTGCCTACTATAGATCTTCCTGGTTCTATTAATATTTTTAAGCCAAAAGGTTTAATAATATTAGTTATTGAGTCTACAAAATCTACTTTTGATGGTAATTTTTCATCATTATATAAAATACCCAAACCACCTCCAATGTCTATATGGCCAATCTTAATATTCTTGTCTGAAAGTTTTTTGATTATTTTACATACCTTTTCTAAGGCTTCCTTATATGGAGATATCTCCGTTATTTGTGAGCCAATGTGAAAATCAATGCCAGTAATTTTAAGGCCCTCACATAAGCCTGCTTCTTCATAGAAAGAAACTATTTCTTTTTCATCTACACCAAACTTGTTATCCTTCATGCCTGTTGCTATGTAGGGGTGGGTTTTTATATCTATAGAAGGATTAACCCTGATAGAAATATTTGCAGTTTTTTTCATTTCAATGGCAAGACTATTGATTGTTTTGAGCTCTTCTAATGACTCAACATTAAAACACAAAATATCATTAGATATAGCAAGTCTAATCTCGTCCTCAGTTTTGCCTACACCAGAAAAGACAATCTTTGATGGGTCGCCACCAACCTCTAATACTCTATGTAACTCTCCTCCAGACACTATATCGAATCCTGATCCTAGTTTAGCCAGTATTGATAAAATCTTAAGATTAGAATTTGCTTTTACGGAATAACATATTAGATGATTATTTTCAGAAAAAGCAGTCTCGTAATCCTTGAAGTTTTCAACAATTTTATTCTGCGAATAAAGATAAAATGGTGTTTTATTTATTAACGCTACATCAAGCAGATTATAGTCATCAAAATAAAGAATATTGTCGTTGTACTTAGTTTGCATTGAATATAACTCTAGTAACTGTTTCCAGATGCTGGCATTTCATTGTTGACTTCTGGGTTTTGGGTTTCTTCTGGAATGGTCAAAGGCCCTTTGTTGCCACATGAACTTAGTATTAATATAATAAAAACAATCGTAATTATGCTGGTGCGCTTAAAAAGAAAATAGCTTGTTCTGTATAACATATGATACATTATAATCATTATTTACCTGGCCCGCTATACTAAGAATGGATTTAAATAAAAATAACGATTTCATAACAATTGGTGATAAAAAAAATTCTACTATAACTGTCTTGTGGTTTCATGGTTATGGTTCTAATAATTGGTCTTTTGAGCCAGTTATGAAAAAGCTAAACATGGACTTAGACGAAAAACTTTTTGTTGTGATGCCTAATGCGCCAGTTGTTAATGAGAAAAAATCTTGGTACCCGCTTCCTGAAACAGATAACGAAGGTGTAATAAAGGAAGATTATGAAGGTCTCATGGAATCTAAGCGCATGGTTTATGATTTTTTTTCTATGTTAGATTTAGATTCTTCCAAAACACTTATAGTTGGAGGATTTTCTCAGGGCGCAGCATTATCATTAAGCTTGATGTTTGATAATAAACTAAGAATTAATGGTTGTATTGCGTTGTCGGGTTATATGCCATGTGAAGAACAATTTACCAACAAGATAGACGATAATGCTAAAATTTTTATAGCCCATGGTTATGCCGACAAAGCTATTAGCTTTGAAAGTTATAAAAAAACATTAAACTTTCTAAAAAACAAATCTAAAAATGTTGCTAATTTTTCGGGTGATTTTGGGCATACCATCCCAAAAACAGTTTTAGATAATTTAATGAAATGGCTTAGAGAATATTTTGTTTAGTTATCCTCATTATTAGTGATTTAAAAAAACTTTATTCTCTGTACCTTTGGGCAGCGGCTTGTGCTGTTTCGCTGCCATATTTTTCATTGATCTTCTCAACTGTTTCTAAATGATCTGCCCTTCTATGTGTAAGGCACATACCTGTTTTATCAACCCCCCAAATAGCATAGGCTACAAAATTTCTAAGGTGTTCTGGTGTTTGATCTATATGCGGTACACCAAATCTAATTAAGAGGTTATTTCGATCAGCTCCGCTTTCTTTTTGTTCCTTAATTATTCTTTGAACTTCAACTTGAAGGTCTTTAACATCTTCACCGTTCCAAGTTCCAACAACTGTGCCGTCTGGCAATATTATGTCATCCCCTTGAGGCTTTGGGTGTTTTTCCGCTGCTGTTTCAAATTCAGGCATTTTGTTGTCTCCTTGTTTACTCTAAAAACTAATATATCCCTATTATTAAAAGGGTTATTACTTACATCTAACTATAATATTATATTTTATAATCATCAAGGAAAAAGTATATTTAACAAATTTTTATACTAATTGCATGGGAAGTGACTGATATATGCATTTCTTAATGCTAACCCTAGAAGAGGTGCGTCTTGATATTTATCATAAAACGTATTTTCCGCGGTAATTTCTTCGTCTATAAACTTCTTTAATTGTTTAGCTGACAAAACAAGGTCATTTGGTTTGCAATAAATTTGAACACCATGCTTTGTATATGAGTATTCGTTTAGCCACTCAATTCCATTCTCCAATCCATAAATAAAGGAATCATGTAAGGTGCTATCCTTGTTTTCCATGTAGCTTTTTATTGTTGGTAACTCCTGAGCATGGGATAGGTTAAGCACAAAAAAAGATATTATTGATATGTATAAAAATCTCATTTTTTGAAGCCATATGCTGAGAGCCTCTTTATTACACTGTTTGCTTCTTTAACCACAGATGTTGGCGAGGTCTCTCCTACTCCATTTCTAGATTTTACACAAAAATTTGGGTCCAAAATTTTATATATGTCCTTATCTATTAGCTTAGAAAATTTCTTTAATTCATTAATTGGAACTTCGTGTAATTGTAAAGATTTTTTTTCACAATGCTTAACTAGATTCCCAACTATATTATGTGCAAGTCTAAAGGCCACGCCTTTTTTTGCTAAATATTCCGCTAGATCTGTGGCAGCAGAATATGAGCTTGCCGCTATTTTAGCGGCCTGCTTACCGTTTAGCTTTAAAGTTAACAAAAGCCTTGGCAGCAAACTTAGGCAGCTTAAAGTTGTGTCTATCGACTCAAAAATCAGCGCTTTGTCTTCTTGCATATCTCTATTGTATGTTAAGGGCAATCCTTTCATAAGGGTTAACAATCCTACTAAAACGCCAAATACGCCACCTGTCTTACCTCTGATTAACTCAGGCACGTCTGGATTCTTCTTTTGGGGCATGATAGAAGATCCTGTGCAAAACCCCTCATCAATTTCAACTAGCTGAAACTGTGGATTCATCCATAAAACTAACTCCTCGCATATTCTTGATAAGTGCATCATGATCATTGAGTTTGAATAGGCAAAATCACAAACATAGTCTCTATCACTTACGGCATCCATTGAGTTTGTTGTTATTGTTTTAAACCCTAGTTGCTTAGCTACAAATTTTCTATCAATCTTAAGGGTTGTTCCAGACAATGCTGCTGAACCAAGCGGCATAGTGTTCATTAGCTCTCTTGTATTAATTAGTCTTTTTTCATCTCTCACCATCATTTCATTCCAAGCTAAAAGATGGTGGCCAAAAGTTACCGGCTGAGCAATTTGCAAGTGCGTAAAGCCTGGAAACAGAGATGAAGAATGAGCTATTGCCATTTTAGATAAAGCATATTAAACTTCTCTTATTTTCATTAGATAAATATCAATGAAGTCTCTCAAGTATAATCTCAGGTCTGTTGTAACAAGGTCGTTTCTAGATCTGCCAAGGTGTATTTTTTTTCCAACTTGCCCAATAATCTTAGTAAGAGAATTTTCAATGTTCATGTGAACGTCTTCATAATCTATAGACCAGGGCAGTTTACCGCCTTCAACCATTTTCTTAACTTTTTTTAAACCAGACAGTATTGTTTTAGACTCTTTTATAGATATGTGCCCACATTTGGCCAACATTTCAACATGGGCAGATGTGACTT
>CAJWIE010000077.1 GCA_913041115.1 uncultured Legionellales bacterium | reverse complement strand
AAGATAGAAAATCAGTTAAATATGCAAAAACCATAAAGGCTGAAGAACTTAAAGAAAAATTATATATCTATGCCTCTGATGAATTTGAAGGAAGAGGAACTCCAAGCAAAGGACAGGAATTAGCTATAAAATTTTTAGAAAACCACTATGTATCTAATAATATAAATCCTCTTCAAGAAGATACATATTTTCAAACAGTACTTCCTCCTAAAAGATTTGAAAAATGGTGGTCAAATTCAGATATAAAACCAAAAAATGTAATAGCATATATAGAAGGAGAGAAATATCCTAATGAATATATTATAATATCTGCCCATCTTGATCATGTTGGAGTTCAAAATGGAGAAATATATAATGGTGCAGATGATGATGGATCTGGAACAGTTGCTGTTCTTGAAATAGCTGAAGCCTTTAATGAGGCTGCAAAAAATGGTCATACACCTAAGAGATCCATTGTATTTCTACATGTTACAGCCGAAGAAATGGGGCTAATAGGATCAAGGTATTATACCGAAAACCCTATTGTACCCCTTAAGAATACAATTACCAACCTAAATGTTGATATGATAGGAAGAACTGATCCTAAAAGGCCTAAACGAAATAGAGATTATATTTATCTAATTGGAAGTGATAAAATAAGTACAGAGCTGCATAATATTAGTGAAGAAATAAATGATATTTATCTAAATGTAGATCTAGATTATATTTTTAATGCTGAGGATCATCCTGATAGATTTTATTATAGGTCAGATCATTATAACTTTGCAGAAAAAGGCATTCCTATAATATTTTATTTTAGTGGCACACACGAAGATTATCACCAGCCTACAGATACAGTAGAAAAAATTCAATACGATTTATTAGAGCTAAGGACCAAACTTATTTTTCATACAGCTTGGGAACTGGCAAATAGAAATGAAAGAATAAAAAAGGATTAAGAATGAAACAAATTGCACCTTACAAACCAAAACATAAGGTACGAATAGTAGCAGCAGCTTCACTTTTTGACGGACACGATGCGGCAATAAATATCATGCGTCGTATTATTCAAGCAACTGGAGTAGAAGTTATTCATCTTGGACATAACCGAAGTGTTGAAGAGGTTGTAAACACTGCCATTCAGGAAGATGTAAATGCTATTTGCTTAACATCATATCAAGGTGGACATAATGAGTATTTTAAGTATATGTATGATTTGCTCAAAGAAAAAGGAGCTGAACACATCAAGATTTTTGGTGGTGGTGGAGGCGTAATACTTCCTTCAGAAATTAAAGAATTAATGGATTATGGAATTACCCGAATTTACTCGCCAGATGACGGACGAGAAATGGGTTTGCAAGGTATGATTAACGATTTGGTTGAACAATCTGATTTTGCAATTGGCGAATCGTTAAATGGCGAGGATAGAATTCTTCAGAAAAAGAACTCTAAAGCAATAGCAAGAGTTATTTCTTCTGCTGAAAATTTTCCAGAAGTAGCAAAAGAGGTATTAGAAATAATTCGTAATAAAAACAAGACCTCTAAAACACCAGTTCTGGGAATTACAGGAACAGGAGGCTCGGGAAAATCGTCTTTAGTTGATGAATTGGTAAGACGCTTTTTAGTCGATTTTCCAAATAAAACTGTTGGTATTGTTTCGGTAGATCCTTCTAAACGAAAAACAGGAGGTGCATTATTAGGAGATCGTATTCGTATGAACGCAATTAATTCGCCAAGAGTGTATATGCGTAGTTTGGCAACACGTCAATCCAATTTAGCCTTATCAAAATATGTTAGTGAAGCCATTGAAGTTTTAAAAGCTGCTAAGTATGATTTAATCATTATAGAAACTTCTGGAATTGGTCAATCTGATACCGAAATAATAGAGCATAGTGATGTGTCTCTTTATGTCATGACACCGGAGTTTGGTGCAGCAACACAGTTGGAAAAAATTGATATGCTAGATTTTGCCGATTTGGTAGCCATTAATAAATTTGATAAAAGAGACTCGTTAGATGCCTTGCGGGATGTTAAAAAGCAATATATGCGCAACAATAATCTTTGGGATATTCCTCAAGAAGAGTTACCGATTTTCGGAACCATTGCATCGCAATGCAACGATCCTGGTATGAATACGCTATACAAAGCGATTATGGATAAGTTGGTTGAAAAGACTGATGCTGATTTAAAATCAACTTTTACCATTTCAGACGAAATGAGTGAAAAAGTTTTTATAATTCCACCAGCAAGAGTCCGTTATTTATCAGAAATTTCAGAAAATAATAGAGCGTACGATAAAAAAGGCAAAGAACAAAGTGAGGTTGCTCAAAAATTGTATGGGATTTATAAGACAATTTGTTCAGTATCAAATGTCTTGTCGAGCGTAGTAGAGACGTCGTTTATTGCTAAAAACGGATTAAATAGCAATGAGATCCTAAAACAATCCCGAAAGCTTTCGGGACAGGATGACAACAAAGACTTCATAAAGTTACTTATTGCAGAATTTGACAGAGTAAAGCTAAACCTCGATCCATATAATTGGGAAATTATTACAGGTTGGAAAGACAAAATAAATCGCTATAAAAACCCAATCTATTCATTTAAAGTTCGTGGTAAAGAACTGAAAATAGAAACGCATACTGAATCCTTATCTCATTCACAAATTCCTAAAATTGCCTTGCCTAAATATCAAGCTTGGGGAGATGTTTTAAAATGGAATTTACAAGAAAATGTACCAGGAGAATTTCCTTATACTGCTGGATTGTATCCTTTTAAACGTCAAGGCGAAGATCCAGCACGTATGTTTGCAGGCGAAGGCGGTCCGGAACGAACCAATCGTCGTTTTCATTATGTGAGTTTAGGTTTGCCGGCAAAACGTTTGTCAACTGCTTTTGATAGTGTAACTTTATATGGAAGCGATCCTGATTATCGTCCAGATATTTACGGAAAAATTGGTAATGCAGGAGTTTCTGTTTGTTGTTTAGATGATGCTAAAAAATTGTATTCTGGTTTTAATTTGGTAAATGAAATGACTTCAGTGAGTATGACAATTAATGGTCCAGCGCCAATGTTATTAGGGTTTTTTATGAATGCAGCCATCGATCAACAGTGTGAGATTTATATAAAGAAAAATGGTTTAGATAAAGATGTAGAAGCAAAAATTACAAAGATTTATAAAGGAAAAGAACGCCCGAAATATAATGGCGAGTTGCCAGAAGGGAATGATGGTTTAGGGTTGATGCTTCTTGGTGTAACGGGAGATCAAGTCTTGCAAAACGATGTTTACCAGGATATCAAAGCCAAGACCATATCTCAAGTTAGAGGTACTGTTCAAGCTGATATTTTAAAAGAAGATCAGGCACAAAATACCTGTATTTTTTCTACCGAATTTGCATTACGACTCATGGGAGATATTCAAGAATATTTTATTGAGAATAATGTGCGTAATTTTTATTCGGTATCTATTTCCGGGTATCACATTGCCGAAGCAGGAGCAAATCCAATTTCGCAAATAGCATTTACTTTATCTAATGGTTTTACTTATGTAGAGTACTATCTTTCAAGAGGAATGGATATCAATAAGTTTGGTCCAAATTTATCGTTTTTCTTTTCAAATGGTGTCGATCCGGAATATGCTGTAATTGGTCGTGTAGCTCGAAAAATTTGGGCAAAAGCTATGAAACATAAATATGGAGCCAATGCAAGAGCGCAGATGCTGAAGTATCATATTCAAACCTCTGGACGTAGCTTGCATGCTCAGGAAATAGACTTTAATGATATTAGAACAACGCTTCAAGCCTTGTATGCTATTTACGATAATTGTAATTCTTTACATACTAATGCCTACGATGAAGCTATCACGACGCCAACCAAAGAATCTTTACGTCGGGCTATGGCAATCCAGTTGATTATCAATAAGGAACTCGGATTAGCTAAAAACGAAAACCCAATTCAAGGGTCATTTATTATTGAAGAGCTCACCGATTTGGTCGAAGAAGCTGTACTTATTGAATTTGATAGAATTACTGAAAGAGGAGGCGTTCTTGGAGCTATGGAAACTATGTACCAACGCTCTAAAATTCAGGAAGAAAGCTTATATTATGAAACCTTAAAACACAATGGAGACTTCCCAATAATTGGTGTAAATACATTTTTGAGTTCTAAGGGTTCACCAACTATTTTACCAGCGGAAGTGATTCGTGCAACTGAAGACGAAAAACAATTTCAGATTAAAACATTAGAGAATCTTCATAAAGCAAATGATACAGATGCATTATTAAAAGAGTTGCAACAAAAAGCCATACACAACGATAACATTTTTGAATCCTTAATGGAGGTGTGTAAAAAATGTTCTTTAGGTCAAATTACAAATGCACTATTTGAAGTAGGTGGACAGTATAGGCGGTGATGATTTAATCAATTATAACAGGTTAAATTCTGAAGGGATAAGTATAGGTCAAGAAGAATTGTCAGAAGAATCAATATCATCTAATACACAAAGCTAAATAAAACGATTGTATAAAAATACAACATAAGGCAGTTTTAAAAACGAAATAATAGTTAAATTCGAGAGAAAGTATATATAAAATAAATGATTGTTTTAGATATTACGGTTGTAGTTATGAGCTTGCTCTATATTTTTATAGGCCGATATACTAATGAAAAAAATGCCAAGCATTTATTTGCTGGATATAGAGGAATGTCAAAAGCAGAACGAGAAAAATATGACATCAAAGGAATCG
>CAJWIE010000076.1 GCA_913041115.1 uncultured Legionellales bacterium | reverse complement strand
ACCACCCGATTCCATCTCGAACTCGGAAGTGAAACCATTTAGCGCCGATGATAGTATAAGGTTTCCTTATGCGAAAGTAGGTCACTGCCAGGCTCTTATATTCAAAGCCCTTATTTAAATAAGGGCTTTTTTATTTTCAATAAATAACTAGTTGCCTAACTAATTCTGTATGCGCAAGTACTTCAGTAAGTTCTGCATTGATCGACATTTTTGTTTTATTTGCAAGAGATGGATCATCTCTTACTAACACGTAAACTGTTGCAGGGTGTACAAATAAATCTTTTGTGTGATAACACTCACCAGGTGCCTTAGGTAATGCGCCATCATGATGATAATCTTTTTCTAACACTTCATGTGAAATTTTTTCCAAGTTTTCTTTTAGTTCTAATGTTTTTATTAGATAGTTATTACATTGTGGCAATCTAAATTGAGCACTTTGAATAACTATTTCGGATAAGTTTAATAGTTCTCTTGTTTTGTTTTGTATTAACTTCGAATTTGTTTTTGTTTCATCTAACATAGCGAGTAGTTTTTTTGCTTCTATTTCATAATTACTCAATAATGCAGCTGCTTTTGAGAGTTTTTCTTGGTCATTCTTGTCGGTTACATTTTCCCGCGTAACATTTTTAATTTCATCTTCGCTCATCGAACTTCCGCCTGATGACCCAAATGAATTTTGATTCATTAGTAAACATGTAAATATAAAATAAAATATGTACAATATTTTCGAATTCATTTTAGTTCCTTTAATAAGTATATTATTTTCTATATGATAACGATTATCATTTAGAAATAAAAGTCAGTTTTTAAATCCTGATAACAGAATGTAAGAAGACCCTTAAAGCTAGCTTGAAATTTTCTTATTTAGGTGGGGAAGAGATGATTTATCTCCAGCTTTCATGTACCGCTTTTCACCATCAGTTGCAGTTACATTTTCATAGACACCATCATCTCGTTTTACTAATTTTGTAAAACCTACTTCTTTTAGTTCGGAATTACTAATAGGAATACTAATAGCTGCCGGATTAATAGAGAGTCTGACTGGGGTCAAGGCGTCTGTATCACCTAGTGAAATTTGCGCAACAAAGCAAACCTCCCCCCAAGTTTTTAGTTTGGTGTTAACGTCGTGATTAACTTCAACGGTTCTACCGTTTTTTTCACAAAAATAATCGTATTTAGCCATACTCTTTCAAATTTAAAAATTCCCGTATAATTATATAACAAAATTACTCCCATTCTAACTCTGTATATGCTCTTGAAACGTTTGTAGGGTGTTGATAATCATGTAACAACCATTTTAATTGATTATCTTTATCTATAACCTCTACAGCTTCATTAATAAACTTACCTTCATTAATAGCTTCACGTGTTCTGTTTAATAGGAGTGTTAAGTAATCTTGTTGTTGTTCTAATGCCTCATCCAATGATGAGGCTATATTCCCATGACCAGGCACCACAAGTTTTACATTAAATTCTTTTATTTTTTCTGTTGTTTTTAGCCAACCTTTTAAACTACCCGTTAATGAAGGAATTCGTTCTCTAAAAATTAGATCGCCCGCCCAAAGAGTTTTCGTTTTGTTATCAATGACAACCAAATCATTATGGCTATGTGAAATTGGAAATGGAATTAAAGTTAAGGTACGCCCACCTAGTTCTAATTGTGTTGATTCTTCAATTAGAATATTAGGGCCAATAATGTCTGACTCTTTTGCATCTGGATTTAAATTATTTTTAAATTGAGTTAAGAAAAAATCCTTATTCTGATTAACAGCTTCAGCTAAATTTTTATGACCAACGAAATCTGTATTTTCATTAACAAATGCTTTATTGCCGAGAATGTGATCAAAATGTACATGTGTGTTAACTACATAACAGATTGGTTTTTTCGTTATTTTATGAACACTATTTTTAAGTTCCATACCAATATTTATTGACCCTCCAGTATCAATAACAGCGACACAATTACCACCTATTATGAATCCAATATTTGCGATATCACTGTTTCCTTTATCTTCAATTGAAACGTGTTTACCTATATGAACATAGTTATTTTCAGCAATTTCAGTCAGATTAAAGTCTCGATTGGTCTCGGAGGAAATTGCTGCCCTTAAAAAAGCTAATATAAACAATAGGTAAAAAGTGAAATTTTTTGTAGGAGACATATAACTTTTTGTTCCGATTAATTTCAAAAACATACTTACTTTTTAAGAACCAATACTTTTATATTCAACTTTAATAGATTGAAAAATATAACACAAATATTCTTCTTGAAATTATCGAAATTAGGACTATCGTTAGTACTGTATAAAAATGAAGACACGCCAGAAGCAATTCGCATACATGGCCTTTATTATGACTAAATCATAGGAGGGTCAAAACCAGTATCTATTTATCTATTATTTACATCCATAATATTTCCAACTTTGGCTGGAGGGAGATGCAATGTTTGAGCAAGATCAAGAAATTGTCGAATCTTTGTTAGATAAGGATAGAAATTTTAGAAGGCTTTATAATAAACACTGCCAATTGAAAAGTAAGGTTAAGGAGGCAAATGAAGGTTTTGTTGGTATTAGTGACTTCGATCTTGAAGTACTCAAAAAAGAAAAATTACTTATAAAGGATCGCATGGCAGTTATTATTGAAGATTATCGTCACACTCACGTTTAATATCCATTTGTATTTATTACGAGCCCTGTATATGCAGGGTTTTTTTATAGTATTAATAAAATACCAATTATTAATAACATACCTGCAAGTATCCTACGCATTATCTTATCTGGTATTAAATTTCCCACTTGGCTTCCAAGATAAATACCAGGCAGTGATCCAATAATTAAGCTAAGCAATAAAATGTAATCAACAGTTCCAAGGTTTGCATGCCCAATTCCGGCTATAGCAGTTATCGGAATTGCATGCGCTAGATCGGTTGCAACAACCTCAATGGTTCTATATCTTGGGTATAGAAAGAATAAAAATGCTGCCCCTATCACGCCAGCACCGACAGAAGAAAAAGTTACAAGAGTGCCGATTAAAACACCCGCAAAAATAGTAAAAAGATTTGTGAACTTTTTGTGAAGTATCTTTACAAAAGCAAAATGTTCATTTTTACTTAGTTTTTGCCATTGATTGCGAAAAATTAAGAAAGTAGCCGTTAATATCATCGCAAAACTTAGTGACGATAGTATTAATTGATCATAATTAATGCCTGCATTGTTGAGATATTTAATGGCAAATATAGAGCAGATTGATGCAGGTATGCTTCCCATTGAAAGCAAACCCACAACCTTCCATTTAATATTGCCATGTTTATGATGAGCAAATACGCCAACAGATTTTGTGATGGCTGCGTACAATAAATCGGTGCCAACAGCAATTACTGGCGGGATTGAAAATCCAAGCACAAGAATTGGTGTCATCAGAGAACCACCACCGACACCAGTCATACCGATTACAAAACCAACCGAAAAACCGGCTATAGTGAATAAAAAATCCATTTATATTTATTATCCTACCTTAAATAAAATCTAGATTATTATCAGCATCAAGTATATCTTTTGCTATATTACTTTCGGTTGTTTTTCCACCAAAAATTTCTTTAACAAATTTAAAGTATACTGTATAGATGGCGATGCCATTTTTTTCATCTTCAACAATAAAAAATGGCGCTTGTTGTACAGCATGTTTTTTTGCCAATTGTAGTCCTACACTATTTTCATCATTTTCATCTGCTATCACTATGGCATTAATTTTTTCGATATAACCATCTTTTTCAAGACGAGATTGTACCTCGATACATTTACGACATTCTGTTCCGTCAGCTTTTATTTTTTTTACAAATGTAATATGCATATTATTTTTTTAGATTTCCTGCATGTAAACCACATTCTTTTTGAGTTGCATCTTCCCACCACCAACGACCTTCACGTTCATGTTGATTTGGTAATACCGATCTTGTGCATGGTTCACAGCCAATACTAATAAAGCCTTGTTCATGTAAACTGTTAAACGGTACATTATTACTTCTGATGTATTCCCAAACCTGAGCAGAAGTCCAGTTTGAGAGTGGGTTAAATTTTATTAATTTGTTTTCAGGTGTAGAAAAAGCACCATCATTTTCTACTACTGGAACAGCGACCCTTGTGCCCGGGCTTTGATCTTTCCTTTGCCCAGTTATCCAAGCGTCAAGCGTACTAAGCTTTCTTCGTAACGGTACAACTTTACGAATTCCACAACATTCCTTGTGGCCATCTTTATAAAAACTATATAATCCTTTTTTTAATACAAATTCTTGCAACGCTTCAGTATCAGGAGAGAGCACATCAATATCAATTTTGTAATGTTCACGAACTTGCTCAATAAATCGATAAGTCTCTGCATGTAATCGACCTGTATCAAGTGAAAATACTTTTATATCTGATTGTATTTTTTTTGCTATATCAATAAGCACCACATCTTCAGCACCACTAAATGAGATTGCAATATTATCGAAATTTTCTAGAGCCAATTTGATAATTTTTTCCGGTGACTTATCGTCATATTCATTTGCTAACTTTTCAGGATTAAATTCTTTTTTACTCATGGTGTATTTACTCAAATTAATTAGTTATATTATTTTTAGGGATGTGGATTCTATCAGAAAGTGCTTAGACTTGAATTACTTTCAAAGATTAATTCACTATATATCCTCTATAAATCAGTTAAAAATATTTAAGAGTCAGCCTGATTAAATCGATG
>CAJWIE010000075.1 GCA_913041115.1 uncultured Legionellales bacterium | reverse complement strand
GTCCGTATATAATATTATTTGCTTTTTTTATTGGTATGTTGTTGACGCCGCCTGATGTAATTTCTCAAATATTATTAGCGATACCAATATGGGTATTATTTGAAATTGGCCTAGTACTTGGTAAGTATTTTAAAAATTGAGGAGTATTATTAGTTTTGCTCCCACGGCAAGTCATGAAATCGCCAACCATTAATAACGCTACGGTGGCCATTCATATCTTTGTCGCCCTCAAATCCATCAACTATATTAATGGTGTTTTTATATCCTTCGGACTCTAACAGTAATGCAGCCTCGCCTGATCTCCTGCCACTCCTACACATCAATAAAATTTGGATACTAAATAAATCATTTGTATCTGGAAATTTCTTCATTAGCTCTGACTTCACATTATCAATAAAATTAGGCAGGATTTCCCATCCCGGTGGCTCTTTTATAGGTATGTGGATTGAGCCTACAGGATGACCTACATACTCATATTCCATCGAACTTCTTACATCTATCAGCACTACGTCTATTGATTTTTGTAATATGTTATGTGCCTCAGGTGAACTTACTTCTTCAAACATTAAAAATTTCCTATTTTTTTAATTATTTTTCAAAGATTTATTGATTGCAGTTGATTTGAACATTAACATAATGTCTATATCACAAGATTATATCTTTGATGATAATTTATACAGTTCATTAAATAAACAATCGGGGAAAAATTAGCATGGGCATGGACGATTGCGATGGTGTAATTTGGCTTGATGGAGAATTTATTCCATGGAAAGATGCCAAAATACACGTATTAACCCACACTCTTCATTATGGAATGGGGGTGTTTGAAGGTGTGCGGGCTTATCAATCAACTAATGGTACAGCTATTTTTCGTCTTAATGATCATACAAATAGATTATTTTCATCCGCTCATATACTTAATATGCCAATGCCCTATGACAAAAAAACTATAAATGATGCCTGCCTTGATGCAGTTAAAAAAAATAATCTCGAAACCGCTTACATAAGACCAATGTGCTTTTATGGCTCTGAAGGAATGGGTTTGAGAGCTGACAATCTGCGGACACATGTGATGATTGCCGCCTGGGCTTGGGGGTCTTACCTAGGAACTGAGGGTTTAGAAAAAGGAATTCGTGTTAAAACATCCTCATTTACTAGACATCACGTAAATATAACTATGTGCAAAGCCAAAGCTAATGGAAACTATATGAATTCAATGCTTGCTTTACAAGATGCGCTTTCCGCTGGTTATGACGAGGCGCTACTACTTGATGTTGATGGTTACGTTGCTGAAGGTAGTGGTGAAAATATTTTTATCGCCCGCAACGGTATTTTATATACTCCTGATTTAACTTCTGCGCTTGAAGGGATAACACGAGATACAATTATTCAATTTGCGAATAAAAATAATATTATTGTAAAAGAAAAAAGAGTAACAAGAGACGAAGTATATGTAGCGGATGAAGCTTTCTTCACAGGAACGGCCGCTGAGGTGACGCCCATACGCGAAGTCGATAATCGTATTATTGGAAACGGCGGGAAAGGTCCTATTACAGAAAAATTACAAAAACAATATTTCGATTGTGTAAGCGGCAAAGTCGAAGAATATAAAAATTGGTTAAATTATATTTCTTAAAAAAATTTAAATGAAAAAAATGACAGATGAAGGCCAAATTATAATTGCTATTAAATCGAATCAACTGCCGTTACATTGTCCCCTCCCGGACATGAGTCTTTGGAATCAACATCCAAAAGTTTATCTATCAATAGATGCATCTAAAAAAGTAAAGTGCCCCTACTGTGGGACAGAATATGTTCTAGAAGAGCAATAAACTTCTTTCAAAATAATATGACATTAAATATTTGGCGTATTACAGATGGGAAATCTGGTCATGATTCCCAAAGTGCTGGATTATGTAAGGCAATTGCAGATTTATCATCAAGCAAACAATTTGACCTAACTGCTAATTCATTAGCAAGTTGTTTAAAGAGTTTTGTATCTCGAAAATTTCCAGATGGTGATGGGCTGCCTGATCCAGATATTATTATTGGTGCCGGGCATGGAACACACCTTACAATGCTATCAGCTAAACGAGCAAGAAAAGGGGAAATTGTAGTAATAATGAAGCCTAGCCTTCCTTTAAATTTTTTTGATATCTGCATTATCCCTAAACATGATGCTCCGCCAAAAAAGAATAATGTTATTGAAACTAACGGGGCGCTAAACGCGCTAGAATTTAATAATAATAAATCAAAAAACTTGGGCCTAATTTTGATTGGTGGCCCGTCTAAGCACTATGAATGGAACAGCGAATTGATTATAAATCAGATTGATGCTGTTGTTTCTAGGAGCAAAGAAATAAATTGGACGGTCTCAGATTCGCCTCGGACTCCAAAAAATATGATGTCAAAAATCTTAGCATCAAATTATAAGAATGCTGATATATTGGATTTTAATAATAGTCCTAATAAAGACATACGGAAGCTTATTTTTATGGCTAAAGATATCTGGGTTAGCCCTGATAGTGTCTCGATGATTTATGAATCATTGACTTCTGGTGCATCAGTTGGATTATTTGATATGCCAAAAAAACGTAAAAACAGAATATGTACATCGATTGATAATTTAATTATAGAAAATCACGTTACAACATTTAGTGCCTGGGAAAAAACAAATGTATTGCAAACTAATAATTCAAATTTGAGTGAAGCAAAACGATGCGCCTCAATTATACTAGAAAGGGTGCTTTAAATTGGAAACACTGAAAAACAACCAAAACAAAGTAATATCATGTCCTGTTTGTGAGAGTGCCGAGATAAGTTATTTTATAAAAAAAAATAATTATAGTTTTGATAGTTGTAATATATGTGAGTTCATGTTTTTAAACCCTATGCCAAATCAAATTACGTTAAACAAAATTTACACGGATGAAGATACCAAAACACATGGTGGATACAAAAAGGCAAATTCTAGGCTTAGAAGAGCCTTTATAAAATTACCAAGATTTATCCCCTATGCGGTTAATAAAAATTCTCTGGATTTTGGTTGTGGTGGTGGTTTCGTTGCATACGTACTCAGTTTTGTGGCAAAGTCATCAACTGGAATTGACATAAACGAAAAAGCTGTTTCTTATGCAAAAAAAAGGTTTAAGCGCGTAAATTATTATTGCACTGATTTTGCTGCATTGCTTAAATCAGAAGAAAAATATGATTTTGTTTATTCCTCAGAAGTAATAGAACATGTGAGTGATATAAATCTTTATATGAGGGCCCTAGAAAATCTAGTAAATAAAGATGGCTACATATATATAACAACGCCCGATTTAGGCCACCCCAAAGTGCCGAAAGACATTACAAAATGGGATGTTTTGTGTCCGCCAATACATGTACAGCACTTTACGAAAAAAACTGTGACTATACTATTCAAAAAATATGGCTTCGATATTATTAAATTCTATAAAAATAAAAAACCTGGGTTAATATTTCTTTCAAAAAAATCATAATTAAAAAACCTATGCAGCCAACTATATTACAAATTCTTCCATCTCTCGATTATGGAGGCGTCGAGCGTGGGACAGTTGAGGTTGCCAATGAACTGGTACAGAAAAATTATCGCTCCATTGTAGTATCTGGTGCCGGAGGGCTTGTGCCAGAACTCATAAACTCAGGCAGCGAACATATAGATTTGCCGGTTGGAAAAAAATCAATCGCCTGCCTAAGCTTAATACCAAAATTAAGTCTGCTATTCAAAGAAAAACATGTAGATATTGTTCATGCAAGATCAAGGTTTCCTGCGTGGTTAACTCATTTTGCGCTAAAAAATATTGAACCAAAACATAGACCTATTTTCATAACTACTGTTCACGGTCCGTATACTGTAAATCGTTATAGCAAAATAATGACCACGGGCGCTCGTGTTATTGCAATTTCAAAATATATAAAAAAATATATTCTGGAAAATTATCCCGGCGTAGATAAAAAAAAGATTGAGGTTATACCTCGCGGAATAAATAGTAATAAGTTCCCCTTTGGCTATAAACCATCAGATTCATGGAAAGAAGCTTGGTATAGTCAATTTCCTAATATAAAAAATAAATTTCTAATCACTCTACCTGCCAGAATTACCAGATGGAAAGGACAAAATGATTTCGTTGAAATTATTACTAAACTAAATGCAAGTGGCATCCAAGTTCATGGATTAGTTGTAGGAGGAATTAATGAACGAAAAAAAAGATATTTAAAAGAATTAGAGTTTTTAGTTAAAAAAAATAATATTGGTGATCATATTACCTTTACGGGGCACCGTGACGACATAAAAGAGATCATGTCGATATCAAATATCGTTTTATCATTAGCAAAAATACCAGAAGCTTTCGGGCGTACCGCCCTTGAGGCATTAAGTTTGGGGGTGCCTGTGATCGCATATAATCACGGGGGGGCTGAAGAGGTTCTAGTTGATATGTTCCCTGAGGGGAAAATAGAACCTTTGAACATTGATAACGCTATATTACTAATAAAAAGATTCTATAAATTAAAACCAAAAGTTGAAAACAAAAATATCTTTACTTTAGATAACATGCTAGACAAAACTATTTCTATTTATAATTCAGTTTACCAATAAAATATTTTATGGAGCAAACAAATAATCATATCGCTATATGTGTGGCCACTTATAAAAGACTAGACTTATTAGAAGAGTGTTTATCAAAAATATACTTACTCGAACTCCCTAAAAAAAATAAAATTTTTCTAATTGTGGTTGACAATGATGTAAATGAAACAGCAAAACCTACTGTTGACCTTTTTAATAAAAACTATAATTTTCCTATTCATTATTTCGTTGAATCAGAACGAGGTATATCTTCAACAAGGAATCGCCTGATTGACGAATCATTAAAATTGAAAAGCAGTCTTATATGTTTCATTGACGACGATGAGTTCCCAAAAAAAAAT
>CAJWIE010000074.1 GCA_913041115.1 uncultured Legionellales bacterium | reverse complement strand
ACTTGTTGCGGCAAGTCGCAGAAGCCGGAGTTGAGATACTGGCTTACAAGGCCAGGGTGACGCAGGCCGGATTTAAGTTATCGCGCTCGGTGCCAGTAGTCCTGTTATGAAGTTTATCCTGTTGACAGCTGCCCTATTTCTGGCAATAGCTGCGTCTTTGTCAGTAGGTGGTGTTTCTCTGAGTTTGAGTGAATTTCAGCAAGTTATTATGGCAAAAGCTGATGCGCGCCTGTCAACGATTGTCCTCGAGATCAGGCTGCCTCGAAGTCTGTTGGCGGTTTTGGTTGGCGCCGGGGTTTCAGCTGCCGGTGCAGCGATCCAGGGCTTATTTCGGAACCCATTGGCAGACCCGGCGCTGATTGGGGTGTCTGCGGGGGCGGCTCTGTTTGCTGCGCTGTTTATTGTAATTGGTGGGAGCCAGGGTATTGCGGTACTGGGTATGACGGGCAGTGCGTTTCTGGGTGGTTTAATCGCGACCTGGGTAGTTCTTCTGGTTGGGCAGCGCGGGGGCGGTCTTTCCACGATGTTACTGGCTGGTATTGCCATCAATGCGATTGCTCTATCTGGCGTTGGCCTGTTGTCTTACCTATCATCTGATCTGCAGTTGCGTTCAATATCGGTCTGGGCACTAGGTAGCTTAAACGGGGCCAATTGGATGGCTGTGGCCACGGCACTTGCCATTCCCATACTGATTGGTTTGCTTTATCTGGAGTCCCGTAGCCTGAATGTAGTGACCCTGGGCGATGAGGAAGCAGCGCACCTCGGTGTATCTCATGAAAAATTGCGGGTCAGGATTATCCTACTAAGCGCGTTAGCTGTCGGCATAGGTGTTGCGTTGACCGGGGTTATCGCTTTTCTCGGGCTGGTCGTACCACATCTCATTCGGATGACCTTAGGGTCGAATCATAAAATTGTATTGCCGGGTTCTGCACTGCTGGGAGGCTTGCTTTTGTTGGTCGCCGATACGCTGGCAAGAACTGTTTTTGCACCTGCTGAGCTTCCTGTAGGGATTCTTACTGCCTTCGTTGGCGGTCCATTTTTTGTTTTCCTGATTCTTCGAGAGCAGAAGGGCAGGTTGGCACTGTGAAACTTGAGCTGATAGATGTGGGTTACTCGGTTGGACCGATAGAAATTCTGAAGAATATCAATCAAATATTTTACATGTTGATCTAAAAGATATATCTGATCTTAGCGAAGACACAAAAAATTCCATAGATGAACTTTATGATATAATACTTAGACGAAATGCTGATACCAATGCGTTACAAGTTTTTGGTTCGGCATTGGAAAATGGTAAGATGTCATTATCAGACATAAGTAAGACTCTTTTAGTGTCTGATGAATTTCATTCATTACCTCTGGAACATAGAGAAAGACCGGAAACTTACAGAACAAATGAGTACTGGCAAACAGTTCATCTAACTTATTTTGAAGTAAATACACTCTATCCTACTGCAAAAATAATTAGAGCGTATGGGATTTTTTTTGAAAGGGGGGATTTTACATTGAACGAAATGAAAGAATTATTTGAACACAGCAGTTACGATACAGTTGGATTTAAGGTGGAATATGATAGTGTTGGGTGTATAAAAGAGCGGTCATTGGAAGGCTGCCTATTCGCAGGATAATACTTTCTGGTTAATGATTAGCAGCATGTAATATGGTCCTACCAAATGGTCAGTCTACTCGTTTATCCTCTTTTTCTTCCAATTATTTTTATTTCTGCCAAGCTTGATTTTATCAATTCTTTTGCATGTTTGTCAATTAAATATGTGATAATCACATACAAACCAACTCCTATTGCTGCGAAGATGATTACCTGTGGTATTAAATCATAAACCGACGTTGTTGTATAGTTTACGAAATTTTCTAATAGTAAATATAATATTGAAAATGAAATTCCACTTGAGATAATGTACTTTATCATACTCTTAGTTTCAAAATTAATTTTAAATTCTTTTTTTGTTAATATTAATAAGTAAATAGATAATGGTACTTGTGAAACTGCTGCAATTAATGACCAATAAATTACTAAATCTATGTCACTAACTGAATTGTGCATTATTGACAATACATATACTAAAATTATTATGTACACTGCGTATTGAATTAATCTTAATGTAGGTAGAAAAAACAATTTGCTTTTCACATAATGTAAATGCGTTGATTCAATATTATCATCCACTTTGTCTTTTCCCATTAGGAATGATTCAAGAACATTTGTTAAATTAAATGACAATACACGAATTGAACAGAAAATTACCACCGGTACAGCAATTTGATATATTGGATTCAAAGTTAACAAGCCTAGTTTTGCAAGAACGATTGTCAAGCAAAACATTGGAACTATGAAATAGATCATATAAGTCAGATTCCTATTCGCAACCTGTTCTTTATCTCCAGAAAGAATTTTAGCATACATTGGCGACGAAAATCCTGCCGCATATCCTATGAATCCTGTTAATGCCGTTGCGGCAGCATAATATGCTATACCAAGAACTGAATTTGTAATTAACGAAAATATCATAATATCTGAGTAGTACACTAGATTTGCAATTTTAGGATATAATGGAATCCATGAGAATTTTATCCATCTTCGTAAAACTTCAAAACTAATTTTTCCTCTTAATTTTTGATGAGATAAACATATTAGAAAAATTATATTTGCAGTGTAGCTCAAAGATATTGAAATAATAATTCCATATATGGATAAATCCAGGAAATAAACAAAAACTATTACCAGAGGAACCATGATTATTCCAGCTATCAAATTTCCATAGCTAACTAACTGAGGTTTCCATCCTAAGTTTATACCTGCAATTGTTCTATAAATTATAGTAATTGGAACAAGTATAGCTGCGGCAATAAAGAAATTAATATTTAGGGATGATTGTGTTACAACGATTAAAGAAATTACTAGAAAAATTACTATTCCTCCCATTGAAAATAAACTATTTGAAAAAAGACTTGTTTTTCCGATTTCTTTTCCTCTTGCTATATCACGAACAGTCCAGAAATTGATAAACGAACTTGCCATAAATGCATATACAAATAAACTAAATATCAGACCCCATGTACCATAATCTTCTTGACTTAGTGTTCTAGTAATGATTAGTGTAGATATTGTGATAGTGACGAGTGTGACTAATCCTGTAAGTAATGTAATTAATCCCGTATATGTGGGTCTTATTTCTGACATGCATATCACCACTGATTATTAGCCATAAATCTTTTAATTTTAGGCATGTTATTATTATAATTTATACGATATTTGATTCTAAAACACCATTCGGAATAAATATCACAGATATTTGAAATAATAATTGATAATGAAAAAATCACTCACCAATAAAATTTTAAAAATTAAGTTGATTTTAACAGATGTGGATGGCGTACTTACTGATGGTGGTAGGTATTATTCAATTAATGGTGAAAATATGAAAAAATTTCATACTTTAGATGGCATGGGTGTTAATTTGTTATTAAGAAATAAGATCAAAACTTGTATTGTAACCAAAGAAAATTCAAAAATCATGAGAAGATGGGCCAAAGATATGAATATATTTAAAATTTATGCTAATGCGATTCATAAAGAAGAGTTTCTTCCAAAAATTTGTAAAAAGTTTTCTTTGAATTCTTACAATATTGCATATATTGGTGATGATGTTAATGATATAGATTTATTGAAATTAGTTGGTTTTTCTGCATGTCCTCAGGGTGGAATTAAACAAGTTAAAAAAAATGTTGATTATATCTGTCAACAAAATGGAGGTAATGGTGCATTTAGGGAAATTGCTGATCTTATTTTACACATACAATTCCCTACTAAAAAACTGTATTAGATACCATATTGTGAATTTTTAGAAGTTTACAATTAATTTTAATGATTATTCCACCATGATATTTTTTTAACATGTTCATTTGTTAATTTTTCAAGGACATTCTTGTTTTCTTTAATGAACTCATTTATTTCTTCAACATGAATTTTATCTGATATTACATACCCTCCATCATAAAATTTTTCTAAAGTTTTATTATCCATTTCTACTGTATCAAATTCAAATGTGTTTGATACATAAAAATTATATAGTTTCTTCAATTCATCTTTGTTTACTTTAGTTTTAAGCAATTTTTTTATAACCGAAGGAAGTTCATCCCAATTTTTTATTTGAGTTACACATGACATCCATTCATAATCCACTTTTGTAAAAACAATTGATGGTTTTTCTAAAATTGCAGCTTCCAAACCTGCAGTACCTGCAATTGTAACCACTAATTCACATTTTCTTATCAAACTCAAAGAATCAACTGAATAATGAATCAATCTAACATTTGGTAGTCTCAAAATTCTCTTGTAATCATTAATTTTTCTCCATTCTCTAACTTTCATCATGAGATTTTCTTTTACATACAAGAAATATCCTACAGGTAATGATTTTGAAATTTTTTCTACTAGGCTGATTTGATCCGCGAAAAAGTCTGCATCAGTTGTGATTGTTCTTTCTGGTTCTACATGAAAAGGCAATAAAACAAATTTTTCATCCTCTTTTGGTAGTGTAGAATTCTTATCTAAAAATCTCTTACGATATTTACTTCCTACAGTTTTTTTAATTCTATAAACGATTATTTTCCATCTTGTTGCCCCATAATGATCATAAGATTCAGAATAATTCTTATTGAAATTTTTTATGAATTTTGAACCTGCTTTTATTTTATTAAAAATTGTTGTATCATAACCAAATTTCCTTTTTATAACTTGTGCAAATCTTGAATTTTTTATGAACAAATCGTTTACATCTTCCAAACTTATTTTTGAACAATCAGCATCTTTATCATTCATTATTTCATCAAACGACGTTCCAGTAGATGAAGTAGTTATTCTATTTCCAGCTCGTGTACCCATTGACAGTAACACTTTGACTCCATGTTTTTTACGCATTTCTTTAAGTAAAAATATTCTGTGCCAAT
>CAJWIE010000073.1 GCA_913041115.1 uncultured Legionellales bacterium | reverse complement strand
AAAACATTACCTTTATTATCTTCTAATTGATTATTGGCATTTTTTAACGCTGCTGTTGTTACTTTATCAATACCCGCAAAGAAAGTTATATCCATGTTTGAGATATCAAATTTTGGTGAATTTTTCGCTGGAATTGCAAATGCGCCGCCAATAATTGCATCATCAAACCAGATACCATTTTGAAAAACTAGTGGCATAAAACCAAATGCAAAAGGTAAATCATAGCTCGCCCATTGATCAGTTAATCCAGACTGAATAGCACCTATGTCGCCTTCGAAAAAGAGAGTTTCAATATTACCGTCTAATACAAAATCAAACTCACCATGGTCATCGCCAAAAAATTCGTGACGAAGAAAATTATTATTCTTGTCTATTGGTCGTAGAAACATGTGAATACGTTCTGTGGATGTCAGTTTTAAATCAACATTAAGATTTAATCGAGCGGCAAGTTGGCCAATTTCTTGACCGCCATTATCATTAAAGGCGAGGGCCGATCTGAAATCACCAAAAACTAATAGTTGTGGCCGAAGAAGGTTCTTTGTACCGAAAGTATCGTAAGTCTGTCCCAGAACACCTTCAGTGTATAATGGATAACCCCATTCCAAAATAGGGCGTGGTTCATTAAATGGAGTTTTTCCGCCATAGATTTTTATTTGTTCAGCAACATCATAAACATCATCTGGATAGGTTGGGTCACTGCCAAAAAGATCGCGTTCAAATTCAGATGGACGGGCAATCGGATCCATCTCAGGTGGCGCCTGATGTCCCTCATGCCTTGGACTGCCGCTTCTTTCTTCTAGTACAGTATCAGGAGGGGCATCTCTGCGACGCAATATACCTTCTTTATCCTCATCAGTAGATACTTCTTCAGCAACTACGTCTTCCGTGTAGTCTGAAACACTCTCATCGTGATGTTCCAATTCCGCGACAAGATATCTTTCTCCAAGTGGAGTCGTATTTGGTTTTTTAATACTTGTATCAATTGTTTTTTCTCGAATTATTAACCACTTATCATCGATTTTTTGTAAAGAGATAAGTTTTCTAATATCATCACTATAGCTATCTGATTGATAACTTTGTGAGAACTCAACATCAACATGGTTCGAACCATGCGGTTTAATCTCTGAATCTGCTAAAGTTACTTTTATAAAGCTTGGGGCAATGACTCTCTCACGACGTTGTTTCTCCCATCTCCCGCGACTGATCTTTTTTGATGGAACAAAATTTTCTGCGTAAGTTTTAAGATAAGCATTTATATCTTGAGCTGACCAAGAATCTGACCAACGTTCTAGTGCTGCCTCAACAGTCTCTTTGATTGAAATAACTTCTTCTTCAATTACGCTAGCGTTTTCATTTGGTTTAGATTCAATTTCACTTAGGTCGCTATCAGATGGATCTTGTTCAGATAATAAATTTTTTATTTCTACATCAGCTGTAATTACTTTCTCTTCAATAATTAACCATTGATTGTCAATATTTTGCATTGATAGTTGCTTTTTTACTTCATCGGTATAAGTATTTGATTGGTAGTATTGTATAAAATCAACATCAGCAAGATTTTCACTGTACTGATTTACTTTTATATCGGATAGGGTGACTTTAATATAGTCTGGTTCTATCAGTCTTATTTTTCTTTCACTCTCCCATGCCACACGACTTAATCCTTTTGATGGAACAAACTCTTGACTATAACTTTCAAGATAAAGAGGAATATCCTGTGAAGTCCATGCGTTTACCCAATTGTTTACCGAAGATTCTATCCCAGCACAAGCAGGATGCATGTAAATGAAAAAGAGAAGTCCGCTAAAAAATAGTTTGCCTTCTTTTCGTAATTTATAATTAATGAAAATCATCTTTTATTTAACATCAAATTCTGCTGAGTATGGGTGAATATCAATCATCCAATCATTAATTCGTTTTTCCATATCAAGTGTTGCGCCAACAAATTTCATAAAATAAATTGGCTCTGCACGGCTACGCATCCTTACTGATAATTTGTATGTGCCATGCTTTTTAATTAAATCTCCTGAGACTTTATACTTCGCATCACGATGCGCCAGTGGCGGGATTGAACGCCCTTCCATTCTGGCAAATGGAGGGTGGTTCATAACCGTTGTTGGCTGACCGGCCGGCCTTAGCATGGGGAGCTGATCAATATCAAAATTGACGGGTAGGTACATCTCCCGATCAGTTCCTTTAAGATTTGTTGTCAAAAATTTTGTTTGTAAATTAAAAAGCTGATCATCATGCTCGATTGTTCCTTCAGCTAATTCTATTGAATGAAGATCAACCATATCGCCATATTTATCAACATAACCAGATTCAAACACACGTCCCCCATCAGGGTCAGTAAGTACAACATTCAGCCAAATCTCAGGTTGTGCTCCTAATGAACCAGATGGAAGATTATGGCCCTCATCAACATTAGTGACTCGATAACGAAAACTTAAATCCTTACCCGCTTCCGGCGTGCCTTTATCAAAAAATGGTCCATCAATACGGCTCCCATTCTCCATAACCGCAAGACGATCAAGACGTTTATTTTCAAGCAGTTTTTCATTCTGCCCAATGATATATCTTGCCTCCTCGCGCACTTTTCTGGTTGACCATATCTCCGGAAATTCAGGTGCCTCAGCAAGCCCCTGCTCAACCTTATCTTCCCAATCGGGGATTCCCCAAGGTTCACGATAATTAAAAGTTAGCCACTCTTTAACAGACCACCTAAGTGCACGAGTATTAAAAGGAAATAAACCAGGGTGCGCAATTGGATAACCGGGTCCATAAAAAGCATGATTTGAATGTCTACGATTGACATCGCCGACGACACGTCCGTTCACAATTGCGACAGGTCCTGTGTCATAACCCTTTGCCTCACCAGGTATCTTACCCATATGACATTCCTGACAAGTCACTCCCTTAGCATGTGCAGGACTATCACGGTATTGTTCCCAGACTACCTCTAACTTAATACCTATATTAACCGCCACCTGATGGCATGAAACACAAAATTCAGATTGTCCAATCGTCTCAAAAACCTTAGCACCGCCGTGTATAGGATAACCTTCTTCCTCAGGGCTAGTTGATACTTTATAGAAGTCACGTTCAGAAATTACTTCGGCAACCCCAGGAGCGTCTCCAGTATTATAAACTGGCTCATAAATACTCCCTGGCTGAATATGCCGCTCACCATTTACTTTAAAAAATGACTGATTTACCCTATGACAAGTTATGCAAGTTATCCCCTCTCTTGCAACCAAGGATCTCTCCCATAATGGTGATTCTCTTGGTTCGCCAATCTGGGTTCCTACTGTTTGATGGCATCGTACACAAAAGCTACCCATAGTCCCTGATGTTAACGCATTAACTGCTTGTTCAAATTTGTGAAACATCGGGGATATTGATGCATACGCGTGATTAGAAGATGTCCATTCGTTAAAAATACGTGGGTGGCAACGGCCACATAATGCAGCCGAAGGAAATTGAGATTGTTTTAATATCTCGAGATGAGGGTCAATACTCTCACCGCCGCCAAGTATTCTTGGCTCAACATCACTAACCAATCTTTCCCACTGAGATTGATAATCCTCTGGCAACTTCTGCTCTGCATCGATAATTGATTCATCGGCCAAAGAAGTTCCAGAAAATATAATGCTGGCTAATAAATAAAGCGTAGCTTTAGAAAACATCATTATGTATTTTTTGTAAGATATCTGTGGTTTCATATATAAAAAATACATTATCTGACAATATTATTCTACACACATCGGTTTATATTTTTTTATGATAATTTTCTTTAATTATTAATAGTAAAAGTTTAATTTTTAAAAATAAAACAGTTTAAATTCTTATTTTTTCGAGAGCTGTATTTCAGGCTCCACAGCAGCTTTTATGCTTTCAATCGCTTTCACAAAATCTGAAGGACGATATTTCTCATCAGATTTAACTGCCTCATAGGCCATATCCATTGCTGTTTTTACTTTTTGTATTATCGGTCCCTTTAATATTCCCGCATTCTTCATTGCTTCAACAACGCTACCAATTGAATAAGTGGCTTGTTCAGCGGCTATATAATTGACATATTCCCCATGAAGACCAAATTCTAGAAGAGCATTTAATACCTTGCCCATTTCATCGCTAGTAAAGCTATGCGCGTTAATTTTTTGAACAACCCCTTGAAGCGTTTGCTTTAATGTGTTCGCAGCATCATGTGTTGCGTCACCGCCCTTCATTGATGACTGATGTAATGCCCTTGCCTCGGTTTCTATGCGTTTTCCAAGTTCGGGGTCAACAACTGAAGTTACAACCCTAAGTAACACAATATTTGCGTCATTTAATTTTGGTATACCTGGATCGAGGCCTATGCTATCTCGTCTCTCATAACGAAGATTAGACATTGGGTGATGACATGCATGGCAATCAAAAAAGACTAATTCCGGGAAAATACCTTGGCGATTACGTTTTGTATCTGTCAATGCATTTAGTGTTTCTTCAACCGCAACAGCCTGACCAATCGCCCAAATTTTAACACCGTTATACCAAGTCTTTCGTTGCCTGTAATCGGCATCAACACGATAGTGTGCGGGTTGTGTGGCTGTGTAGGTGTCAAGCTCAAAAGATAACCGCGGGTGTCCAGCACCCATTATTTTATGTGTTAGAAATTTATTTTTTGTACCGTAATGACAACTCAGGCAAAGTTTTGCTCTGGCTATCGGTTTTTCGGTCGGGTATTGGCCGGCCTCGATATTCTCTTTACGACCACCAACGCCTGAAACATGGATGCCGAGCCATTTTTCTGCACCGCCATGACAAGCCTCGCAGGTAACACCATCATTTAATGTAAAATTTTTGGCGCGTTTTGCTTTTGGCACATTATTAGCATGGCAATTAAGACATGTATCATCTTTTTGCGGGTCTTCAATACCTAGATTTTTCGCGATACGTAGGGCACGTTCTTTTCCTAATGTTTTGTAGGCACGGGCATGATGATCGTGTTTTTTCCAAGTGATTGCTTCGTTTTGAAGCACTGATGAATTTTGCC
>CAJWIE010000072.1 GCA_913041115.1 uncultured Legionellales bacterium | reverse complement strand
TGCCAACGAAGACAACTACGCACTAGCTGCTTAATAACCAGTCATAGTGCCGTCTAGCTGATAATGTGCTTGTGCACTCAGATTAAGGCGTCGACTCACACAAGATCGCGATGAAACTTGTTCGAGGTAAATTCGTTAAATTTTTTCGAAATCGCTTTCTGTTTTTCCTGCCATTCGGGTAGCAGAAAGTTAAACTAATAGAATCGGCTAAGCATGTAGAACCGACGGTAGAGGGTTTGCGGACGCGGGTTCGATTCCCGCCGCCTCCACCATTAATCAACTCAAACAAGGGACCTGCATATTTCAATATGTTATATTATTTTGTAAAAACAATTTAAAGATGGAAAAAATTGGGTTAAATACTTGCTTAATTATTATTTTAGGAGCCATTACACTTGCTGAATTAGTAAGTTTAACTGGCCTTATTTCCGCCCCGCACGACCAATTATATCTTACCCTATTTTCCGAACAAAATATATTTTTGATCGGTTTTCTGGTTACTCATACTTTCTTAATGAAAATATTCTGCAATGTCACTAAAAAAGAAATATTCATAATATTATCATTCGCACTGCTTTTTACGATTTTGTATACAGCTAACTCAAATATCTCAGAAACAAAGGCCTTTTTTCTACATAAATCTTTCTGGTATCACCTGACTATTCCATTAACAGGGCTTGGTATAGCAAGCCTTTTTATAATTATTTACAGAAGTTTCTTTCTGCTAGATGAACAAACTAACAAAAATAAAGAATTGTTTATCGGTACTGTCTGTATCTATTTAATATCATTGATTGTGCAGCCCGCGCTGCAGCTTACTGCAGCTCTTCATCCAATCACTTTTGATCTCTCTGCTTATAAATTTGACTTGTCCTTAGGTATGGACTTTAGTAGTCAACTTGCAATCTTGTTCACTATGTTTCCATTGCTCGAGAAATTGTCATCCTATTCTTATGTTATATTACTCCACGGAATGTCTATCCTATACGGATTGTACGTTGCTAAGCCAAATAAGGCGCCAAGTAATACTCTGACTCTCATTTTTATCAGCATGCTTTGCGGCATTATAATTTACCATCTCGTACCTGTAACTGGACCACATTATGCCTTTCTCAATATGTTTCCAACAAACATGTTGTCACTAAAAGACTTAGAGGCAGCGGGAATGAGTGGGTTTAGTGTTGTCCCTACTGATCTTTCAATAGTAACGCCCGAAGGGGATTTGACCCCTATTCATCTCATTGCTAGAAATGGTTTTCCCTCGTTGCATTTTGGCTGGGCGCTAATCATGTGGCTTATTTCATTAAGGTTTGCTTTTTGGGTAAAAGCGCTATTTGGGGCCCTGTTGATATTTAATATACTAGCCACCTTAGGGCTAGGAGAACATTATTTTATTGATCTGCTTGCTGCTATACCTTTTGTTCTTTTTTCATTTGCTTTGTGTGGAAATTTTACCAATCAAAAGAAACAATACATTAGTTTATTTGTGGGATTTGCGCTTACAATTTTCTGGTGTTTATATATTCGTAATGGATTCAACTATTTTACATTTATCCCTGGCTTATCTTGGATACTAGTCATTGGCACGTTATATTGTTGTTATTCTTGTTTTAAACACTCGAGCATTTATCCTAGTAATTTTGTATCTAAAAATACTGAGTTAAGAAAAGAAAAATTTTTTAGTATTGCCAAACTGCCAAACCTTTCTACATCTCTTGTCTGTTTAGTATTTTTCTTTTCAGGATTTGCTGCGCTGATATATCAAGTCCTTTTTTCAAAAATTCTTTCATATACCTTTGGTAGTAATTCTTCTGCTATTTATACTGTGCTCGCAACATATATGGGGGGTATGGCAATTGGGGCTTGGCTTGGCGGTAAAATTGTGCACATCAAACTTCCTCCATTAAAGACTTATGCTCTAATCGAAACTTTTATAGCAATTTACTGTTTTTTATCCCCCGTTATTTTCGATTTAGTTCAAAATATTTATGTATCTTTTGGGCAGGGTATTCAGTCAGGACAAATTAATCTAGATATATTCCGTTTCATACTTGGTGTTGTAGTATTATTAATACCAACAATTCTAATGGGGATTACGCTACCAGTACTCATACAGCATTTCAAATTTCGTCGAAAAAATTATGGTAATTCTATAGCGATACTCTATTCATTCAATACTATTGGTGCTGCTATGGGTGCACTCATTAGCGGATATTTTATTATCCCTATGATTGGTATAAAGAATACTATTAATCTAGCTGTTTGGATCAATCTACTAGCAGCTGGCATTGCCTATATTTATGCAAACTCACAAAATTACATACACATTAGCGAAAAATTACTAGATAAATCATCAACTACTCAATCAAATAAAAGTAGTTTAATTAATACCAGTTTCAGCTTTGTCATTGTAATGATTATTGGCTTTGTCTGTCTGGGATTAGAAACCGTTTATGTTCATATGCTTGCAATTGTCGCGGGGAATAGTGTCTATGCCTTCTCACTTATGTTATTTACCTTCTTAATAGGGCTTGGTCTAGGTTCAGAATTATCCAGGCAGCTAATGGTAAAAAATATCAACGCAATATATTTCATATGTATGTTATCTATTTTTCTAAGTTTAACCATCATCCTTACACTTTTCACATGGGATCAAATTCCTGGATACTTTGCAAGCTTTGAACATTTTCCGTTTATTGACAGTTTTGCAGAACGTGAGTTTATTCGCGGCTTAGTCTGTTTTCTGGTTATGTTTCCTCCTGCCGTGATTATTGGATGTCTTTACCCAATTTGTCTCCAGCATGTTTCTAATATGGCTCGGGGTATTAAAATACAAGCGATCTCATCTGCAATTGCACTAAATACTGTTGGAAATATACTTGGCGTACTAATAATTGGTTTTGTAATTCTCCCCTACTTTGGCGCAATGAATTCGATTATTCTTTTAGCATATCTTTCATTCATCATTTGTATTTACTGCATAATGTTCCATAATTTTAAACAAAAAATAGTTACTTTATTTTTCATTTTTCTTATTGTTGTAGCCTATCTTAATTTACCGAAAAATTTTAATTACAACAGACTTGCAAAAGGTTCGAATGTATATTTCAAAGAATATAACTATGGGGAAGTAATCGCACACCATGAAAGTTTAGATGGTGGATTAACAACAGTACATGAAAGTCATATGCCAAATGACCGTACAATAAGAACACTACAAACAAATGGTAAATTTCAGGGAACGGATCGTAGTGAAGGAGAAATGATTCCCCAACTAGGTTTTGGTCTTGTTCCATTATTGCATACCAAACAAAGAAATGATGCTCTCGTAATAGGGTATGGTACCGGGACAACCACAAAAATATTATATGAAGCTGGGTTTGAAAATATGGATGTAGTTGATATCAGTAACGATATTTTTACATTGGCTAATAAGTATTTTGTTGGAATTAATGGCCGTGTAACTGAAGAAGAAAATGTTAAAAAATTTGTAACAGATGGTAAAAACTTTCTGTTGTTATCAAACAAGACATACGATGTAATTTCAATGGAAATTAGTAGTATTTGGTTTGCTGGTGCTGCTGCACTTTACAATCGTGAATTCTATGAACTCGTCAATAAAAACTTAAATAAAAATGGTGTTCTACAACAATGGGCGCAATTACATCACGTTACACGCAATGATCTGTTCCATGTAATTGGGACATTGCGATCCGAATTTCAGTATGTTTGGTTATATCTAGTTGGTGGGCAGGGGATTCTGGTTGCTACCAATAGTGATAAAGCTTTCCCTAATAAAGAGAATAATAACTTAATGAAACAAATACCTTATTTACAAAACCATACCAATGAAAATACGAATCCATTCATTTCACTTAATCAAACTCTTATTTTGACACCAAAATCAGTTAACAAAATGCTCAATGAATTCAAGTCTAAATATGGTATTTTTCCTATATCAGATAATGATAATAATATACTAGAATACAGCACTCCAAAGGGTAATGTGCTCGATGCTGGAAGATCACATCTTCAAAATGTTGAATGGTTAAAAAGTTTTATAGAGGATATCTAATAGTGATAAAAACTATTTTATCGTATATTGTTATATACATTCTTTTTTTAAAGGTAAATTACCTCTTTTTTATTATTTAGAAACTAAGCTAAAATGCCTTTATGGGTAAAAATTAATCGAAAGAAACAGTAGAACAATGAATTACAAATATAGCCAAATTAGAGTCGCAAAATTACTATGTTTATTCAGTAGCCTGTACTTGTTTTCTTATGGATATTCGCTGGATGTCGCGGGTGCAAAGGATGATGTGAAAGAAATGGAAGAAATTGAAGTGGAAGGTACAATTGAAAAAGGTGATCGTGCCTACACGCAGCAGGATGGCAAACGTTTTATTACCAACCCGTATGGAGTTAAAAAATCAATACTGGCAGTTGCTGAAGAAACAAAAATAAAAGGGAAGAAAAAACGTATTAGCACAAGAGGAATCAAAATGCCGCCGGATTATGTTGGCCGTTCAATCTACAGATATCAATATATTTTCCCTAGTGGTGGTAAATTTAGTTACTACGAAGGTAAAGATGGTTTTATAGGTTTAGGTTATCATTCAGACGATGGTGTAATCGTGCTTGATGTTCTGGATGGTGCGGGACCATTTGCTTCTCCTATGTTATGGGGTCCCTATGACCAAATTGTCGGTGATAAAAAAAGATCGACTATGGAAATGATGATGGGTGATGGAAGTCAGGATGGTATGGGTTTATTAAAATCTGGTTATGCGATCGGTTATATGGCAATTATGGATGATGAAGATTACTCTGATTTGGGAACTGCCTACGGAAATGCGATTAACGATGCAGCCAAAGGTTTAGTATCAAGTAACACTGCCGCAAATTAAGTTTCAATAATGACGTTTTATATTTTTTAGTGCTTGTATTCCCATTCACGCCAACCTTTTGATAACGGAAAATATAAACCGAGCTTTATATTCTTCTCTCCAAACCCTTCCATTAATGCGGCATATTCTTCAAGTTGTGGTTTGTATTTTTCTTTTTGTTTGTCAAGAAAATCATCGAGGTCAGTACCTTCATGTGGGCTTGTTTTATAATCAATAATCCAACGTACCCTATCTTTATCAAGAAATGTTCTGTCTATCACCCTTTTAATTAGTCTATTATTTACTACTCCGCTAACTGGATATTCATTATGTTGGCCATCGTGATCATTTGAGAGTATCCACTGACCGTACTCATCATTTAATATATTTGTAAGCGCATCAATAATATAATTTATCGCTTTCTCTCTCTCATCTAGTGGCACACCATGCTGATGAAGTAATTTTTTAAAATTATGCTCCTCGGACTTCAAACGCTCTGCGGTCCAGTTTTCTAAACCATCCTCAGCAATCTGCTGGAGTGTTCGATGCACCACAATGCCAACAATTTTGATGGTCTCCCCAG
>CAJWIE010000071.1 GCA_913041115.1 uncultured Legionellales bacterium | reverse complement strand
TTGGAAATATATTTTAATACTTTTTTTAATAGGGCTGGGCCTACTGTTCGCTTTGCCTAATATCTACGGTAAGGACCCCTCATTACAAGTATCTGCGGCCCGATCTGCAGAAATAAGTGAGCTTACAGAATATCAGATTAGTGCAGCCCTGGATGAAGCAGGGTTGTCTTACAAAGATGTGACACTTGGTATTGGTAATCTCACAATTAGGTTTAGTGATGAGGAGGCGCAATTAAAAGCACAGTCAATTATAAAAGAATCTTTGGGTAGGAATTATGTTGTTGCCCTTAATCTTTCCCCAGCAACACCTGATTGGTTAAGTAAATTTGGTGTAGAGCCGATGTCTTTAGGGCTTGATCTTAGAGGAGGTGTTCATTTCTTAATGGAAGTTGATATGGATGCTGCGATAGACAAAGCAGAGGAACGTTACATTTCTGATTTGCGCAGTTATCTTAGAGAAAACAAAGTTCGTTATAAAACGATTACACATAATAAATCAGAAGGCTTATTAATTCGTTTTAAAGATAATGCTGAGCGTGATAAGGGACAGTCCCTGATTGAAAAGAATTTTCTCGATTTAAATGTTATTACACCGGACGTTAATGAAAATGAATTTTCATTAACTTTAACAATAAAAGAAGAGGCATTACTTGAAACTCAAAGGTTAGCATTACAACAAAATATTACTACACTAAGAAAACGTGTAAACGAGTTAGGTGTTGCTGAGCCAGTAATTCAAAGGCAGGGGAATGATCGCGTTGTAGTACAGTTGCCGGGAGTACAAGATACTGCTCGAGCTAAAGCAATTCTCGGGGCAACAGCAACACTTGAATTTAGATTGGTTGACGAAGAGCATGAACCCCAAGACGCTGTTAATGGTCGTGTACCGGCCGGCTCCAAACTTTATTATGAAAGAAATGGTTTGCCAATTTTATTAAAAAAACAAGTTATGTTAACTGGCGATTCTATTATTAATGCTGCCTCTGGCATTGATACATTATCTGGTGGGCCAGACGTTACAATTACTTTAGATGGTAGAGGAGCGAAGAGAATGAGTCGCGGTACCCGAGATAATGTTGGTAAACGTCTGGCAGTTGTTTTTATAGAATATCAAATGGAAACAACTGAGGTAAATGGAAAGTTTGTAAAAACAAAAGAGACTGAAGAGGAAGTTATTAATGCAGCTGTTATTCAGGAACAACTCGGTAAGCGATTTCATATAACAGGCTTAGATTCTACCGAAGAAGCAAAAAATCTTGCGTTACTACTTCGCGCAGGTGCTTTAGCGGCACCTATTTATATAATCGAGGAACGTACTGTCGGACCTAGTTTAGGGCAAGATAATATTGATAAGGGATTTGATTCCATTGTGATTGGTTTTATTCTTGTTTTAATTTTTATGGCAATTTATTACAAGATTTTTGGTTTGATTGCTGATGTTGCTTTAGGTTTGAATTTAGTTTTGATTGTCGCGATGCTTTCTTTATTGCAGGCAACATTAACTTTACCGGGAATAGCGGGCATAGTATTAACCGTAGGTATGGCGGTTGATGCAAATGTTTTAATTTTTGAACGTATTCGTGAAGAGATACGTAATGGCAATTCTCCACAAGCAAGTATTCACACTGGCTATGAAAAGGCTTTTTCGACAATTGCTGATGCAAACATTACGACTTTGATTGCAGCATTAATGTTGTTTAGTTTTGGAACAGGACCTATTCAGGGTTTTGCTGTTACATTATCACTCGGCATCATCTGTTCAATGTTTACCGCTATTATGGTAACTCGAGGATTAGTAAATTTAGTATTCGGCGGAAAAAATTTGAAGAAATTAACAATATAGCATGAGTTAAGCAGGAACACTTTTATGAAGAAAATAGAATTTAATTTTATGGGGGCACGTAGGATTACATCAGTTATTTCTGGGCTGCTTATTGTTTTTTCTATTTTTTCGTTATCAAGCAAGGGATTGAATTTAGGAATTGATTTTACAGGCGGCACATTAGTTGAAGTTGGTTATACAGAAACAGTTGGTTTGGATAAGGTACGTCAATCATTCAACAATTCAGATTTCAGTGATGCGGTAATACAATACTTTGGCACAGCTAAGGAGATATTAATTAGAATACCACCGCAACAAGGATTAAATAGTGCTGATATAAGTAGTAAAATTCTTGATTTAATTTCAGCAGATAATTTTAATGCAGAAATGCGCAGAGTTGAATTTGTTGGTCCTCAGGTTGGCGAAGAGTTAAAGGAAGATGGTGGTTTAGCAATGCTTTATGCTTTGTTATGCATTATGTTTTATGTAGCACTTCGTTTCCAAATGCGTTTTTCAGTCGGTGCTGTTGCTGCATTGATTCATGATGTAATAATAACATTAGGATTTTTTTCTATTACACGTTTTAATTTCGATCTAACTATATTAGCTGCTTTACTTGCCGTTATTGGATATTCACTAAATGATACGATTGTTGTTTTTGATCGTGTGCGTGAGAATTTTCGTAAGATTAGAGATAAAACACCCCTTGATGTTTTTAATATTTCGTTAAACCAGACGCTAAGTAGAACTTTGATGACATCATTTACAACATTATTAGTTTTGTTAGCATTATTTTTCTTAGGCGGTGAGATTATTCATGGTTTTGCAATGGCATTAATTTTTGGCGTTTTGATTGGGACATATTCTTCCATTTACATTGCCAGTCCAGTAACGCTTGCTCTTGGGATTAAAAAGGAAGATTTAATGCCTGTTAAAAAAGAAGGGGCTGATGTAAACAGTCATCCCTGATGCAATTTTTAAAAACGAAAAATTATAGTGGTTGAGTCATTATTTATAACAGCAGACGAACAGATCCCTCTTGCCGAAAAGGTATTTTCAAAATTTGGTAATATTAACCTAGTTGATGGTCGTTATATTGACAGGAATAAAATTAAGAATACAGATGTTCTTTTGGTTAGGTCTGTTACAAAAATCAATAAATCGTTATTAGAAAATACCAAAGTTAAATTCGTCGGTTCTGCAACTAGTGGAGTCGATCATGTTGATGTTGATTATCTGGATAAATCAAATATATCTTTTTCCTATGCGCCTGGGAGTAATGCAAATTCTGTAGCTGAATATGTATTAAATGGTTTAATTGCAACAATAAGTAATAAAGGCTCGCCTTTTTCTTTGTCCGAAAAAAAAATTGGGATTGTAGGTTGTGGGCGCATTGGCTCAAGAGTTAAATATTTTATGGATATTTTTGATATAGAATGCGTATTAAATGACCCCCCTTTATTTGATCAAACAAAGAATCGATCTTTTGTTGATCTTGAAGAGGTACTTCAGTGTGACATTATCACATTACATGTCCCGTTAACAAAAGAAGGTAAATATCCTACATATAACTTAGTTAATGATAAATTTTTAGAAAAATTAAAATCTGGTGTTATTTTAATCAACACATCTCGCGGCGATGTTATTGACGAGCAGGCTTTAATATCTTTTAAAAAAAGAAATCCAGAATCAAAATTAATATTAGATGTATGGCGAAATGAACCAAACATAAATATTGATTTGCTTGAAAAAGTCTTTATCGGAACGCCTCACATTGCTGGATATAGTCTTGATGCTAAGATTAGCGCAACAAAGGTTCTTTTTGATTCATTACAAAAATTTTTTAAGACAAACTTTAATTATTCTAATTTTGTTAACGAAGATAATACTTTTTTTGTTCCCAATATGAGTAGTTCAGATTATTTAATAGATTCTATAATATCCCAGTATTGGGATATTATAGGAGATAATATTTCATTTTCACACTACAGTAGTCTAGAAGATAATGAACGTTCAATTTTTTATGATAGTTTAAGAAAGAATTACCCGATAAGATATGAGTTTGGAAGTAGTATTATTGACATGAGTCAGTGCGATGAATCATTTATATTTGATAATAAAGATAAGAATGATTTAAGAAAACTAGGTTTTAAATTTAAAAACTTATGAAAAAACTTGGTATTTTAGTTTCCGGGCGTGGTAGCAATATGACTGCCATAGTAGATGCGTGTAAGCAGGGGTATTTATTAGCAAATGTAGAAATTGTTATAAGCGATAATCCAGATGCTGAGGCACTTATAGTAGCTAAAGAAAGAAAAATTAATACCATTTATTTTGATACGCCAGTTTGCAAAAAACCTGGATTATTAGATACATCGATATGTGAAGTCTTGCGTCATTATGAGGTTGACCTTGTATTACTGGCAGGCTATATGAAGATGATTGGGCCCATAGTTCTTTCCGTCTTTGAGGGTAAAATTCTAAATGTCCACCCATCACTTCTACCAAAATACGGTGGGCAGGGGATGTATGGCGTTAACGTGCATAGAGCAGTTATAGATGCAGGAGAAAAAAAGAGTGGTGCGACTATTCATTTGGTTAATAGTGATTATGATAAAGGGAAAATTTTAGCGCAGAAATCGGTTATAGTAGATAAAGATGATACACCAGAGTCTTTAGCAAAGAAGATTTTAGAAATTGAACATGCATTATATGTAGAAACAATACAAAAAATTATTGAAGGATAAATTACATTATAAATAAAAAATTATGATTTAAAGAATTCAGCCAAATTTAAAGTGACTTTCAATGATTAATACAGTAAAAAATATATACTTAGCGACTGTACTTAGAAGACCAGCACTGGTTTGTTTTTTTATGTCAGTTATATTATGTTTTTTTGCACTACAAACAAAAAATTTCAAACTTGATGCATCTGCAGATTCTCTACTTTTAGAAGATGACAAAGATCTTAAGTTATTTCGTGAAACCATCGAGCGTTATACAACAAAAGAATTTTTATTTGTAACATTTACCCCGAAAGATAGTCTTTTTAGTAAGCCTGCTCTTGAAAAAATTGTACAACTTAGAGACGAAATTAAGAAAATAAAACTTGTTGATTCAGTCATAAGCTTGGTTGATGTACCTTTGGTTAGGCAATTTGAGGGGTCACTGTCCGATGTTACAGATAATGTTCGCACAATAGAAAGTGATGATGTTAATTTAGATAAAGCAAAACAAGAATTGCTCACTAGCCCTATATATAAAGAACTTGTTATAAGTGAAGATGGTGATACGACCGCATTATTAGTTAATTTAAAGGATCAACTAGAATTTCGCGATATCCAACGAGAAAGAAGCAAGTTATTAATTAAAAGTAAAAATAGTAGATTGGATGAAAGCGAAATAGTTAAGTTAGAGAGAATATCTCTTCGGTATGTAGAAAAAAAGAATGAAATAGATAACGCAAATCATGAAACAATAGTCAGTATAAGAGAAATACTTTCAAAATACAATAAAATAACTACAGATAATTTCAATGACTTTAGTAATTGGGTGATGAATAATAAAGATCTTGAAGAAGTTAAAGGTACTCCATCCTGGGTTAAAAAGAATTTTTGGATATATGAACCTATATTATCTGATAACGAATTTAATTTTATACAATATTCAAATATATCAAAATATAATGACTCACTCTAATCTGCTGATTGCCTAAGCCAATGTATAATTAGATATGTAAGTGTAATCGGCAGCCCAAAGATAAAATAATTAAATTTTTACAATACATATCAATAG
>CAJWIE010000070.1 GCA_913041115.1 uncultured Legionellales bacterium | reverse complement strand
TTAAAACACGGCTATTTTCACCAAAACCAGGCCACATAAATTTTCCAGCCTCATTTTTACGGAACCAGTTTACATAAAAGATCTTTGGTAATTTAGCACCTTCTTTTTTACCCATATTTAACCAATGACCCCAGTAATCAGCCATGTTGTAGCCACAGAATGGGAGCATCGCCATTGGGTCACGGCGTAGTTGTCCAATTGCACCAAACGCAGCAGCAGTCATTTCAGAAGCGATGATGGTGCCGATAAAAGTACCATGGTTCCAATCAAGCGCTTCTGTTACCAAAGGAACAACCGTTGCACGACGACCACCAAATAATATTGCACTGATAGGTACCCCTTTTGGATCTTCCCATTCATCGGCGATTACCGGACATTGTGCAGCTGGTGCAGTAAAACGTGCATTAGGGTGTGCTGCAGGTGTATCAGAATCAGGCGTCCAATCATTTCCCTTCCAATCAACTAAGTGTGCTGGCGGTTCATCAGACATCTCTTCCCACCAAACATCACCATCGTCAGTCTCTCCTACATTGGTAAAGATAGAATTCGCTTCAAGTGCGTACATAGCATTCGCGTTTGATTGCATACTTGTGCCAGGTGCAACACCAAAAAAGCCAGCTTCTGGGTTAATGGCATACAACTGACCATCGCTGCCAAATTTCATCCAGCAGATGTCATCACCTATAGTTTCAACTTTCCAACCAGGAACCGTTGGTGTCAACATTGCTAAGTTTGTTTTACCGCATGCACTTGGAAATGCGCCAGCGACATACTTAACAACTCCCTCGGGGTTAGTTAATTTAAGGATTAACATATGTTCTGCTAGCCAACCTTCGTCTCTTGCCATGGTTGAAGCTATTCGTAATGCTAAGCATTTTTTACCAAGTAGCGCATTACCACCATAACCTGAACCAAATGACCAAATTTCCCGAGTTTCCGGATAGTGAACGATATATCGATTATCAGGGTTACATGGCCAAGGTACATCTTTTTCGTTTTCAGCGAGCGGTGCTCCTACCGAGTGAATGCACGGAACAAATTCACCATCTGCGCCTAAAACATCTAGTACTTCTTTACCAACACGAGCCATGATGTGCATGTTTGTGACAACATAAGCTGAATCAGAAATTTCCACTCCAATTTTTGCAATGTCGGATCCAATCGGACCCATGCTAAACGGAATGACATACATGGTACGTCCCTTCATACAGCCAGTGAATAATTTCTTTAATGTTTCCCGCATTTCAGCAGGTGCGCACCAATTATTAGTGGGTCCGGCATCTTCTTCCTTTTCAGAACAGATATAAGTACGGTCTTCAACTCGCGCAACATCGGCCGGAACAGAGCGGATGTAGTAACTGTTGGGACGTTTTTTTTCGTCAAGTTTTTTCGCGGTGCCGCCTTTTACCAAAATGTCCCACATCTTTGACCATTCATCTTTTGAGCCATCACACCAAACAACATTATCGGGTTGGCATAGTGCGGTCATTTCCTCAACCCATTGCCGCAGTTTTTTATTTTCTGTAGCCATTACTATAATTACCTCTATTTTTTTAGGTTTTTCTCTTTATTGTGATTTTAGATAGCGATTTCCCTGTTCCCAATGAAGCTATCTATACCAGATTTTAGTCTTCTGATACCAGAATAGTTTTATAACTATCTGTTATTAAATCAATTTTTCTAAAAACTCAATTTTTTTATATTGCGTCGCAATATAGGACTTTATTGAGACTGTTTATCATTCTTGTTTTTGACGCCTAAATCAAGTTTGAAAGAGGAGTAATTTTTGACTTTTTTACACAGGCCAGCTCCCTTCGATTAATTTTTTTCTATCTTTAAGCTATAAAAGCCTGATATAGACCGATATTTCACAAATACAGAAAAAATATTTTCTTGGCCACCTCATTTTTTTTACATGTTAATATTTATTTATCATGATTGCTTACCCAAACATAAATCCCGTCGCAGTTGATTTAGGTTTTGTGTCAATACACTGGTATGGAATTAGTTATGTTGTTGGCATACTGGTTGCTTGGTTCTTATTGCGATATCGAGCCCGTCATTTTCAGCTATCTTTAGATAATGAACAGATAGCCGATTTAGTTTTCTTTGCTATGCTCGGAATTATTGTTGGCGGACGTCTCGGTTCAGTTATTTTTTATAACTTTACATATTATTTGGCACATCCAGTAGAAATTTTTTATATTCATAAAGGGGGGATGTCATTTCATGGCGGTCTGATTGGCATCATTTTTTCCGTATGGTTCTTCAGCTACAAAAACAATACTTCTTTTTTTAAAATTACTGATTTTATTGCGCCAGTTATCCCAATTGGACTTGGTTGCGGTAGAATTGGTAATTTTATTAATGGTGAGCTTTGGGGTAGTCCGAGCAATTTACCCTGGGCAATGATTTTTCCTGATCCGGCAGCTGGTGGAATTTCCAGACATCCATCACAACTTTACGAGGCATTTTTTGAAGGACTAGTTTTGTTTATAATTCTTTGGTGGTTTTCTCGGATACAACGGCCGGTTAAAGCAACATCTGGTTTATTTTTAATTTTTTATGGCATATTTAGATTTTTAGTTGAGTTTGTGCGTATGCCAGATCAACATATTGGTTACATTGCATTTAATTGGTTAACGATGGGACAATTGTTAACGATACCGATGATAATACTCGGAACTATATTTTTGATAATGGCGTATCGAGTTGACAATTAATTAAATAAGATAATAAAAAAGAGAAATACATTGGAACAATATTTAGACTTATTACGCCATGTTAAATCCGAAGGTATAAAAAAAGAGGATCGTACCGGAACAGGGACATTAAGCGTGTTCGGCTACCAAATGCGGTTTGATCTAAATGAAGGTTTTCCATTAGTCACAACAAAAGAAATACACCTAAAATCGATTATTTTTGAATTACTTTGGTTTTTACAAGGTGATACAAATATCAAATATTTAAATGATAATGGTGTAACAATCTGGGATGAATGGGCGAACAAAGAAGGTGGCTTGGGTCCAGTTTATGGCGCGCAATGGCGTTCGTGGCAAACAAAAAATAAAACAATAGATCAAATTACAGAAGTTATAGAACAAATAAGGACCAACCCGGAATCAAGGCGCCTAATTGTTAGCGCATGGAATGTCGGCGAGATTGACAATATGGCTTTGGCGCCTTGTCATGCGCTTTTTCAATTTTATGTGGCTGACGGTAAATTATCATGTCAACTTTATCAGCGAAGTGCTGACATATTTCTTGGTGTCCCTTTCAATATCGCTTCTTATGCATTATTACTAATAATGATTGCTAAAGTCACCAAACTAAGTTTGGGTGAATTTGTTCATACTTTTGGTGATGCACATCTTTACCTTAATCATTTAGATCAGGTTGAAAAGCAGCTAAAGCGAAAACCTTATCCATTACCACAAATGAAACTACAATCTTTTGATGATATATTTAAATTTCAATACGAGCATTTTGAATTGATTAATTATCAATCGCATCCAAAAATTTCAGCACCAATCGCTGTTTGATAAATTTCATATGAATTTCTTAATATTATAATTATGCAGCTATCAATAATTGTCGCGATGGATAAGAATCGAGTTATTGGTAAAGATGGAACTTTACCTTGGCATATTTCATCAGATTTAAAAAACTTTAAGAAAATAACAATGGGGAAACCCATATTAATGGGTAGAAAAACACATGAGTCTATCGCGAGACCATTGCCAGGCAGAGAAAATATCATTCTCACAAAAAACCAAAACTATTTTTCCGAAGGCTGCGTAGTAAAAAATAATTTAGATGAAGTTTTTTCATATTGCGAAAAAGTTACAGAGTTAATGGTTATGGGCGGTGCGACCTTGTATGAACAAACATTAGATAAGGCAGAGAAACTTTATGTTACTGAAGTTAGAGCAAGTATTGATGGCGATACATTTTTTCCTGAGTACGACCCTGACCAATGGACAGAGATTGCAAAGGACAGTTTTAAGGCAGATGAAAATAACGAATATGACTATAGCTTTACAGTACTAGAAAGGAAATAATTGCAGTGATTAGAATTTAGGTTGTTTAGATGGAACACTAAATATTTTTTTATCTTCCAACCTCATTGCTGTCAATCGACCGCCCCACAAGCAACCTGTATCTATCGGGAACACATTGTACTGTTTAAAATTCTTTTCATTGCCGAGGTGAACTGTTGACCAGTGACCAAAGATAATTTTGTCATCTATGGTTTTTCGTTTTGGCAATGCATACCAAGGTATTAATGATTTTTTTTGTTCCCCCGGGGCAACCTTAGTATCAAGATCGAGCTTACCATTGTCGTTACAAAAACGAATACGAGTAAAACAGTTAATGATAAAACGCTGTCTTTCATATCCCTCTAGTGATTCCGACCAAATGTTGGGTTTGTCACCATACATAAGAGTCAAAAAATCATTGATTTTTTCACTTTGTAAAGTTAACTCGCATTCATTAGCAAAATTTTTTGCATCTTCTAATGTCCATTGTGGCGCTAATCCAGCATGCACCATTGTAAAACCTAAATCGTTATCGGTTATTAATAAAGGACGAGATTTTATCCAATTAATTAATTGTTCTTTATCCTCCGCAGCTAAGACTTCTTTTATAGTATCCTTTTTTGATAATGGACGAATATTTTTTGATGCAGCAAGTAAGTGTAGGTCATGGTTACCGAGAACAACTTTTGCATTAGTTCCAAGTGATTTTACAAAGCGAAGTGTTTGAAGTGATTTAGGACCTCTATTAATCAGATCTCCAACAAACCAAAGTCGATCATTCTCTTTATCAAAATTTATTTCATGCAATAAGTTTTGAAGTTCCGAATAACAACCCTGAATATCACCTATTGCATAGGTGCTCATTATTAATGAAGCGTGTTAGGTACGGCAAGATTAAATACGGGGATTGGAGCATCAAATTCCATTCCATCATCGGCAATCATTTCATAAGAACCTTGCATACATCCAACAGGTGTTTCTAGTATTGCAGCACTGGTATATTCGTAAGACTCCCCAGGCATGATATGCGGCTGAACTCCAACGACACCTTCACCTCTTACTTCCTGAACTTTACAATTAGCATCTGTTATTAACCAATGACGACGCAATAAAGTTGCCGCAGTTTGCCCAGTATTGGTAACTGTTATGGTGTATGCAAAAACATATCGCCCTTCATCAGGAAGAGATTGTTCAGAAATGTAGCTTATGTGACTGGATACACTAATATCGTATTGTTTATCTGCCATAAAACCGCACCATATCGTTAGTTAAAAAAATTTATATTGATTTTTAGAAATTATTTTTCTTCGAGTTGTTTTTCTAGCTCCGATAACTTTTCCTGCAATGCTTCAAGTTTTTCGCGAGTACGACTCAATAAAGATGCTTGGATATCAAATTCTTCACGTGTTACAAGTTCCATCTTTGAGAAAGTTGCATTAAGTGTTGCGCGTAAATTCTTCTCCAGATCGTCTTTAAATATACTTAGGTCTTCTGGCAAAATTTTTGTGATGTCTGAAATTGCCGCTTCAATTTTTTCTTTCAACATATCAATCTCCATTTTCTAAATCATAAGTTTTGATTGCGTATATGTCATTTTAAATCTTCTAGGCCACATTTTTGGGCATTTATGATTTTTTTGCACCAGATCTGTGCAAAAAATGTAATTTTGTTACCAATTAATTGTACAAAAAATCATCTAATTTTTCCGATTCGGATAAAAAAAATGTAATTACTTGATTTTAAAGAATAAAAAAAAGTTGGTATGAAAGATGCATCAGTAATTAGCGATAAGAGGATTGAATAATTTTGATGTGTAGCAGGATAACGCAAC
>CAJWIE010000069.1 GCA_913041115.1 uncultured Legionellales bacterium | reverse complement strand
AGTCGTTAAGTTAAGGCGTGAAAAGAAAATTTCTTTAGAGTCAGGTGGTGATGAAGAATTAGCCCGCGCAATTAGATGCCATGGCAATTTTATAGAAAGTGTATCTATAGCTGTTATTATTCCAATCATTCTATTTTTTGAAAAAGAATTCGTTATTTTTAGCTTTCTCGCATTAGTTCTACTTTGTATCGGGAGATATACTCATTCCGAGGGGCTCAAAAACGTTGACGAGGATATCCAATATAGACGAAGAGGAATGTATTTTAGCCGCTATTCAAATAATGTATCACTTATTGGTGTTGTTTTTTATATTGCGCATATTGTTATGTCGTTTTGATACTTTCTTTGCAGGTAGAGTAAACCAATCATCTTTTGTAATTTCGTGGAAGTGATCAGCTTCTTCAATTATTAGCTTAGATGTTGTGCTTTCAACCGCAGCGATTTCTACACGAACACCCTCCGACTTTAAATGACGTACAAGCTCAATATAGTCTGCATCACCCGACATAATAATAATAGTATCAACTTTATCAGCAACTTGAATTGCGTTAATTGATAGCGGGATATCCGCACTTTTGTGGCAAGGCCTTACAGAACCATGATAAAAATTATGTAGGCGTTCTTGAAGTTTATTTGAAATGTGCTTTCCCTCTCGAAAATAAACGAGACGACTTAATCCACGGTTGAGTAATAATTTTGGTATTAATATATCAAAATTAAGCATTGTATTAGTATCGTTAGCTTCAGTATGGATACTACGTTCTATATTATTGCCATCAACTAAGATAGCAACAGACTGCGAGATTAGAATATTTTCACCATCATTTTGTGTTTCATTTATTTCATTCATAAACTTTTTCGCTCAAATTTATATTTTTAGGACATTTAATTATATGTTTGCTAGTTAATTTCTCGATTATCATCCTCTGTTTTAGTTTTTTTATTGTAATCAGTATCTTGTCGTTTTATGTTAACCGCATGTTTTTGTTGATAGATATCAAATACCTTTTCTGCAGTTAATCCAGCGCACATCATCGCTGAAACCAAAAAATGTAAAATATCGATTAACTCAACACGTATATTTTGCATATCAATCTTATCTTTGCTCCACCATTTCCATAGTAATTCATCATCTAGTTCGTATAATTCTTCTTTCATTGCCTTTGAATAGTTTACTAACCATTTATTAGGTAAATTATTCACCATCATTTCTTTATTATCAACAGCAGACATGATTGCTTGCATACTTAAATTATCACCTAAGTTATTTCTAAGATTATTATTTTTGAAAACATAATCATTGAGTTCCAATTGCATTTTAAAGATATCTTCTAACATACTTAGCTCCATTTCAGATTACATCTGTTCTAATATGAAATAAATTTAATCAGTATATTTAATACTATATAATTATATTTTTTATAGCTAGTTAAGTTTTCCCAACAAAATAGATAATTAATAAAGTAAATGCATATTGATAAACGTTATGTTGTGCACGGATTTCTGCCGGCCTTTTTTTCGGCTTGTTTTTTTGCTGTTATGGTTACCTGTATTAAGGCCGCATCTTCGGAATTACCAGCAATTCAGCTAGTTTTTTTAAGAAGTTTTGTGGGCCTAATTATCATTATTCCGTTTATTCTGCCTCGTGGGATTTCATTTATGAAAACATCGGTTTTTCATATACATATCTTTCGTGGTCTTATTAGTATTTCTGCGATGACATGTTTATATTTTGCCATTGCAAATATTGGTTTATCCGAAGCGACATTGTTAAATGCTGCATCTCCTTTGTTTATTGCCTTATTAGCGGCTCCAATTCTTAACGAAAGGATAAACACGAGAATTTTTCTCATATTAATCATTGGGTTTATCGGCGTATTACTTATCCTTAAGCCGGGCACTTCTATGTTTACATTTGCCGCTATTATTGGGTTATGTTCAGGTTTTTTTATTGCATGCGCAAAAATACTTATACGTTATATGGCAAGGACTGAGCCCGTTATACGTACAGTATTTTATTTTAGTATTTTTTCTACATTTTATTCTGGTATAGCAATGTTTTGGTTTTGGCAAACACCCACCATTTTTGATTTATCAATTATGATTCTAGCAGGTGTTTGCGCAACAGGCGGACAAACATTATTGACCTACGCTTTTACCAATAATGAAGTATCAACGATTTCTCCATTTACCTATGTAACGGTATTAATGGCGACGTTATTTGGCTGGATTGGTTGGAATGAAGTACCAGATATTGGGTCTGGCATTGGTGCAATTTTTATTATTGGTTCTTGCCTATCTCTTACACTTCAGGGCAAATTACCGACTGCTTGGAAAATGAAGTAAAGGTATAGTATAGACAATATTATTCCTTTGATTTTTCAATTACTTTCAGAATATTTTCGATTATTTTTTCGGGGGCTTCCTCATGTATGTTATGACCACTATTGTCGATTATTAAGTGCCAGCTATTTTTACTGAGATTCAGAAGATCTTTTTGCATATCCTGCCACTCATTTTCAAGAGATACTCCATTTAGTTCAGGCAATTGGCTAACTCCTCTTGATAAAACGGCTATGGGGATATCTTTTAATGGCCCCGAATGCTTAACTTGGTAAGCACTTTGTTTAAAATATTTCAGTTCAGCCATTTGTGCAAAAGTAGCTTTTCGACTCGAATTTAAAAAATACCATTTCTTTTCAAATTCTGAAAAATTTTCAGGAGCGATTGCTTTGCGTCCGGTAATAAGTAGTTTTTTACTTGCATTATCTAATGCAGAAAGTCTGTATATTTGTTCAGGGTGGGATGAATCAACTAATACTAAACCCGCTACATTTTCTGGAAATTTGGCAGCAAAATAACGAGCTGTAAATCCACCAAAAGAATGACCAACCAGAATATAGGGACCGGGAATTTTTGCACGTTTAACAAGCAGTTTAAGTTCATGAACAATTGTTACGGTAGTTCTTTCACCTCTACCCGGGTCACTCCAGCCGTATCCAGCTCGATCATAAAGGCAAATACGGGCATCTTTAGACAGTTCTTTGGCTATTTTATACCAGCTAGCTGATGACTCCGCGATACCTACATCAACTAAAATTGTTGGTTTATTATCTCCAAGGCAGTCGACATACATTGTTTGGAAACCGATACTTATAAAACGGCCTGGTGGTTTGAAGGGTTTGTCATCATAAGCACTTACAATACTGAAAGTTGATAGCGATAGAAGTATAGTATAAAAAATATTATGTATTTTTTTTGCTTTCATTAGTATTTATCTTTAATAAGTATCTAATATATAAAATAAATAAATAAATAAATAATATATTGCTATGTACGAAAAAGCTATTTAAGGATATTTTTTTATTGAGGGGATTACCGAAGGTGATTGATTAAAATATTTTTCGGAATAAAATTAGTTCTTATATGACGAATCAGCCCACATATATTGAGGATTTAATTAAATCAAGACGTACGATTCATGATTTTATTCCCGATAAAATTCCTGATAAAGCCATAATCAAAGAGGCGATTAAAATAGCATGTTGGGCACCAAATCATCATCTTACAGAGCCGTGGTATTTTTATTTATTGGGCCAAGAGACGATTGACGACATTTGTCAACTAAATAGGGGAATTATGACAGATACGCAAGGAGTAGAAAGCGCTGAAAAAAAATTTAGGCGTTGGAAAAACATTCCTGGCTGGATAATTGTAACGTGTAAAAAATCAAAAGATGATATTACTTATCAAGAAGACTATGCAGCATGTTGTTGTGCTATTCAAAATCTAATGCTTTTTCTTTGGCATAATGATATTGGAACAAAATGGTCAACTGGCACAGTCATTCGAGATGATCGTTTTTATGAGATTGCTTGGATAGATAAAAAATTAGAAAATATTATAGGCTTAATTTGGTATGGTTATCCTGCAGAGAGCATTAATACTGCTAGAAAAAATATAGAGCAAGTACTAACCGAGTTGCCATAACTAAATTATTATTCACAATCTCTAATTTTGATCCATTTATCTTCATTAATCTCTAATTGGGATGCTTTTTTAAAATATTCATCACAGAGTTTTGCGTCAGGAGTTTCCGATCTGGACAATAACCAGATGTAGTTCAGATTAGGGCCTATGATAAGAGCCATTGTGTATGCTTTGTCTAATTTCGCTATATGGTATGCCCCATAGAATGGCCAGAAGAAAGAAACTTTTAAACTTCCAATATCTTTTTTGTCTATAAAATAAGCTCTTCCGGTAGCTTCTTTCCATTTGCCGTCAGCACTATTTTTTCCACGATTTACAACCTTAATTCCACCATCATCTCGAAGTGAATAATTTGCATATACGTCAATTAAGCCTCTTTCAAAACTATGGTCAAGCCTTGCTATTTCATACCACGTCCCGAGATATTTCTGGATATCGAAATTTTAGATAGGTTTAACACCAGCCGGAGTGGATGTGCACCCAGATAAACTAACTAGATAAAAAAGAATTAATAAACATTTTTTGAAATATATTGTCATATTTTTATGTCTTTATTCTTTTGAATACTGACCCTATAATATTTAACATATATAAACATAAAATTATATTTTTATACACTTAATTTATTTTTTTAGGAAGAGGTTTAACAGATGCGATATTCAATCTTGTTTTTAGTTCCCGTATTATTTTTCATTTATAGCTGCTCTAGCGATGAGAATACAGAAAAAGTAATTTCATCAGAGGAGCCAGCTCAGACTGTTATTAATGCAGACCATGCAACAGATGAGATCGAATTTCGATTAAGACGTTCTATAGAGGCTAGGGAGGATTTGATATACTGGTATGCGGAGAATAACTGGAATACTGAAGAGCTTGAACGTCAGCTCTTAGAGAAAATAGATCAATTAATTTCTCTTTACTTAGGCAATGGATGGGATATGTCAGAGCTTGAAAAAAAACTCGTCAATCTCGAAAGACAACTTGAATCTTTATAATATAAATGGAAGAAAATAATTATGATGCTACTTAGAATATGTTTTACTTTAGTTATAGTTTCTTTTGCAGCCCTAACTTTCGCAAATAAAGAATATGATGCAGTTGAGTTTCGTGAGCTTAATTTATCTCTGATAGCTGCAGCAAAAGATGGTGATATTGAGACGGTAAGACAACGCTTAGAAGAGGGTGCTTCGATAAAAGCACGAAACCGATTCGGCAATACGGCACTAATATCAGCAACAAGAGCTGGTAGTCTAGATATTGTAAAATTATTAATCGAGAAAGGCTCTGGTATTAATATGGTTAACACTAATGCTGAGACTGCCTTAATGAATGCTGCTTCAGGAGGCCATGAAGATATTTTACGCTACCTTATTGATAATGGTGCGGATATTAATAAACTTAGTGTAAAAAATATCTCAGCACTAATGGAGGCCGTATTTGCTCGTCATGAGTCAATCGTCAAGATTCTTCTTAAGCTTTATGCTGACGTTAGCATAAAAGATTATTCAGGAAAGACTGCGCTAAATTATGCATCAGCGAATGGTGATGTTGGAATTATTAAGTTATTAGTTGAGCATGGCGCAGATGTTAATCGTCAGACTGAAAACGACTTAACATCATTAATGTGGGCAGTAGGTTATGGGAAAACCGAAGCCGTTAAAACTCTTCTTAAATTAGGGGCAGACCCGGCAATAAGAGATAATCGTGGATTGACAGCATTGCTGATTGCGGAAGAAAATAATTTCAGTGAAATTATTAAACTACTTAAGCATTAATTACTAACCAAGGAAGGTTTTTAATTAAGGTGTAAAACCTGCAAGATAATCTGCTAATGCATCAATCTGTTTGTCATCAAATGTAGCAAATAATGAACTCTTTGCAGCTGAGTTTGTACGAACCTTATTTTTAAAATCAAGCATTGTTTTTTTCAGGTAT
>CAJWIE010000068.1 GCA_913041115.1 uncultured Legionellales bacterium | reverse complement strand
GAGACATATCACGCATGCATATGGTTATTGAAGAAGCAGATACAAATACTCTCTATTTAACAGACTTGTCATCGCACGGTACTTTTATTCCGGCAAAATATTTAATGGATAATAGCATTAGTCAAAGCCTTGTTTAGCTCGAAAAACCTTCAAATAATTGACATTAGGGCAGATATTGACTATTTTGGATATATGCGCCGATTTGAAATCAGCTTGCGGGCGCGATAAAAATACCGCTAAAGAGACAACCTGCTTTAGCTCAAGCTGAATGCGGGTTTTTTTGTAATTAAAATTCCCCATTCACTTAGCATCGATTTAATCAGGCTGACTCTTAAATATTTTTAACTGATTTATAGAGGATATCATGATGTCAGATGAAAAATACCGATCTTTCGGCATAAACACACAAGCAACTCGTGCCGGACAAGAGCGAAGTTTTGAGGGTGAACATAGTGAATTGATCTTCGCTAGTTCTAGTTATGTTTTTAAAAATGCTGCCGAAGCAGCAGCTCGTTTTGCCGGTGATAGCATCGGTAATATATATTCACGTTTTACTAATCCAACTGTGAGAACATTCGAGAAACGGCTCGCAGCGATGGAAAAAGGTGAGCGCTGTATTGCAACTTCATCAGGTATGGCGGCAATATTGACTACGGTACTTGGTTTATTAAAGACAGGCGAACAAATTGTTTCTTCAAGGAGTATTTTCGGTACGACGGTAAGTTTATTCTCAAATATTTTGCCGAAATATGGAATTAATACTACCTTTGTTGATCTGACTGATTATAAAGCCTGGGAGGAAGCGATAACTCCACAAACAAAGCTGCTTTTTTTAGAAACACCATCGAATCCACTTACTGAAATTGTTGATATAAAAAAAATTGCCGATATCGCTCATAAAAATAAAGTTTTGTTAGTTGTTGATAATTGTTTTTGTACTCCTTCCCTTCAATTACCGTTAACTTTAGGTGCTGATATAGTTATTCATTCAGCGACGAAATATTTAGACGGACAAGGACGTTGTATTGGTGGGGCGATCGTAGGCAGTGAGGCAATATTATCTGAAGATATTTACACTTTTTTACGTACAGGTGGCACAACGATGAGCCCCTTTAACGCGTGGGTATTTTTAAAGGGGTTGGAAACACTATCGATTCGCATGCGCGCGCATTGTGAAAATGCCATGCAAATTGCAGAGTGGTTAAATACTCAGAAATCTGTGGAAAGAGTTTATTTTCCTGGTTTGAACTCACATCCTCAACATGAATTAGCAAAAATTCAACAGTCCGGATTTGGTGGTGTTGTTAGTTTTGAGGTGAAAGGGAACAAATCAAAAGCATGGGAATTAATTGATTCAATAGACATTTTTTCGATTACAGCGAATCTTGGAGATACAAAAAGCACAATTACACATCCTGCAACAACAACTCATCATAGATTAACTGAAAAACAGCAAATAGAAGCTAGGATTCATCCTAATTTGATTCGTCTTTCTGTGGGTCTTGAGGATGTATCTGATCTTATTTTCGCTCTAGATAAAGCTTTAAGCGAATAATTTGAAAAATAACTAACACCGAGGAAAACCAAGAAAATACTTAAAAAATCCATTCTAATCACAAAATATATGAAAAATAATCAAACCAGCATGGATTTAAAGACCACTTTTTAGGTACACTACGCGGCCTGAAATTGTTTATAGAATTTTGTAACAAATTATTGCAATGCACAATTTTAGTCAGCTATAAAAATAAATAAAATACGGATTTACTACATTTTCTTTAGCTTAATCGCTCAAGAAAGTAATTATTTAATTAATTTAAGATAAAAACTGGAGATTGTTAATCATGCCCGGACGTAATTTTTTGTTTATCCCTGGACCAACAAATGTCCCTCGCCGTATTCAAAATGCAATGTATGTGGAACAAGAAGATATGCGGGCAATGGACCTACCCGAATTTACAAAACCTTTATATGAAGATCTTAAAAAGATTTTTAAAACAAAAAATGGCCGCATTTTCATTTTTCCTGCTTCGGGCACGGGTGGGTGGGAATCTGCTGTATCGAATACGTTAAGTGTTGGCGATAAGGTTTTGATGTCAGGTTTTGGGCATTTTTCAAATTTGTGGATTGATCTTTGCCAGCGTTGGGGGTTAGATGTTCAAGCATTGGAAGTTGAATGGGGAGAAGGTGTTCCGGTTGAACAGTACGCAGAGATTTTAGCAGCTGATAAAAATCATGAAATTAAGGCTGTATTTGCTACTCAAAATGAGACTGCAACAGGTGTTGCTTCTGATATTGCCGGTGTTCGTAAAGCATTAGATTCTTGTAATCATCCAGCATTATTATTTGTGGATGGCGTAAGTTCAGTAGCGTCTATTGATTTTCGCATGGATGAGTGGGGTGTTGATCTTTGTGTATCAGGTTCGCAAAAAGGATTTATGCTTCCAACCGGTTTAGGAATCGTTTGTGCAAGTGAGAAAGCTTTAGCTTGTAGAGAGAATTCTAATTTACCTAAGACTTTTTTTGATTGGAACGATCAAATTAAGACTAATGATCTGGGTTATTTTCCCTATACGCCACCAATGAATTTGCTTCGTGGTTTACGCGAATCTGTCAATATGTTGATGGAAGAAGGGCTAGAAAATGTTTTTACTCGTCACAATCGTATGGCAAATGCTGTGCGTGCTGCGGTTAGTGCCTGGGGAATGACACCAATAGCTAAAGAAGAAAAATGGTATTCCGATACAGTGACCGCTGTTAAAGTACCAGAAGGTTTTGATGGCAATGAAGTTGTTCGCCATGCTTACAATTATTACAATTTAGCTTTATCAATTAGTCTTGCAAAAATTGCTGGTCAGGCTTTCCGTATCGGCCATTTAGGTGATATGAATGAGCTGATGATTCTAACGCCAATAACTGGTGCAGAAATGGCAATGAAAGATTTGAAGTATCCAATTGAATTGGGTTCCGGAGTCGCGGCTGCACAAGAATATTTACGTTCAACAGCCAAACCTAAAATAAAATAATTAATAAAAAATGACAGTATATATATCTGTCATTTTTAATTAATAAAATTCTATGCAGAGTGTTTTAGAAGTTTATTTATGGAAAATGGCATAATAAGTCTTTAGCTATCTGCTTAATTTTTAAGATTAAAGAGAAATCAAAAATATTAGATTTACATTGTTTGTTAATTTTTGATTGTTTTTTTGGGGATGAATAAATGAGTTTTAGACAATATGAACAAGCACGAGCACGTTTACAAAGAAGCGAGCTGGCTGTACCTGGTTCGAGTCCAGAAATGTTTGAAAAAGCAGCGAAGTCCGATGCTGATTTTGTTTTTCTTGATTGTGAGGATGCTGTTGTCCCTGACGATAAAGAACAAGCTCGAAAAAATATTATCGAAGGATTAAATACAATCGATTGGAATAATAAAGCTGTATCCGTTCGAATTAATGGATTAGATACACATTATATGTATAGAGATGTTGTTGATATTTTGGAACAAGCAGGGAATAACTTAGATACAATTTTAATTCCTAAGGTAGGCACTGATGCAGATGTTTACGCTGTTGATATGCTTGTTACTCAGATCGAAACAGCGGTAGGGTTGAAGAAAAGAATTGGCCTTGAATGTTTAATTGAGACTGCTTTAGGTGGCGCAAACGTTATGGCTATTGCACAGTCAAGCCCACGATTGGAGGCATTGCACTTTGGCGTTGCAGATTACGCGGCTAGTATGCGTTCCCGGACCACGGTTATTGGTGGTTTAAACCCTGATTATATTTGTGATGGTGCGTTAAATGATCAGTGGCATGCAGCACAAGTGAGTATGTTGACTGCATGTCGCGCTTTCGGATTGCGAGCAATAGATGGTCCTTTTGGTGACTTTAGTGATGATGCGGCATTTATAGCAGCAGCAAAACGTGTTGCTGCGCTTGGTTATGAAGGTAAATGGGCAATTCATCCAAAACAAATACCATTAGCAAACGAAGTAATGTCTCCACCTGAAGCAGAAGTTACTCGAGCACGTCGTGTGTTGGAAGCGCTTGAAGAAGCGGCTAAAGCGGGAAAAGGTGCAGCACAGCTTGATGGCAAAATGATTGACATAGCATCAGAGCGCATGGCTCGTAATGTTATTGCGCAAGCTGATCAAATTGCTGCGAAGTCAAGTTAATCTATTCAACTATAGTTATTAATTAAATAAAGGAGTATGTAACTAGTGGATATCCATGAATATCAATCAAAAGAAATACTTTCTGAGTATGGAGTTCCAATAGCAGCCGGTGGATTAGCCTATAGCCCGGAACAGGCAGCTTATCGTGCAACTGAGATTGGCGGCAATCTTTGGGTAGTTAAAGCACAAATTCATTCAGGCGCACGCGGCAAAGCTGGAGGTATTAAGGTTTGTAAATCTGAAGATGAAGTAGCAAAAGCTGCCGAAGAGTTGCTTGGAAAAAAATTAGTAACTCACCAAACGGGACCACAAGGTAAAGTTTGTCATCGTTTATACATTGAAGCCGGATGTAATATTGAACGAGAAATTTATATGGCTTTCGTTCTTGATCGCTCAAAAGAAAGTGTTACCGTTGTTGTTTCCGCTGAAGGCGGCATGGAAATTGAACAGCTTGCTGTTGAAAAACCAGATTCAATTATAAAAGTTGCAGTAGAAGCAGCTGTTGGAATGCAACCATTTCAGGCGCGTGAAATTGTTTTTGCATTAGGTCTGGATAAAACACAAGTTAATCAGGCAGTAACAACTATTCTCGGTTGTTATCGTGCGATGCGTGATCTAGATGCAAATATGGTCGAGATAAATCCTTTAGTGGTTACTAAAGAAGGAAATTTGCTTGCAGTTGATGCGAAGATGGGCTTCGATGAAAATGCGCTTTTTCGTCATAGTAATATTTCCGAGTTGCGTGATAAATCACAGGAAGATATACGTGAGATGAATGCCGCTGATCGTGGATTAAGTTACGTGGGTTTAGACGGAAATATCGGCTGTATAATTAATGGTGCAGGTTTAGCTATGGCAACGATGGATATGATTATGCATGCAGGAGGAGAGCCTGCTAATTTTCTTGATATTGGCGGTGGAGCTTCTCCGGAACGCGTAAGTAAAGCATTTAATCTTGTACTTTCTGATGACAATGTTAAATGTATCTTGATAAATATCTTTGCCGGTATTAATCGTTGCGATTGGGTTGCTGAAGGCATTATTCAAGCGGTTGAAAAAATCGATCTCAAAATTCCTGTTGTTGTTAGGTTATCGGGAACCAATGTAGAACAGGGTCGTAAGATGCTAGAGAATAGTGGCTTGCCGCTTATTATGGCTGAAACACTTAAAGAAGGGGCTGATAAAGCTGTAGCCGCGTGGAAAGAGACTGGCAAATAAGGGGAAGAGAATGGCAATTCATCTAAAAGAGACTACTAAAGTTTTAGTGCAGGGATTTACTGGCCAGATTGGTTCCTTTCACTCAGCTGATATGATTAAGTATGGAACTAATATCGTCGGAGGAGTAACGCCAGGTAAAGGCGGAATGAAACATTTGGACAGACCAGTGTTTAATACAATGAAAGAGGCTGTTGCTGCTACAGGCGCAGAAGCTAGTATTATTTTTGTTCCACCACCATTTGCTGCAGACAGTATTATGGAAGCGGCTGATGCGGGCATTAAGTTTTGTGTAGCAATCACTGACGGTATTCCTTCTCAAGATATGATTCGTGTTAAACGCTACATGCGCCGTTACAAAGCCGAAGAAAAGATGGTATTAACTGGCCCTAATTGCGCAGGCACAATTAGCCCAGGAAAAAGTATGATGGGAATTATGCCAGGGCACATATATGTGCCAGGAAATGTGGGCGTCATTGGTCGTTCAGGAACTTTGGGTTATGAAGCCGCTTCTCAAATGAAAGAGGCAGGTATTGGTATTTCAACAAGTATCGGCATTGGCGGTGATCCAATTAATGGTAGTTCATTTAAAGATCATTTAGAAATTTTTG
>CAJWIE010000067.1 GCA_913041115.1 uncultured Legionellales bacterium | reverse complement strand
GTGCCAGAGACCATTAATGAACCATTTGGCTTTAAGATTTTTTGACATCTTTTTAACCATTCATAATTAAATTGATGATTAACTTCAGCACCCTTCGATTTATCCCAATCGCCCTTATCAACTTTTACCATTTTTCCATTCTGACAAGTAATGCCGCCATTAGAAAGAAAGTACGGGGGATCGCAAAAAATCAGATCGACAAATCCCCCTCGCTCTTGGTGAAGTTTATCTATTACTTCTAGGCAATTTCCGTGTATAAGTTCGATTTTTTCCCCCCGATTAATACAACGTTACCCCTTCTTCTCTTAAAAGACTCTTTTTTTGTCTGACCCCGCCTTTACCACTATAACCACCTAGATAACCATTTGAACCGACTACCCTGTGGCATGGAATCTTAACTGGATATGGATTTTTACCACAAGCATTAGCAACAGCTCTTATGGCTTTAGGTTCTTTAATAATCTTGGCTAATTCCTTATAGGTTCTAACTTCGCCTTTTGGGATTTTTGCTATTGCCTTCCAGACTTTAACTTGAAATTCAGTACCTTCTAGTCGTATCCTTGCCCCCGCTCGATCCTTTGGAATCTTACTCACTGTTAACTCAACTCAAGCTTGGTATCTTTAGATGATATAACCAATACCCAAAAGCTATTGTATTTAGAGGACCGTGAGAGTAGGTCTTTCTTAACAGCGTTCGATATACGTTCGTGAAGTAAAGGAGATTCTCCTAAAATATACGGGCGCTTATTTATATCCTTTAATTTAAAAATCAACAAAGGCATGGTTATTCTAAACAAATGGGTTAAGAATGAATATCCTCCTCCAAGAGGTATAGCGAATATCTCCACGTTTGGATTTATTTTCTTAAGTCGAATCTCAATTGACGAAAGATTTTTTTTTGAGTACTGCCGCCAACCATGCCAAAGATATAACCAAAGGCTTGAGGGGGCGGGAATCATATGAATTTGAAAAAATTTTTGACCTCTTGAAGACAGCTTAGAAGTAAGTTTTTCTAACATAAGCACATCTTCCTTAATATGTTCTAATGCCGATTGACTGACAATAATATTTGTTTCTTTAGGAAGATGCTCATCTGCATAAACAGCATCCGATAAAATATGTTCGAACTCTGGTGGAAAACTATCCGCCTTATATATATCCAAACCAACATAAGAGCCAAAACAATCCGCAGTCAAATCCCGCGTATACTTACTATAATTACCCTTTCCGCATCCGATATCAAAAAAATGTAAGGGTGCATCTAATGATTTCGAGATGGAAGACCAGTCAACTGTGCCCCAAAATAAGCCACACAAAATTCGTGATGGAGCTCCTTTAAAATTATGAACTTTTGCTAGATCTAACGTCCCCTTCTTAATATTAATGCTGTTTTTCGAGCCTCGATAATGATTAATTATACACTGAGCAAAGTAAACGACTCTCTCCCAAAATCCTTTGATATTATCGCCATTAATCATTGCCAGTTTACTTTAGTCATTAATCGTTGTTAATTTTCTAATGAAAACGAAAAAATTATCTAAGTTATCGAAAATAAAAAACCACTCCCAATAGGTTCTAACTTCACCTTTTGGGATTTTTGCTATTGCCTTCCAGACTTTAACTTGAAATTCGGTTCCTTCCAGTCTCATTATCTAATGCCAGTCTCATTATCTAATGTGATTATCGTTCATAAAATATCCGCTGAAAAGCTAAAAAATCATAAAATCTATGTACCAGAATTAATTTATTATCCCGACGACTAATCACTAAAAATCCCCCTTCCTGAAGATCAACTGTGCTTGATTCCATCTTGTCGAACATATCTTTATGGGCAACCTGATTGTGCGCTGAGACTATAGTATTAGTTCCGTTGTTTAAGGGAAGATTAAGATACAAATCTTTTAAACTCGAAATATGATTAGTTTCAGTTTCGTTGTACGGACCTCGATGAACCAAATCTCTATCAAGTCTGTCGTACCCACCAAAAGCAAGTTCAGCCGTTTGACGACTACGACAACTTGGGCTTGAAATAACGTAGCCAATTGGTAAGCCAATTTGTTTGAGGTGCTCCCCTATTGCACGTGCTTGTATTTCGCCTCTTTTATTGAGGCAAACTGCATCCTTAAAATAATCGTTTTCTGCATATCTAGTAGAGTTTTCACCATTATCATGTACATCAGACTCTAATGCATCGTACATTTCGACATTTATCCACTTATCTCTTTCGGCGTGACGAAAATGAAGAATATAACCACCATTAAGTAAATTCCTTGCGACATCCTCGGCAACATTTTCATGCCGCTCTTTTTCATGCTGCTCTTTTTCTAATTTTCTACCAGATTCCTTGCTTAAATTCTGTATTAACCAAGATCTAACATGTTCATCAAAAAAGTAAACAATCGTGCCAATTTTATTTTGATGTTGTTTATCATATAAATAAACAACCGTACTTAATACAATTAAACCAATCGCAAAAAGAACACCTGATAACAATCTAATTATCTTCAACTCATAATCCCTTTTTTTTATCACTCCCACTCAATGGTAGCTGGCGGTTTACTCGAGATATCATAAGTCACTCTTGATATGCCTTCAACTTCATTAATAATACGATTGGAGACTTTCTCCAAAAACTCATAAGGTAAATGCGCCCAGTGTGCAGTCATAAAATCAACGGTCACGACAGCACGAAGCGCAATAACATAATTATATTTTCGAGCATCTCCCATTACACCAACAGAACGAACTGGTAAGAACACCGAAAAAGCCTGACTCACGTCATCATATAAATCACGCGCTCTAAGTTCTTCAATGTAAATATTATCTGCAAGACGTAATAAATCGGCATATTCTTTTTTCACTTCCCCTAAAATTCTAACGCCCAATCCTGGCCCCGGGAAAGGATGTCGATAAACAAGTGATTTCGGTAAACCAAGTTGTATACCAATTTTACGAACTTCATCTTTAAATAACTCACGTAGTGGCTCAACTAATTCCATTTTCATAGTATCTGGCAATCCACCAACATTGTGATGTGATTTTATTACGTGTGCCTTACCTGTTTCAGCGCCAGCTGATTCAATAACATCAGGATAAATGGTGCCCTGCGCTAACCATCTAATTCCCTCAAGACTTTTTGCCTGTTCTTCAAAAACCCTGATGAATTCAACGCCAATAACCTTGCGTTTCTCTTCAGGGTCACTAACCCCTTTTAGTGCTTCTAAAAAACGTGCCTCAGCATCAACGCGAAAAACATCTATTCCCATGTGCTTGGCAAACGTCTCCATAACTTGATCAGCTTCATTTAATCTCAATAATCCATTATCAACAAATACACAGGTTAGCTGGTTACCAATTGCCATATGAAGTAGTGCAGCGACAACAGATGAATCAACGCCACCTGATAAGGCCAAAAGCACCTTGTCATTACCTACTTCTTTCTTCACGCGAGCAATAGAATCTTCAACAATCTTCTCAGTTGTCCATAATGATTGACAACCAACAATTTGATGGAGAAAGCGTTCTAATATTTTAGTACCTTGTGTGGTATGAGTCACTTCAGGATGAAATTGCAGACCATAGAACTTTCGAGATTCATCGGCCATTGCCGCAATTGATGTGTTATCTGTAGAAGCAATTGATTTAAAACCTTCTGGTAGGGACTCAACTTGGTCTCCATGGCTCATCCAAACATTTAAAAGACCGTGGCCCTCATTGTTAGTCTCGTCTTGAATATCTTTTAATAGTTCTGAATGACCACGCGCTCTGATCTGCGCATAACCGAATTCTCTTAAATTAGAACTAACCACTTTTCCACCAAGTTGCTCAGCCATCGTCTGCATACCGTAACAAATACCTAAAACAGGTAGCCCTATGTTGAAAACTAACTCGGGGGCACGAAAACCATTTAGAGAAGTAACAGATTCCGGACCACCAGAGAGGATAATTGCGCTGGGTTTAAAATCTTTTATTGTTTGATCGTCTATCTCGTAAGAATGAATTTCACTATAGACACCCACCTCGCGAACACGTCTTGCTATCAATTGGGTATATTGAGAACCAAAATCCAGAATAAGTATTCTTTCGGAATGAATGTCTGTCATTTAATAAAATTATTTTTTATAAAATTTGCTCTCTCTTATCTGAATTCGCCATTATTTATCAGTTACAGCTTCCGTTACTTCTTACCAAACGATAATGAACCAACAATATTAATAGTGCCAACCATACCCATTTCTTCGTGGTCTTCTTTATGACAATATAGTTTTAAATTTTTACCTTTTGTCATTGGGTAAAAGAACCATTCAACTGTCGTATTGGGGCTCAATTCCAAATCATGAATTGCACCGTGAATTTCGGCAAGTGTTTTGCCATTTGAGCTAGCAACCTCGACCTTACGGGTAAAAATATGCGTTGCAAAAGCATCGGAACTAAAATAATGAGAAACGGGACTTGGATTAGAGATAACAAGTTTGTAATACTTTCCACGTTCGAATGTAAACTCATTTGGTGTAAAAATTAGCTGGCCATCACTCGTTCCTGCTTGAACTTTCACTTCAATTGCTTTGCCGCCATGTTTTCTCTCCTCAGAGAAAAGAGGTAAAGCAAAAAAGAATAACGTTATATATAATATTACCCTCATAAATTTTTCTCCTATAAATGTGATTACAATCACACTAAATTTTTAATCAATATTTATAGACGGTAGTTCGGTGGTTCTTTAGTGACAGTAACATCGTGTACATGACTCTCTTTAAATCCAGCGCTTGTTAACCGTACAAATTTTGCTTTCTCCCGCATTTCTTCTAAATTGGAACAACCTGTGTAACCCAACGCTGCTCTAATACCGCCACAAAGTTGATGAATAACGGCTTCTAGTGGTCCTTTATAGGGGACACGACCCTCAATGCCTTCTGGTATGAGTTTTTCAACTTCGTCATTCTCTTGGAAATAACGATCTGAAGAACCATATTGCTCAGCCATAGCCCCAAGTGAACCCATTCCTCGGTACGACTTATAAGAACGACCCTGATAAAGTTCAACTTCGCCTGGTGCTTCTTCGGTTCCTGCAAACAGTCCCCCAATCATTATACTGTTTGCCCCTGCCGCAAGGCCCTTTGCCAAATCACCCGAATAACGAACACCACCATCTGATATAACAGGTATCCCTTTATTTTTAAGCGCCTTTGCTACATTTGTCACTGCTGAAACTTGCGGCATACCAACACCGCTCACAATACGTGTTGTACAAATCGAGCCAGGGCCAATTCCAACCTTTACAGCATCAGCACCTGTCTTAACAAGCGCAAGTGCAGCATCTGCTGTTGCGATATTGCCGCCAATTACCTGTATATCCTTAAAATTTGTTTTTATCCACTTGACCATATCAAGCACACCTTTTGAATGACCATGCGCTGTATCAACAACAATAACATCCACACGAGACTCAACGAGTTGTTCAACTCTTTGTTTTGATGCATCACCAACACCGACTGCAGCTCCTACTCTTAAACGCTCAGCATTATCTAAACAAGCATCGGGGTATTCTGATGCTTTTTGCATATCCTTTACTGTAACTAGTCCTGCAAGCTGAAATTTATTGTTAACCACTAAAATTTTTTCTATACGATGTTTATGTAAAAGTGCACGAATTTCTTCTTTGCTTGCATTTTCTTTAACAGTAACCAAAGACTCCTTTCTGGTCATTATGTTTCTTACAGGATCATCAGGCTTTTCTTCAAAACGTAGATCCCGGCTTGTAACAATACCAACAAGGTCATTACCTTCTACCACGGGCACCCCTGAGATATTTTTTTGGCGAGTTAGATCGATGACTTCTTGTATGCTGGTATATGGTCCAACGGTAACAGGTTCCCGAATTACCCCGCTTTCATATTTTTTAACGCGACGTACGTTCTTTGCCTGAAGTTCTGGATCCATGTTTTTATGAATAATTCCGATGCCCCCTACTTGAGCTAATGCTATTGCCAGTTCAGACTCGGTAACAGTATCCATTGCTGCTGAAACCACAGGAATATTCATTTTTATCTCTCTAGTTAGCTGCGTTTGCAATGATGCTTGCCGAGGGAGGATCTCTGAATAATCAGGAACTAATAAAACGTCGTCAAATGTAAGGGCTTCTTCCGTAATATTCATGACAGGACCCTGTATTGGATTTAAAATA
>CAJWIE010000066.1 GCA_913041115.1 uncultured Legionellales bacterium | reverse complement strand
AATTATTAAATTTTTCAACAATAATCCCACTTTTTATTCTTATTTGTTCGGCTACCTCTCTTCCATACTTTCGCTCAATATGGGAGTCCCTAATTGAGGCCATAAAAGCCAGATAACACGAAACAGTTGACCATTTTACACTATTCCAGCGTTTGTCAAAGTTTTTAATGGACGTAAATCCTAGCTTAAATACCTCATTGAAATTATTTGAATACTGTAATGCAACAGAATCCCTTTTACTTGCTAGCTTCATGGCACATATTAATGAAGAACTAGGGTTATTTGCCACGTCTTCTTCATCCACACTACCCAAACCACCGGGGTTAGCAGTACGAATCGCCTCAAATACATGATTAGTATCACTTTTCGTTATAGAAGTTAAAGTAACTTCTAGATTACTCCTTAATTCCTCAATAGTTTCAAAACCTGACTCAGCTGCCATAATAATAGGGGTAAAAAGAAGTAACATTCCCAGATTGGTATTGCATGAGACAGCATCTCGAGTTGCGTTGACGCTGTTTAGTACTCTTTCCCCTAAACTGCTCTCCTGTCTACACAGTATTGGCGTTGAAACTTCTGCGCTTAAAAAGAAATCTTGGATGGTCATATTCTGGCCATCGGCATAAGAACTAACATTACCTGGCTTAAATGCTTCAATTTCCCCTTCGAAACTCACCTTTACTGCTTCTTCGATTGTTGGTTTCATTAATTATTTAGTTTGAACAGAGTAATAACGAATTATTCTTCGCTATGCTTTTAATAAAGGATTCAATCAAACAGTCAGCTATATTAAAATCCACTACTTTCTGTAATCCATACCAAGCAGGGATGCTATTAACCTCGATAATATGAAACGCGCCATATTTATCTTCTACAAGGTCAACTCCTGCATAATCAATTTCAAGAACTCTACATGCCGTCTCGCTTAACTGTGACAAATCTTGGTTTAACTCTAATGGCTCACAATTTGCGCCTTGAGCACGATTTGTTAGCCAATTCTGAGCACATCTTGTCATAGCTGCTTTTGCAACTCCATCAATAACTAGAACACGTATATCCCTAAAACCATTGTTTTTACGCTCAATAAATTCCTGTAAATAATAAATTCCAGCAAATTTCTCGTCGTGAACAAGGCCAGTTTTCTGATCAATTAGATGCATGCCTATGCCCTGAGAACCAAATAAAGGTTTAAGTACAATTTTTTTATTATTTTTAGATTCTCTTTCTAAAATTTCATTTGCTTGGCATGTAGTTTCACAAATCCATGTTCTTGGTGTAGGTAAGCCAGCTCGACTTAATAGGATACTTGTTAATGGCTTATCGACAGTTCTTTCAATTGATTTTGGGGAGTTAAAAATTGTTACGCCTAAATCATGTAGCCCGTGCAAAAGATCAAGTCGGAAAATAACTTGCTCTAGAGTGCCACCTGGTACTCCGCGCACAAATACACCTAGCGGTAGTTCTTCAAAACCAGGTAATTTAATATCACAAATATCTCCTGTTATTTTAATTAAACAGTTAGTTAACGATAAATAATCGCTATTTATCCCATGATCTTTTAAAGATTTTTTTAACTGCTTGCCATGCCATCCCGGATTATCAGTGACTATTGCAACCTTTCTACAAATTTTATCCACAACTACTGGCTAAAAGATTTTTCTAACAGATTAAGGTCTATCTTTCCTGCATGGAATGTGTGTCCTGTTAATAATGAAGACACTGCAACACGGGCTGGACTAAATAACATTGGATCAATCTTATAAAAATCGTATTCAACATCTTTAAATATCTCTCCAAAAGGTTTTCCATAATCTTTCGAAGCGCTACTAGGCAATGAATTTGCAAGTTCTTTTGTATCTTCATCATTTGCTTCAACAAATAATTGAATTTGTCCGGCAAATAATATTGCATCATTTGTACGACTCATTGCCGTTAGAAAATCATTTGAAGGGGGGCATAATGGTGCACTACCAGCGCCATCAATAATTTTTTCTAAAGGAAAATGTAGCTCATGTGCTTTGTGTAATGATGTTTCTAAAACACGACTAACTATTTGAACCGTACCAGCTAAACTTGATGTTGGTGTCAAAACAACTGTAAGTTTCTCATTTGATATACGGCACATTTCGGCTATCTTTGTGGTGACTTCAACTGGAGGGATTTTATCAACCTCAATAACAATGCATGCATAATCAGCCTCATCACGATATCCAAGTTCATCAAATAATGGTTCGCTACTTCCTAATGTTCGAGCCGGGCCAGAACCTAATGCGTTAAATGCTTCTTTTCCCTTACCATGATTTAAGCTCCATCCTGCATATTGACTTGCCAGACATGCAAGTACTGGATTAGAGCTGTGTACATCTAAATGCCATGACCAATTGTTAAAATTAGTCGAAGCACGTAATCTAACAACTCCTAAACCACCCATACATATCTCTGCGATTAGTCGCCCTGCCTCAATACCGCCTTTTGTATTAATACCCGCATCAATAATACGCGTACCATCATCAAGAATTGATGTTGTAAGCCGTAATGACTCGGCATTTGCTACCAAATTTTCAACTAATGGCGCTGTTAATTTATTGAGACTTAGATTTGGGCTTTGATTCACTTGATTTCCTCAAACGTAAATTTAATGTATTTTACTGCCTATTCTATATTGATTTAATAAAGAGTTCGATTTCCCTAAAACGATTTATCAATCTATTTTCAACCTGTTTTTCCGAATCACCTTCAGCATAGATAGTACATACTGGGTTTTTTATTAATATCCTCTGTTTGCCAAGCGGTCTATCTTGAACCCAAGCAGGCCATTTAAGATTTTCAGGAATTAGTAAATTTTTCTTTGTATAATAAATTATATGACCTTTTGAGAAATTATGGTTAACGGAGCTGTAATTAATCGAACCTCCACTGAAAGAACTTATATGCGCAGCAAACAAAGATTCTTGAGATTCATGTAATTCAAATGTTGACGGAGGTCGTGGATTTATATCAATAATAAAAATAAATTCATTCTCATCAATAATAAAATCAATACCACATAAACCAAATAGTCCTGTTCGTTTAGTAATTTTATTAATTATACTAACAATCTTAACTAAGGTATTTTCATTTTTAAAAGCAATACTAATTGCGCCTTCATATAAAAATGGATGTTCTGGAAATTGTTTTGACCCTAATATTCTATTTAATCCGATTAAGTTTGCTGCATTCCCATTTGCCAAAAAAACTGCGCTATAAACTGTACCTTCAATAAATTCCTGATAATAAAAATCTTTATCCGTCAATGCGTCTATATTTGACAATGAAGACTCGTATAAAACATGCCCGCCACCAATACCGCCAATCTTTTTTACTAGGAAATTTTTCGAATGAACTAATTCTTCTCGATTAAATATTGTAAATGGAAACTGTATAGACTCTTCATTTAAAATTTTCTTTAAAAATTTTGGGTTTTTAACAGTACGTATTGTCTCTGCACTATTGCTTATCACGGGAATATGCTTGCGAATAAGATTAATGTGCTCAGGATTTATCTCGAAACCAGAACCTATTATAACTATTGAATTTAAAAAATATTTTTTTATTATTTTTTCAAGTTCAAGTATGTCAAAAGTATATGGCTCTGCATGTTTAACTTTACATGCTAATGAAGCAAATTTTTTCGTGTCAGTATCAAGAAATTTATCAATTACACCTACTTCATATCCAGCTTTTCTTGCGGAACGCGCTAATGCACGGCCTGAATTAGCAATAATAAGATATTTGATATCTTTGCTAGGTTTAGCATTATGTTCGGCTTTAACAACTATAAATTTTCTACCTTTATATTTTCATTTGTAATAGAAGGTTTCTTTTCGCTAACAGAAATTTTAGCTTTTTGATTGTATCCTTCACATAAGACAAATCGTAAACGTGATTCACCTTTCCACTCGTCACGAACTTTCTTTAAAGCTTGAAAGGCAATGGTTTCATTTGGAAATATTGCAAAACCAGTTGGTCCCCATGAACTTTGCCCTAGACCTGTAGCGCCTTCTTTACTTATGGTTTTAAGAATTGATTTTAAAAATGGTGATGTATAACGCCCTCCCTGGGCGTCCGAGAAATAATCACCAATGATATTCTGAATTTCCGTTATTGCTGCCCCGAATTCGGAACAATCTTGTTCAATAATCGCAGGAAGTACTTGCATCATAGTTAGACGACACAAGGAATCTGAAATTTCCCTTTTCATTTTTGGTAGTTGATTAAATACACGTCGTTCTTTTGCTCCATTAATACCTTTTACATCATCATCAAATATCAAAATAATTCGCCAATGTTCTGGAAAAGGTAAACGCGTAATGATTGGTGGAACCTCAGTTTTTTTACCTCGCCCACCGTCAACCACAAAACCGCCTTTCATAAATGCGCCAACACCAATCCCTGATCTAGCGCCACGATGTAATATTGCTGCTAAATATGAGGTACGATGTTCTGGTAATCCATACAAATGGCATATTGCGCTTGCTATTGCCAGTGACAGTTGTGTTCCTGAGCCAAGTCCGACATGTTCTGGAATAGCAGAGTGAATTGATAACCCAACCCCGCCATCGATGCCAAAATGAGATAAGATTTGCTCTGCGTAACTCTCAGCTCTTTCTAGAAAAATCCCTGAAATATCAATATCATCAGCATAACTAGCAGTAATTGATGTTTCGATACCTGTGATCGATAGACCTATGCTACCGAATTTCCTGCCCAAATCTCCACACATATCCAAAAAACCCAAATGTAGACGGGCCGGGGCTCTAACGCTTACATATTTAGATTTCGCATTTATTTTTCTATTATCCTTAATCATAAGATATAACGACGTTTCCAAGGTTTGGTCAGAAAATTCCTTATTATACAGATTGTTGCGGCATTGAGATACAAAAGTTATCCGGTCTTTAAAGTCGCACTAAAACATCAAAAGCGATACAATCTGTCGTCAAATCAGTATTGAAAGGAGCTGGGCTAAAGAAAATAGCAATCAATTGTAAATATAATACATCGATATATGGTTTAGGACAGGCGCGGCGCCAAACCTAGTAGATGTGAAATTAGTAGATATTTTCCTTAGAGAATCTATAAATGACCGCTATCCCAAAACAAAAAATTAGAATAACAGGTTTAAGTTCGACCGATAAAGAAGTCACTTTTCTATCGAATGAATTAAACATGGAGCAATATTTGTGAGCAATACAATGATGCTTATTCCGGGCCGTTCAAGCAAGCAAGGTACGTCCTTGAATCAAGGTAAACTTAAGGAAGAATATCAGAAAGTAACATCGACATTAGAAATGAACAAAGATGACATGGATAAAATGGGTCTTATCGATGGCGATAAGGTGAGACTATCGAATGAGATTGGAGAAACGGTAGTAAGTTGTATTGGAAAAAAACCAGAAGATTTATCTGAAGGAATGCTATTTATACCATACGGCCCGCCATCAAGTCAGTTGATGGCAAGCGATACTGCAGGAAGTGGTATGCCATTATCAAAACATATAATAGTTGAGGTTGAAAAGGTTAAAAATTAACGAGCATAGCTTAGAGCAAATGAGATGACAGAAGAAGCAAATAAAAAAGTAGAAGAAAACAAAAATATGAAGATTGTTGAGAACGCAACCTGTACGTTCTGTGGTTGTGTTTGTGATGATATGGAACTTCATGTAGATCTTGATGAAAAAAGAATAACGAAAGCTAAAAATGCTTGTGTACTTGGACGAGCCTGGTTTGCTGAACATACAATTGAAGATGCGCCAGCTGCAATGATCGATGGTAAAGAAGTTACAATAGAAGAAGCAGTTGAAGAAGCTGCTCAAACATTAGTAAAAGCAAAATTTCCAATCACCTATGGCTTAAGTGACACCACATCCGAGGCTCAACGTCATGCAGTCGCAATTACAGATTACATTAAGGGTAATATAGACACCACAACTTCGGTATGTCATGGGCCGAGTGGTCTGGCTTTTCAAAGTGTCGGTGAAAGTACAAGCACATTAGGTGAAGTTAAAAACCGAGCTGATTTAGTCATATACTGGGGCGGGAATCCTGCTGAATCCCATCCACGACATTTTGGGCGTTACGCAGTCACGCCAAAAGGTATGTTCACACCAAATGGAAAAAAAGATCGAACTGTTGTATTGGTTGATG
>CAJWIE010000065.1 GCA_913041115.1 uncultured Legionellales bacterium | reverse complement strand
TATTTGTTGTTTCATTTGCTTTTTGGGGTGTTAGTTTTTATTCGGCTCAAAGTGGCGACATCAATGTCGCGATTGTGAATGACACAGAAATCTCTTTTCAATCGTTTCAAAGATCATTTGCGCAATTGAGGAAACAAATGCAATCAATCTTGAGTGATTCGCTTACACCGGAAGAAGAGGAACTTATTAAGAATGAAACAGTAGATAAGTTAATTGAATCAGAATTAGTTAACCAGCTTGTTATAGATAGTAAATTAAATATAGCAAATGAAAAGCTAGTTGAATCAATTAAGAGTATTGAGGTTTTTAGAGACGATGCAGGTTTTGATCGAGAAAAGTACGAACGGAGCATAAGTAGTATTGGTATGCCCACTTCTATTTTTGAAGCACAATTACGCATGGATTTATTATCTGAGCAACTACAAGCAGGATTTTCTGAAACTACTTTTATATTAGATTCGGAACTAGAAAATATACTAAGATTGGAATCACAATCACGTAATATAACTTATACAATTCTTGGGTTACCCTCTTTTATTGGAGACGATAAAATTAGTGAATTGGATATTGAGGCATATTATCAAGGTAATCCAAATTCATTTACTAGTGAAGAACAGGTGAAAATTCAATATATTGAACTTAGTGTAAAAGATTTAGCGAAAGATATTGAAGCAGATGAAGTGAGTCTTAGAAATTTTTATAATGATAACAAGGGTAATTACGATATAGTCGAACAACGGTCTGTTCAGAAATTATTTTTAAGAATAAATGAAAAAGCGACTAATGAGGTTAGAACCAAAGCTAATTTAGTTATTAACTCGGTTCTTGAGTTAGTAAATCAAGGAAAAGATTTCGAAGAAATCGTTGAACAATCACCAGAGGAAGAAGGAATACTTGAATATAGTGAGCATTCTTTTATGAGCAAAGGAATTATGGAAAAAGAAGTAGATGAGTTTTTATTTAATTCGGATGAGGGTACAACAAGTGGTGTTATTAAGACTAAAGGAGGGGTTAATATAGTAAAAGTTGTTGAAATAAGAGGCGGACCTGAGAATAGATTTGAAAAGTATGCGGAAAAAGTTGAGGAGGATTATAGGACTAAACAGGCAGAGCTACAGTTTTTTGAATTGGCAGACCAATTAGCAACATTGGCTTACGAAAATTCAGACAATCTAGAAATAGCTGCAGCCGCAATTGATAAAGACATAGTCGAAACTGAGTATTTTGATCGAGAAAATGACCTAGATGGATTATTGTCTAATTCTCTTATTGTTTCAAAAAGCTTTAATCCTGAATTAATTAATTCAGGAAATAATAGTGATGCAATAGAATTATCTGACGACCATATAGTTGTTTTAAGAGTATTAGATCATAAACAGCCTTTTACAAAGCCGTTAGATGATGTTCGCGTTGAAGTTATTGCGAGTATTAGACTCAAACATGCAAGAGAAAAAATTAATGAAACTGGCGATGCAATTGTTTCAGAACTCGAATCTGGTGTAGTACCTGATGAGATCACTAGTTATTCTGGTATTGAATGGGCAACTGCTGAGAAAGTAAAACGCGATGATATTACTGTAAATAGAGCTATCCTACGCAGTGCGTTTGAAGCAGGTAAACCAATTAACAAACCTATTATTACCAGCCAGCGCCTTGGTAGTGGCGATTACGCAATTATCATTATTTCAATCGCAAATGATGAAGCAGTGGATATTGATGAAGAACAAAAAAATATAACTGATTTAAAATTAAGACGTATCTTAAGTAAAAGTGAGTGGGAAGATTTATTAAAAGATGTAAGAAATAACTCCGACATAAGAATATTTAATGAAAATATTTAATTATTATTTTTGAGTGATCTCTATTGGAAGATAAGACTCGACTACAGCAGCACCAACAGAATCACCCCATACATTAACCGTCGTTCTAAACCTATCCAGTAACCAATCAACAGCCAGAATCAATCCTATACCTTCTGTAGGCATATTTACTGCATTCAATACAATTAACATTGTTACTAATCCTGCCTGAGGGATTCCTGCCGCCCCTATTGCTGCTAAAGTTGCGGTTATAAATATAATAACTTGTTCCCCCATACCCATAGTAATACCGTATGCTTGTGCTATAAACATTACAGCGACAGCTTCATACAATGCTGTGCCATCCATATTAATTGTCGCTCCAATTGGTAAAACAAACTTAACCGAACGCTTATCAACCCCTGCTTCGAGAGAGCATTTCATTGTTAACGGCAATGTTGCTGATGAACTTGCTGTGCCAAAAGCTGTTAATAGAGCACGTAATAATTTAAATAAATATTCCCTTCCTCTTTTACTTAAAAATATTAAGATGATAAATAGCAGTAAGAAATGACACGTTAGCCCTATAATTACTGTAAAAAAGTAGCCACCTACCGCTACAAGTTCATTTGTAATTGCAGCTCCACCCCCAACTTTTCCAAATTGACCTGCAACAAGACAAAAAATGCCAACGGGCGCAAAGACCATAACCCACATCACAAGTTTCATCATGACTTCATTTAAATTATCAAAGAAATTAATCATTGCAGATTTTTTCTCTCCGATGGTTGTTAATGCTGCTCCAAACAAAAGACAAAAAACAATTATAGGAAGTAACTGAGTATTAGATGCTGCAGAGATAATATTCGGCGAAATTAATGATTGCACTAGTTCTGTTATTCCAACACTATTCCTATCAGTGATTGATTCAGAAATTAGTGGAACTTGATAACTAATACCATTACCTGGCTGAATGATGTTAACAACAATCAATCCAATCAGGACAGCGCAAGCAGTTGTACTTGCATAATAGAGTAGCGTAACACTACCGACTTTACCTAATTTACGTATATCTCCAAGAGATGTAACACCACTAATTACAGCACCCACAATTAATGGGATGATCATCATCTTTAAAGCATCTAGAAATAAATCACCTAGCCATGCCACAGCCAACATTACCGGACCAAAAAACCATCCACAGATTATTCCCGCAAGACCAGCAACAAATATTGCAACAACTAATTTATTTTCACTAAAAGGCATTTTTTTTGCGAACTAGTGATGTCACTATCTAGGACATACCAATGATGTTAAAGCCAGAATCTGCATAGGTAATTTCGCCGGTTATAGCAGATGCATAATCAGAGCAAAGAAAAGCAGCTACATTACCCACCTCTTCAATAGTGACGTTACGCCTTAATGGAGAAACATTTTCAACATGCGTTAAAAAATCACGCATACCACTTATTCCAGAAGCAGCTAATGTTCGAATAGGGCCGGCTGATATTGCATTAACACGAATACCTTCAGGACCAAGATTTGCTGCCATGTATCGTACATTAGCTTCAAGGCTTGCCTTTGCAAGACCCATGACATTGTAATTGGGCATCGAGCGAACCGCGCCTAGGTAACTAAGGGTTAACATCGCTCCATTTTTGCCCTGCATCATCTCTCTTGATGCGTTAGCGAGCGCTGAAAAGCTATAAGAGCTAATTTCGTGAGCAGTCAAAAAACCTTCACGTGTTACATTTTTAAGATATTCACCATCAAGTAATTCTCTCGGCGCATACGCGACAGAATGAATCAAAATATCAAATCCATCCCAATGTTTTTTTAAACTATCAAAAACAGATTGGATTTGCTCGTCATTACCCACATCACAAGGCAAAGCTATCTTAGAATCAAGTTCAGCAGCGAATTTTTCTACTCTATTCTGCAGTTTATCGTTTTGGTAGGTGAATGCTAATTGAGCACCTTCACGGTGCATTGCCTGTGCTATCCCCCAAGCTATCGAACGGTTGCTTGCTACACCAACCACCAAAGCGCGTTTATTATCAAGTAGTCCCATCAATCTATCCTTCTAAATCTAGTTATTTGAATTTTTTCTATTTCTAAAGTATCAAAGTGTACAGAAAAACAATCGCGTTTATAATGGACTTATGCCAAGAAAACTCATAAAAATTAAAAATCAGCTCATGTTGAAGACTACTGGCAGACCGTATTTATTCATATGGCTGTCATTATTTTGTATTTCCTGTGATTCAAGCTGGAATAACCCATATCCTCGCCAAGAATCAGATCAACTGGTCTATTATGATTCATTTTCTGAACGTCCCAAGCATCTAGATCCAGTTAGCTCATACAGTTCAAATGAATATGTTTTTCTGGGACAGATTTACGAACCCCCATTACAGTATCATTTTTTAAAACGACCTTATGAGCTTATTCCGCTTACTGCTACGCACTTACCAACTGCTACTTATCTAGATAAAAATGGAGAAGAACTATCTGAAGATTCAAAGTCAGAAGATATTGATAGAGTAAGGTATAAAATATCAATTAAACCAGGAATTTTATTTCAACCACATCCTGCTTTCGCAAAAGACGAAAACAATAATTATCTCTATCATGATCTAGATATTACTGACTTAAAAAATATCAATACATTGTCTGACTTTGATAACACTGGAACAAGAGAATTATTGGCTAGTGATTATATTTATCAAATAAAAAGAATGGCCCATCCACGTATTCATTCGCCAATTGCAGGCTTAATGGAAAAATATATTTTTGGATTAGATAAATTTTCTATAACATTGAAAGATATATACAAAAATAAATCAGATAAAAGATTCTTAAATCTAAATGATTATTCATTATCCGGTGTAAAATTAATCGATAAACATACTTTTGAAATAGTTTTAAAGGAGAAATATCCTCAGTTTTTATATTGGTTGTCAATGTCGTTCTTTTCACCTATACCTTGGGAGGCTGATCTTTTTTATTCTCAAAAAGGTTTAGTAGAAAAAAATATTTCTCTCGATTGGTATCCCGTTGGGACAGGCCCTTTTATGCTCACAGAAAATAATCCGAATCGCAGGATGGTTCTTGAGCGTAATCCAAATTTTAGGGGCGAATCATTTCCTATAGATGGAGAGGACATTGATCTAAATATCGGGCTATTAGAAGATGCTGGAAAGAAAATGCCTTTTATTGATAAAGCAATTTATAGCCTTGAGAAAGAATCAATACCCGCGTGGAATAAATTTCTTCAAGGCTATTATGATACCTCAGGTATCGTTTCCGATAGCTTTGATCAAGCAATTCAATTTAGTGCGCAAGGCGATGCCCAATTAACAGATGAAATGCAACAAAAAGGAATCAAGTTATTAACTGCTACAACAGTATCAACCTATTATATGGGGTTTAATATGGCCGATGACCTAGTTGGCGGTGATAATGAGCGAGCTAGATTATTAAGGCGTGCTATTTCTATTGCGGTTGATTACGAAGAATATATTTCTATTTTTGCAAATGGTAGAGGGAAGCCTGCGCAGGGCCCAATTCCTCCTGGTATTTTTGGTCATATACCTGGCGAAGCAGGAATCAATCCTTATATTTATTATTGGGGAAATAATAGAGCAGTTAGGCGTCCAATTAAACATGCAAAGGAACTAATGCAAAAAGCAGGTTATAAAAATGGGATTAATGAGGTAACAGGGAAACCCTTGGTGCTTAACTTAGATACTCCAGCCGCAGGTCCTGGTAGTAAAGCCGCATTCGATTGGCTAAGAAAACAATTTTCAAAGCTTGGTATTAATCTTGTGATTCGTGCTACTGATTATAATCGTTTCCAAGAGAAGATGAGAAAAGGAACGGCGCAAATATTTCAGTGGGGTTGGAACGCAGACTATCCAGATCCAGAGAATTTCTTTTTCTTATTGTATGGTCCAAATGCAAAGATTAATCATAATGGAGAAAATGCAGCTAATTATAAAAATGAAAAATTTGATTTATTATTTGACCAGATGAAGAGTATGAAAAACGGGCACAATAGACAGAAACTTATCGATCAAATGGTAGAGCTTGTCAGGTATGACGCACCATGGTTATGGGGTTATCACCCTGTTGGTTTTTCGTTACATCATGACTGGTATAAAAATGCGAAACCAAATTTAATGGCAAACAATACATTAAAATACAAACGTATTAATCCAGAATTACGAAAAGAGCAAAGGGTTGTCTGGAATAAGCCTATTTGGTGGCCGATAGTACTTATTTTCATTGCCGTAATAATTATTTTACTACCCGCATTTATTTCATATCGCCGTAAAGAGAGTGAATTGATGACATGATAAATTATATTTTACGACGAATTCTTTATGCATTACCAATTTTAATTGGCGTTAATATCATTACATTTGTTTTATTTTTCGTGGTTAATACCCCTGATGATATGGCTCGTATGCATTTA
>CAJWIE010000064.1 GCA_913041115.1 uncultured Legionellales bacterium | reverse complement strand
TCAAAGGACATTTGTCCTGCAGCACTTGGTACCAAGGATCAGCAGCCTGCTGCTTATTCTCCACGTACCAATCTGTTCTATGTTCCAACTAACCACGTATGTATGACCTACGAACCAGTAAGTTATGCTGCAGGTGGTAACCAATACACAGCTGGTGCGGCTTATGTTAACGCTGCTCTAACTATGTATCCTGCTGGTGCTGTTTGCCCAGATTGTCCAAATAATAATAGTGCTAAGGACAACATGGGTAACATGATCGCTTGGGATGCAGGTAAAGGTAAAATTGTTTGGAATATTGTCGAACAATGGTCTGTATGGTCAGGTGTACTTGCTACTGCTGGCGACGTAGTGTTCTACGGAACTCTTGACGCTTATGCAAAGGCCGTAGATGCGAAGACCGGTAAATTGCTATGGAAGCATAAAGCTCCATCAGGCATTATCGCAAACTTCAACTCTTGGTCTCACAAGGGTAAGCAATACGTTGGTGTCCTTTCAGGCATCGGCGGTTGGGCTGGTGCAGTTGTGTCTATTGAAGGCTTAGCTGCGGCTCCTGATGATGCTGCTCTTGGTGCTGTTGGTGGTTATCGTAAACTTCTTCACGCTGCTCGTAATAGTGGTGTTTTGATGGTATACAGCCTACCTTAAGCAAACAGATGTAAGTTTGTTAGATCCCTGATACTTCGGTATCAGGGATTTTTTTTAGTGGTGTTGTGTATTAATATAGTAAAAGAAACATTATAAATAGTGAGAAAGACAATAAGAACTTGCACCCAATAATCGGGTCTTAGATATATAGATAAAAGGGGTAAAAAAATGACAATAACAAGATATATAGCGGTAATGTTGTGTGCACTGGCATACCTATTTCCAAGTTTAGTTAACGCAGAAGAGCATATTGTTAATGCAGCTGCAAGAGAATTTAAACCCGCTATCGTTTATATTCAACCGGGGGATTTGGTGAAATTCACTAATATGACCTCGCATAATTCAGTAACTTATCTAATACCCGATGGTGCAACAGGATGGGGAGAGAAAGGTAAATTGGCAGGTTCTAGTTTCATAACCCCTACACTAAATACAGAAGGTATATACGGCTATGTTTGTGAGCCCCATATTGGGTTTGGAATGGTTGGCGTTGTTGTTGTTGGTGCTGTTAGCGCTGATGAGAAAGCAGCAATGAAGGAAAGAGCGATGGCAGAGTTACAAGGACCATTTAAAAGACTTATTGGTAAAATTAATAAAATTAAACCGAATAAGTAATTTTATAACTATATAGGTAATTATTAACCCGCATTTAAGGTGGGTTAAATCTTTATAATGAAAATAAAATTTTTACTTTTATTGTTGATTTATTCTATTGAGCTAGTACGAGCAGATGATCATTTGCCCGATCCTAAATATTTTAAAGTGTGTGCTGACCCATATATGTTGCCCATGTCAAATCAAAATGGCGAAGGCTATGAGAATAAAATTGCTGAGCTTTTTGCTAAAAAGCTGGATCTAGAATTAAAGTATGAATTCTTTCCTCAGCGTATTGGTTTTATTAGAAATACCCTAAGAGCAGAATCAAATAATAATAATTATAAATGCGATATTGTAATGAATGTGCCTTCCAGTTTTGAACTTGCTGCGACAACTGAACCCTATTATACAACATCGTACGCACTAATTTATGCAAAGGGACGCAACTTAGATTCGGTGACGGACCCGTCAATGCTTTTAGATGCAGTAAAGACAAGTAAAGAGAAAGTTAAAATTGGATTAAGTGATGTTGGTGCTGCTCAACTTTGGGTGTTTTATAATGGTTTAATGTCATATATTACCCCGTATCAAGGACAACCGGGAAACCCAAAAGCTAATCCTGCCAAAATACTTATTGATGATATTGTGGCAGGTAAAATTGATGCAACAGTTGTTATGGGGCAAAGCGCTGGGTATTGGGCGAGGCAATATAAAGATAAGGCTGAGTTAGTCGTACTACCACTAAAGGATGACCCAGAAAAGAAGATACGACTGACTTATAGTTTTTCAATGGCTGTTCGATTTGGAGAGAAGGCTTGGAAGGAAACGATTAATAAACTAATTAAAGAGAATCAGACAGAGATTGAGAGAATTTTAATGGACTACAATATTCCATTAGTAAAATAGCCGGAGTAATCTATGAAATTATTATTAAATTCCTTATTAATCATATATTTATTTGCAACTCATTCAGTTCTTATATTTGCGGATGAAACGGATGCTGAAGTTACCGGCGAAAAGCCCGAATTCTCCAATACGGTAAGGGGAGGAAAATCACTAAGCGAAGAGGAAATAGAAAGTAAAATTGGTCGCTATGGTGAAGCAGAAGAGATTCCGGAAGGTTTTGAATTTGCAACCGCTGAGAATAAGTTGTGGTTGGATAATCATCTTGGCAATATCACTCAGCCAACAAGTTTATATTATGAATTTGAGAAATCGGGTAGTTATGAAGATGGTTTTATAGATTCTGTTTTTTTGAAAGTTGTAGAATTGAATAAAGATGGCACTAAAAATGCGTTATTGGATTTTTTTACAGCCGAGAGAAAACAAAAGATACCTGAGGGTAATACTACAAATATAAAAGGTAACCCAGTGCTTGGGATATATATGAATGGCGATGTTTTCGATATGGCAAGAATCACGGGTGGTAAAGCTGACCGATATAGGTATTTTCTAAAACAGATAAAAGTAGCGTTAAGAGAGACCGCAAAGATAGAATCAACGACTTTTAGCTACAACGGGAAAGAATATCAAGGAGAAAAAATATTTTTTACTCCTTATGTTAAAGATCCACATCGTCGTGATTTTGAAAAATTTGCTGACAAGTATTATGAGATTGTTCTTTCAGATGAAATTCCGGGTAAACTCTATCAGATTACAACGATTATTCCAGATGCAAGTAGTGAGACAGCAGAGCCCTTAGTTATGGAGACGTTAAAATTAATTGATGTAAAAAATCACGATTCTTAATAATATTTCTACGATCCATATAGATATTTAACATCAACCCTATTTCCTCTAATCTTTTTATCACTGTCTGTCGTGTCGCCAGGCCGCTGTCCTCGACTTAATTTAACGGCGCAGTATTTAAATTCTGGAATTTTACCGATTGGGTCCAATGCTTCATTTGTAATCAGATTTGCGGCTGCTTCATTAAATGAAAATGGCATCATCACAACACCTTGTTGCATACCTTCGTCCGCCCGTGTGGTCGCTGAGATTTTTCCTCTGCGTGACTCAATTACCAGCATGTCACCTGATTTTAGTGAGAATAATTTTAAGTCTTCAGGACTAATTAATATACATGGGCCTGGCTCGATAATATCAAGTACTCGGGAATGACGCGTCATTGTTCCAGTATGCCAATGTTCAAGCTGTCTACCGGTAATAAATACAAATGGAAAATCATCAGTTGGAAGTTCAGCTGGTTTTGTATACTCAGCAGCGATAAAATTTCCTCTACCATCTTTAGTTGGGAAAATACCATCTTTAAAAATAACCGGTTCACCTGGGTCATTAATATTCATTAAGGGGTAGGTGAGAGAATCAACGGCTTCTAATCGTTCCCAAGTAATTCCCGCCATACTTGGTGTTGCTAATCTAATTTCATTTAATACATCTTTTACATCTTCGTAATGCCAATTGAGTCCCATACGATTCGCAATTTCCTGAATAATCCATAAATCTTTTTTAGCTTCACCAGGCGGTTCAACAGCTTGTCTACCTAATTGAACACGTCGATCTGTGTTAGTAAATGTCCCATCTTTTTCAGGAAATGCAGAGGCAGGTAAGATTACATCAGCATAACTACAAGTTTCAGTAAAAAAGATATCTTGGACTACTAAATGCTCAAGTTTTGAAAGTGCTGTTCTTGCATGATTAAGATTCGGGTCAGACATTGCTGGATTCTCACCCATAATATAGAGACCATTAATGTCGTTGCTATGAATTGCATGTATTATTTCAACAACGGTTTTGCCGTTTTCAGGATTGAGTTTTTGCCCCCAAAGTTTTTCAAATTTAATTCTGACTTCGGAATCAGTGACAGGTTGATAATCTGGATAAACCATTGGAATTAAACCAACGTCAGAAGCTCCTTGAACATTATTTTGTCCCCGTAAAGGGTGTAGTCCAGTGCTTTCACGGCCAATTTGTCCGGTCATCAGCGCAAGGGAAATTAGGCAGCGTGCATTATCTGTTCCGTGAATATGTTGAGAGATACCCATACCCCAAAAAATAATTGATTTCTCTGAAGTCGCATACAATCGTGCAACTTCTTTAATCATATCTGCCTCTATACCGCAAATAGGCGAAACTTTTTCAGGCGAGTAGTTCTTTACTGTATAAGCAATTTTTTCGAAATCCTTGGTATGTTCATCAATGAATTTTTTGTTATGAAGATTTTCATTAATAATGACATGCATCATTGCATTTAAAAGCAGCACATCTGTCCCAGGTCTTAACTGTAAAAAATGACTTGCATGTATAGCAATATCAGAACTGTAAGGCTCAATAAAAATGAGTTTACTGCCACGATAAGATGCATTTTTTAGGAATGTTGCAGCAACAGGATGGTTTTCATGTGGTCTAGAACCAATAACAATTATGACATCAGCATATGAGCCATCTGAAACTTGATTTGATACAGCACCAGAACCAATCGTTTCTAATAAAGCAGCAACCGATGAAGCATGGCATAGTCTAGTACAGTGATCGACATTATTATTTTCAAACCCTGTTCTGACTAATTTTTGCACTAAATATGCTTCTTCATTACTCCCTTTTGCACAGCCGAACCCTGCAAGTGATTGAGGCCCGTTATTACTTTTAATTTTATTAAAGCCTTCTGCCGCTAAACTTAGCGCTTCTTCCCATGTTGCCTCTCTAAAAAATTGATACATATTTTCAGGTTCAATAAGGTCTGAAGTTTTTTTACAACCTTCTCGTCTAATCATTGGTTTTTTTAGACGATCAGGATGATGAATATAATCAAAACCATAGCGCCCTTTAACACAAAGACGACTTTTATTTGCCGGCCCGTCTCTTCCATCTACATACTGAATATGATTATTTTTTATATTAAATGTTAGTAGACAGCCAACGCCACAATAAGGACAAACCGAGTTGACTTTTTTATCTGGCTCAACCAAACCAACATTTTTTGCAGGCATTAACGCACCTGTAGGACAAGCTTGTACACATTCACCACAGGCAACACAGGTGCTTTCACCCATAGGTTCATCCATATCAAAAACAATCTTTGATTTTTTACCACGGAAAGCATAGCCAATAACATCATTGACCTGTTCTTCGCGACAAGCTCGGACACATCTTGTGCATTGTATGCAGGCATCAAGGTTGACGGCGATTGCAGGATGAGAAATATCAGAACGCACTTGTGTTCGTTCTCTAAAGCGCGGATTATAAATAGAAAGTTTTTCTGCCCAATAATCTAATTCAGAATTAAGTTTGTATGGTGATTTACCTTGTTGCGGCATATCTGACAGTAACAATTCTAAAACCATTTTTTGAGACAAACGAGCCCTTTCGTTTGAACTATTAACTTTCATACCTGCAGTCGGTTTTCGACAACAGGATGGAGTAAGAACACGCTCACCCTCAATTTCAACGACACAAGCACGACAATTCCCATCAGGACGATATCCGTCTTTATAACAGAGATGAGGGATTTCTATACTCTGACGTTTTGCAGCTTCAAGAATTGTTTCTTCACCGAAAGAAGAAACTTCTTTGCCGTCTAGGATGAAACTTACTACTGTTTCGTTTTTTTGTTTTGGGTTGGCGGACATTTTTTAAATTCCTCAGGAAAATACCTGATTGCACATCTGACCGGGTTTGGCGCCGCCTGTCCTAAACCGCATATCGATGCATCACACATCGCAACAGATAGTTCTTCTAATAAGTCTTTATCCCACTCCTCTTTTTCCATCAATTGTATCGCTTTCGATGTCCCAACGCGACATGGTGTGCACTGGCCACACGATTCATGCTCGAAGAATCGCATTGAATTCAGTGCTAATCCTTTAACCTTATCTTGATCAGACAATACGATTATAGCTGCCGAACCAATAAAACAACCATGTTTTTGTAATGTATCGAAGTCTAATGGCTCATCTCCAAGTGATGCAGGTAAAATCCCCCCCGACGCACCACCTGGGTAATAACCATAAAATTCATGACCATTAAGCATCCCACCGCAGTATTCATCAATTAGTTCATTTATGCTAATACCAGCTGGCGCAACATGAACACCTGGTTTTTTAACACGACCACTGACTGAAAATGAGCGAAACC
>CAJWIE010000063.1 GCA_913041115.1 uncultured Legionellales bacterium | reverse complement strand
GATTTTTGGGGCCAACAACAGGATATGTTTGCTAACGGACAGGGCGATCATATATATGGATTAGATGTTACCCCGACCATTCAAGTAATTGATGATGATTTAGATGGTAATATCGAAACTGTAGATGGCGACCAAGTAATCGCTTTTGTTGCTGCAAGGCGAGGGGGTGATAATATTTATGCGCTTGATTTGAGTGCAAATATCTCATCCACCAGCGGTATCGTTGTTCCAAATTTTTTATGGCGCATTGAGGGTGGGAGCGGTGATTTTTCCCGTCTCGGTCAAACCTGGTCACAACCGATTATTACCACTATTTATATCGATTCTGGAGGTGGTACCGAGACTAAAAAAGTCTTAGTTTTTGGTGGTGGTTATGATTCAACTTTAGATACATCAGGGGTTTATACGCCGGATGACAACGGTGGTAATGATTTTCTGGGTAACGCCATCTATATCGTTGACCCGGAAGATGGCAGTCTCATTGTATCAATCAGTGGTTCGGGTTCTGGTGCTGATATTCAGGTGTCAGATATGAGTTTTTCGATCGCCGCCGGTATCCGAACGCTCGATGGCGACCTTGATGGTGTTACAGATCGACTCTACGCGGTAGATACTGGCGGGCAAATCTGGCGCGTTGATTTAGCGGTACTTCAGACAGCGAGTTCCAACCCAGAGGCCGAAACCGTTGTTGGTAAATTAGCCGAGATCGGAAATAGTAGTAGAGACTCAACAAAGAGACGTTTCTTTGATCCCCCTTCGGTTGTTCAAGTAACTGATACGCTCTTTTCTAATGAAAGTGATTATGATTATGTCCTAGTAGGCAGTGGTTATCGACCTCATCCGTTAGACACGGAAGTTGAAGACCGATTTTATGCCTTCCGTGATTTCTTTACCGGGTCAAATGAAATGGATGACGCTGATGGTGATAATGTCTCGGAGTCAGCAGATGATTATCCTCAAATAGGTGGGTTTGCTTATACTGATAGCGATCTAATTGATGTTACTACTACGATACTCGATAGCTCTGATTCAACTCATAAAGAAGCTGCTGGCTGGTTTTATGATTTTACCGATGCCGGCACAACTGCTGAGAAAGTTCTATCAGCACCAGTAACAACCGGCGGTATTGTTACCTTTACAACTTTTGCTCCTGAAGAAACATCATCATCGAGTGATCCTTGTGGCGCATCACTTGGTCTGGGTACGGCATATAATTTTGATATTCTCTCAGCAGGTGCGGCACTAGATTGGGATGGTGATGGTGATATCGATTTAGATGATCGGGCATTTGAATTAAGTGGCGGTATTCCGTCATCGGTGGTGCCAATATTTACAAGCGATGGAGTCTATGGTGTGGTCGGTGTTGAAGGGGGATCAAAAACGTTAGGAAAATTAACCGACCTTGATCCTTCAAAGACTCATTGGTTTGAGGGTAAGGAGTTCTAATGCATCAATATCCGACAAAAATATTTTTGACACTGTTTGTTCTTTTATCTGTAAATACTTATGTTGTTGCAAAACAAGACGCTGTAAAAGTCTACGACAAGGGTCAGGATGGAGGAAATCGCATCTATACTATTGTTTGCCCAAATGGAAAAAAAACAACCGTAACCCAAACACTCAATGTATCTAGTGAATATACTGACAATAATATTAGAACAACGGAAGTAAAAGCATTAGATTCTAATGTAGATGAAGGCCCATCACTTAAATCAACAACACAAAATTTAAAGAAAAGAGCGCTTAGATTATTGGGTCAGCAAAACCGAGCTGAAATGTGTCTTTATCCTGTTAATTCCAAAAAGCAATGTAAAAGTTATAAAGATGTTGATTCCGCGGCACAGGCCGCCTGTGATCTAATACGTTAATATTTGGTTGTCATTTTTTATAATTAATAATACTGAATCACTTCCTGATTATATTTACACTGATCACAATCTTTGTTTGGGTCTGGTGCGTTATCCTGATTTAAGCAGGTAATAATTTTCTCGATTGTATTATCAACCCAACCATCATCGCCGTCGTAAGGAAGCAGATCAACATCGAATTCAACTTTAGCGTTAAACCCGTCGCGGTCACGCCTACCATTGCAGTATACAAAATAACCTCTATTTGATACTTGAAAGCCATTTTTCCTTAAAAGCCACTGATAAAATTCCATTTGTCGTTTGTACCCTCTCTGCCAGGGTGCATGAATATTTACTTTGTCTTTTTTACTGGTTGCTTTGTAATCAACCACAATGAGTTCATCTTCTTCTGTTTTCCACACGTCATCTATCGCACCATGAAGCAGGAGGTTTGAAGCTTCATGTAAATACTGAACGCCAACAAAATTTTCCCGCCATTTATCTAGCTCATCATGTTGATAGGGGATAGCATTTATACCAGCTTCAATCATATACGGGTGGGGCTTGCCGGATTCTCTGTATTGATCAAACTCACGTTTTAATAATTCATCAACAGCTGAATTAATATTAAACGGAAAGCCTGGAATTTGATTGATTCCAAGTCGTCTATCAAGATAAAAGCAGTGTTCGCAATTTATAAAAGATTCAACTTTCGTGCGCGATAATTTAAAAGGTTTATCTTGGCCTGGCGAATAGATGTTTCTCGTACGTTTTGGTTTGTATTCAGGCACGCTGTCTCATAATCTTTTCTTGTTCAGATGGATATTTGTTTGAAGCGAATCGAATAACGAAATTTGAAATCGCTAAAAGCAGAATAGCCGCCGCAGCGTAAAGAATGGCGATGTTAGGTTCGTGACTTACCTGAATCTCGCCAACAATCATCCGTGTTAAGGCAGTGATGGCAACATAAAGTAGAAAACGAACTGGCATATGATTGGTTTTGAAATAGATGCCAGCCGTGACACCGAGTTCGAGGTAGATGAAAAGCAGCAAAATATCCTCAATCGTGATTGCTCTGTTTGACACCATCTCAGAGAAGGCGAGTGCTGCAGATATAAAGATTGTAACGATAATCGCAAACAATACTGAGAAGTGGAACCCATCAACTAACAGGTTTCCAAAAGCATCAGCTACGGAGTGCATTTTCTTATTTGTTGATTTGACGCCGCCCAGTTTCATAACTATGACTCCCCTCTGAGAATTGATATTATTTGAAATGAATGATAACAAACCTTACCATAGATTTATTAAGAATATAAAATTAGCTAATAAAAGAATATATTATGAATAAAATTATCTACGGAATTATTATTTTATGCGTTATTTTTGTATCAATCTCTACAAAAGCTAAAATGGAAGCAACTGAGCATATTGAGAAAATCGTACTCGGTGCAGGGTGTTTTTGGGGTGTCGAGAAAGAGTATGCTCCAATCCCTGGTGTAATTGACGTTGTGTCGGGTTATGCCGATGGTATTGGTATTGAGCCAAATTATAAGGCTATTACAGAGCCTGAAAATAAGAATAATCCCAATAATCACGCAGAGGTTGTTGAGGTGACGTTTAATAAAAACGAGATCTCAGCTACCGATTTAATACGTCATTTTTTCGAAGGTCATGACCCTACACAATTAAACCGACAGGGTAACGATATTGGTACGCAATATCGCTCTGTTATTTTAACGACAAATGAAAACCAACAAGACCAGGCAAAACAGGTGTTAGCAGAATATCAGCTATTATTAAGTGAAGCAGGTTATGGAACTATTGCCACTAAAATTAAATCACTGGCCGAATTTCATCCTGCAGAAGATTATCATCAGGATTATTTAGTTAAAAATCCAGACGGATATTGCCCCATTCATGCTACAGGCATCAGATTTAATACTAAGAAAATAATAAAGGTTGATAATTCTTCGTTACTTGAAGAAAAAAATATTATCGTGATTGAGGCTGAAGATTATTGCCCATATTGTGAGAAGTTTAAAAAAGATGTAACCGATACCTATCAGGGGTCAATTCCATTAACCTTTAAATTAGCCAATGAACTTAATGGGCTTGATATTAAGGCTCCAACCTGGGCAACACCAACTATTTTATTTTTAGAGAATGGGAGTGAAGTATTTGCTCATCAGGGTTATATGGCACCGGAGGTTTTTTATCAGGAACTAGGGATGTTTAAGCTGGGTAAGTCAGAGGCCTATAATGTCGCATTTAACCAGGGAACTGATGCAAGATTCTGTAAACAATATGAAACTTTTAGAAATACACCTGATGGTATTTTTATTGATAAATTAAGCGGTGCACCATTATTTGATACCAACGATCGTTTTGATTCAAAAAGCGGTTGGCTATCCTTTGCTAAACCGGTTGATGGGGCAGTCTATGAATTGCAGGATGATAGTTATGGTATGCAAAGAGTCGAAATTCGTTCAATATCTTCGGGGATTCATTTAGGACATGTCTTTAATGACGGACCAGATGGCCAACCCAGATACTGTATTAATGCAACAGTACTTGAATTTAAGCAAAGAGAAAATCTTTAAGAATGAAACCATTTACCATTATTGCTATTGTTATTTTTACTTTGGTCGGACTTTTTCATTTGTTACGTTATTTTCTCGGGTGGACAGTGGTTATAAATTCGGTCACCATACCCATATGGGTGAGTTTATTTGGCTTTATTATCCCCGCTGTTCTGGCTGTTATGCTTTGGCGTGAGATGAAATAGTGTTTATCGTATCTTAAGACGAATGGGAGGAAGAGTTACATATTATGAATGATGTCGTTAAAAAAATATTTATTGCTTCTCTTGTAATTGTTATTTTATGGTTTGCTATGTCACCGGGTAAACTACACTCAAGCGCAGAATGGACGCTTAATCTGATTGGTTGAATGAAATAATATAAAGTTTAGTTTCTAATTCTTATAGCTTAATATCTGGTTCGATAAAACACCACTTAACAGTCGGTACGTGTTTCTGAATTTCATCTTCAAGTTCGTTGATTTCCTTTACTGTTTCTTCAACACTTAACCCTGGTTTCATTTTTAATTTGGCAGCTAACATTATATCAGGACCGAATTGTATCGTTATGGTATTTAAAAGTTTTTCGATACTGTTATCTTTTTCAATAATCGAATCGATTAATTTTGTAAGATCAGGCTCAGCAGATCGACCAATAATAAGTTCTTTTATTCGCCAACCACTAAAAATAGATATAGTAATTAATATAATACCAATAGAGATCGAGCCAAGTGCATCGTAAGTCGTATCACCGGTTATACCTGCAATTGAAATAAAGATAAAAGCGACAATAAGCCCAAGAATTGCTGCCGTATCTTCTGCAAGTATAACAATTAGTTCCGCATTACGAGTATTTCTAATCCAATGTAGCAGCGTTTTTTTCTTTCTTATTTTTTTAATTACACTTAACGCACCAAACAAAGCAGATGATTCCAGGACAACGCCAAAAACAAGAACCAGTAATGCTACCCATATATGGTTGAGTTCTTCAGGGTTTTGCAGTTTATGCCATCCTTCATAAACAGAATATAACCCTCCCATACTAAACAACAGAATTGCCACAATAAAACTCCAGAAGTAAATCACTTTACCGTAACCTAACGGATGTTCTTTATCTGCAGGTTTTTCCGATTGTTTAAGCCCGATGAATAAAAGTATTTGGTTACTACAATCAGCAAAGGAATGAATGGCTTCTGCTAATAAACTACCCGAGCCAGTATAAAAAGCCGCACCTAATTTCGTAAAAGCAAGCCCCAGATTAGCGACGAATGCATAGAGGATTGCTTTTGTTGAGTTTGCATGACCTGATGGTGACATTTCTTCAATCCATATTCGAGTGCACAATTTGACCGTATAACGGCCACCGGAACTGATTTTTTAATCAGAGTATCAGAGGAAACGAAAAATTATAAACTAATTATGAACCGAAGCCTATTGAGTATCATCGCTAAGCTCTGCCGCTTCAGCAGAAGATTTTGATTTTCTGCTTCTTTGCTTTTCAAGCTTATGTTTTTTTGAACTCTCAATAAACAAGTCGAACTGATGTTTAAAATAATTCGTCTTTTTTTGTTTTGCTGATTTTTCTAATGTTTCATTTATCATTTATTTATTCTCTACCCCTTTTAATTTGCCTCGGTAGTCTCAGGGGTGTTGAGAAACCAACGCTTTAGCAGTATTTATCAATCGTCCTGCAAGTTGTTACTTAAACCGGCGATTTTTTGGCGTAAAAAAACCCACTCAGCATTCGCTAAAATAGGTTGCCCTCTTTTAGCAGTATTTATCAATCGCCCTACAAGCTGAGCTCAAATCGGCGATAAAATAAGACTACGCCTTTTACATTAAATGTCAAATATAAGACTATGATTTATTTGAGGTGTTGCAAAACACAACAGCCTTTCATCCCGGCAGCAGATATCTCTGGTTAACTACAACCCTAATTGCTGTTAGTATTTTTTTTCGTGCTTAATTTTTTTAGAAATAATAGAGGTTAGCGTTATGGCTGATGCAAATGATAAAGCGATGATTGAGAAAACAGTTCAGTTCTACATTGATGGGGCAAAATCGGGTCGGGGCGATGATATGAAACCCGCCTTTCATGAGGATGCCACAATCTTTGGCTATATTGGGCCGGACTTATTTGCAGGACCGATTCAGAAGCTTTTTGATTGGAATGATGAAAATGGCCCGGCGGTTGATATCAAAACAGAAATTTCCGGTATGGATATTGCAGGTACTATCGCCACCGTTCGACTCGAAAGTGATAACTGGACAGGACATAAATTTACTGATTTTTTTACGCTGCTTAAAGTTGACGGGACATGGAAGATTATGAATAAAGTGTTTCATCTCCATGCTTAATTTAGCTAAATAATTATCTAAATAAGTTAATATGAGTCGTGCTTTTGTAAAAGAACCCGATGGTGACCAGGCTGAAACAGACCT
>CAJWIE010000062.1 GCA_913041115.1 uncultured Legionellales bacterium | reverse complement strand
TTTATCAGGCGCGGTTCATGCGTTATTTAGAAAATAGAGAAATGATTAAAGATACAAATCGAAAGGTTTGGGCCTTTATGGGTGATGGTGAAATGGATGAGCCAGAATCACTTGGCGCAATTGGTCTCGCGGCAAGAGAAAAATTAGATAATTTAATCTTTGTGATTAACTGTAATTTACAAAGATTGGATGGTCCCGTTCGAGGCAACAGTAAAATCATTCAAGAACTTGAAGGCACCTTTCGTGGTGCTGGTTGGAATGTGATTAAAGTTATCTGGGGTTCTTATTGGGATCCTCTAATTGCCCGAGATACATCCGGCCACTTATACAAACGTATGGAAGAATGTGTTGACGGTGAATATCAAGCGTATAAAGCAAAAGATGGTGCTTATGTTCGTGAACACTTCTTTGGTAAATATCCTGAATTAAAAGAAATGGTTGCTAACATGTCAGATGAAGATATTTGGCGTTTGAATCGTGGCGGTCATGATCCTCATAAAGTTTATGCAGCTTACCATGCTGCAGTCAATCATAGTGGACAACCAACCGTGATACTCGCAAAAACTGTTAAAGGTTATGGTATGGGTGAAGCAGGAGAAGGTCAGAACTTTACGCATCAACAAAAAAAGATGGGGGAAGATGCGCTTAAACATTTCCGCGACCGCTTCAGTATCCCAATAACAGATGAAGAAATAAAAGATGCGCCTTTCCACAAACCAGATAAAGATAGTGAAGAAATAAAGTACTTAAAAGCAAGGCGTGAAGAACTTGGCGGCTATTTCTTTAGCAAACGGAAATCACCACCTAAACTTGAAATACCAGATATTGATATTCATAAAAAATTATTAGAAGGAACTGGTGATAGAGAAATATCAACAACAATGGCTTTTGTTCGTATTCTTAATGGATTATTAAAAGATAAAAAAATTGGAAAACATATCGTACCGATTGTGCCTGATGAAGCACGAACATTTGGAATGGAAGGAATGTTCCGGCAGTACGGAATTTATTCGGCAGTAGGTCAATTGTATGAGCCAGTTGATTCTGAACAAGTTATGTATTATCGAGAAGATGTAAAAGGTCAGATACTCGAAGAAGGTATTAATGAGGCAGGTGGATATTCATCGTGGATTGCAGCAGCTACTGCATGGCGTAACAATAATATTCATATGATTCCTTTCTTTGTGTATTACTCGATGTTTGGTTTTCAAAGAATTGGGGACCTGGCTTGGGCATCAGCTGATATGCGCTCTCGTGGTTTTCTAATTGGTGGAACAGCAGGAAGAACAACGCTCGCTGGTGAAGGCTTACAACATCAAGATGGGCATAGTCACCTGTTCTCATCAACTATACCTAATTGTGTTTCCTATGACCCTACATTTGCATACGAGCTTGCAGTAATCATACAAAACGGTATGCATCGCATGTATAACCAAGACGAAGATTTGTTTTATTACATCACGGTAATGAATGAAAACTACCAACACCCGGAAATACCTAAAAATGCTGAAGAAGGCATTATTAAAGGAATGTATCTTCTGAAAAAACCAGATAAAGCAAAAGCACAAATACAATTACTCGGCTCGGGCACAATTTTACGTGAAGTCATTGCGGCAGCTGATTTACTAGAAGAAGACTTTGGTATTTCATCAAACATATGGAGTGTAACGAGCTTTAATGAACTACGACGAGAAGGGTTATCGATAAAACGACAAAATTTATTACATCCTGATAAAAAACAGAAAGTCACATACGTCGAGTCTTTATTTAAAGATGAAAATATACCTGTAGTTGCTGCAACTGATTATATGAAAATTTATGCTGATCAAATACGTGAGTTTATCCCTAATAAATACATTGTATTGGGTACTGATGGTTTTGGTAGAAGCGATACAAGAAACCAATTAAGAAAATTCTTTGAAGTAAATCGATATTACATAGTGGTCGCTGCATTAAAAGCATTAGCCGATGAAGGAAAAATAGAAATAGATAAAATTAACGAAGCAATAAAAAAATATAAAATCGATCCGAATAAACCTGAGCCAACAAGTATCTAAAAATTTTTAAAGAGAAATATCTTTGTCAAAAATAGAAGAAATAAAAATACCCGATATTGGAGATTTTGATGCAGTTGAAGTAATCGAAATTGCCGTTAGTGTTGGTGATAGCGTCGAACCTGAAGACACGTTAATTACCGTTGAAAGTGATAAGGCATCGATGGATATCCCTTCGCCGAATGCAGGTGAGATAAAAGAAATAAAGGTTAATATTGGTGATAAAGTTTCTGAGGGTACACCGATAATTAGTCTGCTAATTAGCGAAGAAGGAGTAAAAAAAGATAATCAGGTATCAAAAGAAACTGAAGAGATAGAAAAAAAAGAAACGCCAAAAGTTAAAAAGCAAACTGAAAATAAAGCTGCACCTCCTCCGCCACCAAAAACACCCGAATCAAGCCAATTAGTTGGGCAAAGTAATTCGGCGAAATCACATGCAAGTCCTTCGGTAAGACGATTTGCAAGAGAATTGGGTGTTGACCTTGGTTTAGTATACGGAACAGGACCAAAAAAAAGAATTTTAAAAGAAGATGTTAAGGCATTTACCAAAAGCATTATGTCTGGTGAAAAACTTGCTAATAAAGGCGCTTTTTCTACACTGGAAATACCACCTGTTGATTTCTCTAAATTTGGAGAGATTGAACAAAAGCCATTAACCCGCATTCGACGAATTGCCGGGCAAACTTTACATCGAAACTGGATAACAATACCTCATGTCACCCAGTTTGATGAAGCAGATATTACCGAACTTGAAGAATTTAGAAAATCCAAACTTGAATCAGCAAAAAAAGAGGGTGTGAAATTAACACTGGTAACTTTTTTAATTAAAGCAGTGGTCGTTGCCCTACAAAAATTCCCAGAATTTAACTCTTCAATCGAGCCAAGTGGTGAAAACTTAATTATTAAAAAATATTTTCATGTTGGTGTTGCAGTTAATACTAAAAATGGACTATTAGTTCCTGTCCTGAAAGATGCCGATAAAAAAGGACTATTTGACATTGCAACTGAAATAATAGAATTAAGTAACAAGGCAAGAGAAGGAAAAATTTCGCCAAAAGATTTACAAGGTGGATGCTTTACCATATCAAGTTTGGGTGGAATTGGTGGGCTGCATTTCACACCCATTATTAATGCCCCAGAGGTTGCGATTTTAGGTGTATCCCGTGCGGCAATGAAACCTGTATACGAGAATGGAACGTTTGAACCAAGACTCATTCTGCCATTCGCGCTATCTTACGATCATCGCGTTGTTGATGGAGTAGCTGGCGCTCAATTTACGCAATTTCTAAGCACTATATTGACGGATATTCGTCACATTTTATTGTAAAAAATTTATCGCAGGTATTTAAAATTGATTAAAGATATTAACGTTCCTGATATCGGTGATTTCGATGAAGTCGAAATCATTGAGATACATGTTTCGCCAGGTGAAAAGGTTGAAGTCGAACAATCATTAATCACATTGGAAAGCGATAAAGCTACAATGGAAATTCCCTCGCCCCATGCTGGAATCGTTAAAGAGATTAATATTAAAACGGGGCAAAATGTTTCTCAGGGAGATTTAATACTCAAGCTGGAAACTGAAGAATCGTCAAAACCAAATAAATCGGAAGAAAAACAAAAAAAAGAAAGAATAAATAAAGATACTAAAAAAAATGTAGACGCAGAAGTCGTTGTATTGGGTGCAGGACCAGGTGGATATACAGCTGCCTTTCGTGCTGCTGATCTTGGTTTAAAAACAATTTTAATCGAACGTTATCCTTCTTTAGGTGGTGTATGTCTAAATGTTGGTTGTATTCCGTCTAAGGCATTACTTCATGTAAGTAAGGTGAAATCAGAAATTGATGAACTTAAAGAGCAAGGTATCGAATTAGGTTCGGGTAATCCTGACTCAAAATCTGTTCGTCGCTGGACTGAGTCAATTATTAATAAGCTCACATCCGGATTAAAAGGTATGGCAACAAAAAGAAAGATAGAAGTAATAGAAGGTTGCGGATCTTTCAGTTCTCCTAACTCAATTGAAATAAATAATGACGGAAATATTAAAACTATAACATTTGACTCGGCTATAATTGCTGCTGGCTCTCAAGCATCAAAATTATCTTTTCTTCCTGATGATCCACGTATCATGGATTCAACTGATGCATTATTTCTTAAAAGTATTCCAAAACGGATGCTTGTTATTGGCGGCGGAATTATTGGTCTAGAGATGGCTACCGTTTATGCATCTATGGGATCAAAAATAACTGTTGTTGAAATGTTGGATTCTCTGATTGCAGGTTGTGATAAAGATATTGTTCGGCCACTTCAAAAAAGAATTAAGAAAATTTACGAAAATATCTATTTAAAAACGGGAGTAACATCAGTTACAGCACAAAAAGAAGGACTGGAAGTAAATTTTGAAGGTAAAGATGCGCCCGAGAAAGATCAGTTCGATGCAATTCTTGTTGCTGTAGGACGATCCCCTAATGGAAAAAAAATTGGTGCAGATAAAGCAGGTGTTAAAGTTGATGAACATGGCTTTATTCCAGTAGATAATCAACAAAGGACTAATATTCCACATATCTTTGCTATCGGGGATATCGTCGGTCAACCTATGTTAGCGCATAAAGCAACACATGAAGGTAAACTCGCGGCAGAAGTAATTGCGGGACACAAAGCAGGATTTGATGATCGGGTCATTCCATCTGTTGCCTACACCGATCCCGAGATTGCCTGGGTTGGATTATCTGAAATTGAAGCAAAAGAACAAGGTATTGAATATGGTAAGGGTGTTTTCCCCTGGGCTGCAAGCGGACGTTCATTGGCGCTCGGCAGAGATGAGGGAGCGACAAAAATTTTATTTGATAAAACATCAAATCGAATTATTGGCGCTGCTATTGTTGGGCCAAATGCAGGAGATTTAATCGCTGAGTGTGCGCTGGCGATTGAAATGGGAAGCGATGCAGAAGATATTGGCCTTACCATACATCCCCACCCTACTCTATCTGAAACAGTTGCAATGGCAGCCGAGGCGTTTAGCGGTACAATAACAGATCTCTACATACCGAAACGCTGATATTTATTAAGAAAACATAGAACTTAATCTCGGTTAAATAGACAAAAGCAAGGTAATCACATTATATATATTGATAGTTGCATGACAGTAGCTAGAATAAGCGCTTTTTTTAACATGGGTAATTTTGGATGAGTGAAAAAAATATTAATAAAGTTGTACTAGCCTATTCAGGTGGCCTGGATACTTCGGTCATTCTTGCTTGGTTAAAAGACATCTACGATTGTGAGATCGTAACTTTTACTGCTGATATTGGTCAGGGTGAAGAGGTGGAAACAGCACGGGCAAAAGCCGAGCAAATGGGTGTAAAGGAAATTTTTATTGAAGATCTTACTGAAGAATATGTACAAGATTTTGTCTTTCCTATGTTTCGTGCAAATACTGTCTATGAAGGTAGCTATTTATTAGGTACCTCAATTGCTAGACCTTTAATTGCAAAACGTTTAGTTGAAATTGCAAACCAGACAGGTGCTGATGCGATTTCCCATGGGGCAACCGGTAAAGGTAATGATCAGGTCCGGCTTGAACTAGGTGCCTATGCATTAGACCCGAGTATTAAAGTTATCGCGCCATGGCGAGAATGGAATCTTAACTCACGTGAAAAATTATTAGCCTATGCTGAAAATAAAAAAATACCCATAGAAGGAAAAAAGAAAACCGGTTCACCATATTCAATGGATGCAAATCTATTACACATTTCTTATGAAGGTGGCCAGCTTGAAGATCCTTGGTGTGCACCCGAAGAATCAATGTGGCGTTGGACTGTGGCACCTGAAGATGCCCCTGATTCGGGAGAATCAATTGAGCTTGAATTTAAACAAGGCGACCCAATTGCACTAAATGGTGAGAAATTATCGCCAGCAAAACTACTTTTAAGTCTCAATGAACTTGGTGGTAAACATGGGATTGGACGGAGCGACATTGTTGAAAATCGTTACGTTGGAATGAAATCGCGTGGCTGTTATGAAACACCTGGTGGCACAATATTGCTTATGGCTCATAGAGCAATGGAATCATTAACACTAGACCGTGAAGTCATGCATCTCAAAGATGATTTAATGCCTCGTTATGCAAAACTTATTTATAATGGTTATTGGTGGAGCCCGGAAAGGGAGGTATTGCAAACCTTAATCAATGAAACACAAACGAAAGTTAATGGTGTAGTAAAATTAAAACTATTTAAGGGCGGTGTCTCTGTGACTGGAAGAAAATCTGATTCTGATAGTCTCTTTGATGAGACTATTGCGACTTTTGAAGATGATTCTGGTGCTTACAATCAGAAAGATGCTGATGGGTTTATTAAATTAAACGCACTTCGTCTAAAATTACAAGCAAGAAAGAAATAATTAGTTGTCTTTTACGCCTAATATAATATCTCTATTTTTAAAATCCCGTATAACTTCAAATCCGCCTTCAATAACTATATTCGGATCCGGATGTTTTAGTTGATCCGCTATTTGTAAAAGAATCTCCTCTCCCGTTTTATCAGAGTTTTTTTGTAACTCTTCTATTAATTTTGCAGCAATTTGATTAAGTTCAATAAAACTGATTCCATAATGCTGATCGCGATAAACAAGCAAATATATAGGTTGAGAAGACTTCTCCTTTGGAATGAAATCTGAACTAATTTTATGGACGGGCCACTGATATATAAGCGGTTGTGTTAATGAACTGAGTACAGGAATACCTTTAAGCAAATCTCCATCCTGGTCTACATTTTCAAAAGAGATTTCTCTTGGATCAAACGAAAGAAATATCTCAATCCACTCATAGTGAGCTAGCTCAATACAAAATTCGGGTAGTTCTGTGTCAGTTTGTTCTTGTTCTAGATAATTTAAGAATTCCAAAGGTAACTTTGGGAAATAAGGTGTTTTTGAAATA
>CAJWIE010000061.1 GCA_913041115.1 uncultured Legionellales bacterium | reverse complement strand
CGGCATGTTAATGACTTTCGTAATAACGGAAGAACCTGCAACACAAATAGCAGCGTCTTTTATCTTAGTGCCTGATTTTTGGACAACATCTGCAATCGTCTCGCCGACCGCATCAATATCATTTATAGTCTTTTCTGATACTGAGTTCGGCGCTAGTTGTACCACGGCATAACTTTCAACTTGATAACTTGACCCGCGACGACTGAGCTCAAGAAGCTTTACAGCCGCTTCACTTACATCAATGCCTAAAATAGGGACCGATTTCTTTCTAAATGGAAACACTAATTTTTCCTTTCTTAGTCATAGGTTATATGGGATATGTATAATACTACATAAAGTTATTTTGAGTACTATTGCAATATAAACTTTTGAAAAAGATTTGAGAGAGTAAGATCCAACAAATTCAACATAAAATACTAATAATTCAGGATATTTTACACATATAAAACACAATATGCTGCGTTTTTTCTTTAATTTTATACAATCTATGGTGTTTTTTAGCCTAGCGTTGGTACTAATTGTTTCGCTATATATTTTACCAAAACTCCCCGATATAGAGACACTGAAGGACATAAAAATGCAAGTTCCTTTGCGTATTTACAGCGCAGATATGTCTCTAATTGCTGAATATGGTGAAAAACGCCGTACTCCGATAAAAATTGAGGCACTCCCCAACACACTAATCAAAGCATTTTTGGCCGCCGAAGATGACCGTTTTTATGTCCACCCTGGTGTTGACTGGCAAGGTTTGGCAAGAGCTACCTACTCCTTAATAAAAACGGGAACAAAAAAACAAGGTGGAAGTACCATAACAATGCAGGTCGCTAGAAATTTTTTTCTAAGCCATGAAAAAACATACCTGAGAAAACTAAATGAAATATTTCTAGCATTTAAAATCGAGCGTGAACTTAGCAAAAAAGAAATCCTTGAATTGTATGTAAATAAAATATATTTAGGCCAGAGAGCATACGGCGTTGAAGCTGCAGCGCAGGTTTACTATGGGACTGATGTTAATTCATTGAACCTAGCGCAGATTGCAACAATAGCTGGTCTTCCTAAGGCTCCCTCTAAATCAAACCCAGTTACCAACCCAAGTCGTTCTCTTATACGAAGAAATTATGTTTTGCAAAGGATGCTAGAGCTCTCATATATATCAGAAGAAGAATTTGAAGAAGCTAAAAGAGCTCCGATTAGCGCAACCTTACACATTCCAACGCCAGAGATTGAAGCTCATTATTTAGCAGAAATGGTAAGAAATGATCTAACCCAGAGATATGGGGAAGATGCCTATACCAATGGCTTAATAGTTACAACAACTATAAAAGATCGGAATCAAAAAGCTGCTAATAAAGCACTTAGAGATGCATTGCTAGGATACGATAAAAGGCATGGCTACCGTGGCCCCGAGCAGTTTATCGATGATATTGAGTCAAAAAGCGAAGAAGATATTATTAATATTCTAAAAACCTTTCCGGTATTTAGCAATCTTTCCCCGGGGCTAGTAAAAAATGTAAATGAAAAATCCGCCAATGTGTATGTTCTAAATACTGGTGAAGTAGAAATTAATTGGGAAGGTCTGAAATGGGCAAGAAAATATATTTCTGAAAATAGAAGAGGGCCAAAACTAAAAAAAGCCAGTGAATTTTTAAAACCTGGAGATATTGTTCGCCTATTTAAAACTGAAAATAATGAATGGGTATTATCACAGATCCCCAATGTTGAGGGTGGATTAATCTCTATTTCTCCCAATGATGGATCTGTGTTTGCTTTAGTTGGTGGCTTTAATTACTTTAAAAATAAGTTTAACCATGTAACTCAAGCAAAAAGACAAGCTGGCTCTGGATTTAAACCATTCATATATTCAGCTGCGCTCGAAGCGGGTAAAACTTCTGCCAGTATAATAAATGATGCGCCGGTTGTTTTTGAAGATCCTGGCATTGAAGATGAATGGAGACCAGAAAATTATAGTAGAAAAAGTCATGGTCCGACTAGATTACGTGAAGCATTAATACATTCGCGTAATTTAGTTTCAATAAGACTATTACACTCTATCGGTATTCCATTTGCACTTAACCATATAAAACAATTTGGGTTTGATATTGAACAACTCCCAAAAAATCTTTCTCTCGCATTGGGAAGCGCAGAGTTATCGCCATGGGGATTAGTTAGGGGATATTCGGTCTTTGCTAATGGAGGTTTTTTAGTAGAACCATATTTTATAAATGAAACTAAAACTTATGCCGATAAAATAATTTTTCGAGCTAACCCGCTGGTTGTATGTAATCAATGTATTGATATTCAGAAAGAAAAATCTTCAACCGAAGAAATTGATACGCCTGAAGAGGAGGATGGACCGGTGTCACCCTATAGGGATGATAGCCTTCTAAATACAATATATTCGCCTCGTGTTGTTGATGCTAAAAATATCTGGATTATGAACTCAATAACACAAGATGTTATAAAATATGGTACGGGAAGAAGGGCATTAGAACTACAACGTGATGATCTTTCTGGGAAAACAGGAACAACAAATGATCAGCATGATGCTTGGTTTTCTGGGTTTAATTCGAACATTGTTACAGTGAGCTGGGTTGGATTTGATAAATTTAAGCCTCTGGGTATTCGTGAAACTGGAGGGCGTGCCGCACTACCAATGTGGATTGACTATATGAGAGAAGCTCTTAAGGGAATGCCACAATCTGTAATACAAAGACCAAAAGGTCTGGTTACAGTTCGTGTAGACTCTAAAACTGGAGAAGTGACAAATGCTGAAAATCCTGATGCAATATTTGAAGTATTTAGATTAGAGAATGCCCCAAAATCACTAAACAAAAAACAGCAGTCTGATCTCCTACTAAAAGATGATGGGGCCATATCTATTCCAGAACAATTGTTTTAGTTTACCTATACAAAAGATTTTTATTCATGACAGTCAAAAATATTTTTTTAAGCGTTGCTATACCTACGCCGCTAAGATGCTTGTTTGATTATTTGCCTGATAAAAATACTAACCATAAGATTCTTAAACCAGGCTTAAGGGTTTCGGTATCATTTGGTCGACAAAAGAATGTCACTGGTTTTATTGTTTCAATAAACAATAAAACAGACCATCCTGAGCATAAATTAAAAAGAATTAATAACATTTTAGATGACTGCCCGATAATCAATACTGAACATTTAAATTTATTGCTTTGGGCTAGTAACTACTATCATCACCCAATTGGTGAGGTAATTCACAACGCCTTACCAGCATTACTTAGAAAAAATATTTCTATAACCAATTATGAAGATAGTTTTTGGTCTTTATCAAAAAATAATAGCCTGCCCAATGTAAATAGTAAAAAAATTTCACCAACTCAAATTAAAATATTGGGCCATTTAAAGAAAAGTAAGGTATCAATTAGTCAATTTGATCTGAACAAAATTTTTCCTGGAGCAAAACGCTCACTTAATGCTCTTGAGAAAAGAGGTCTAATACGAAAGGAAACAAAAAAAAATTCGAGCAACTTGGTAAAAATAAATAAGAGAGCTGTTAAACTAAATAAAGACCAAAAGAAAGCTATAAATACAGTTTGTAATTCGATAAACAACCATTCAGTTTTTCTACTTGATGGTTTAACTGGTAGCGGTAAAACCGAAGTTTACATGTCCGTAATGGATATTGTAATCAAATCTGGAAAACAGTGTTTAGTTTTACTACCAGAGATTGGTTTAACACCTCAATTAATTCAGCGTTTTAAAGACCGCTTTAAAGTAGATATAGCTATACAACATTCCGGCCTTTCTGATATTGAACGGCTCAAATACTGGCAAGATGCGAAAACCGGTAAGGCAAAAATTATACTAGGAACACGTTCTGCAGTTTGGACCCCACTTTTAAACCCCGGAATCTATATTGCGGATGAAGAACATGATCTATCTTACAAACAGCATAATGGTTTTCAATACTCGGCAAGAGATTTAATGATTGTTCGTGCAAAACGAGACGGTGTCCCCGCAATACTGGGTTCCGCTACTCCTTCACTAGAAACCCTTAATAATGCTGTAGAAAGTAAGTATATACATTTAGTTTTGCCAACCAGAGCTGGGGTTGCTAAACAACCAAAGTACCAATTATTAGATATACAAAATAAAAAAATGTATGGTCCATTATCACAAATGCTTATTGATGAAATTAAAAAAAATTTAGAACTTAATAACCAAATCTTATTATTCTTAAATAGAAGAGGTTATGCGACACATCTTTACTGTCACCATTGCGGATGGAAGGCGCAATGTAATAGATGTGAAATACCACTCACATACCATAAATCAAATAATCGTCTTAATTGCCATCATTGTGGTTCATCGAAAAAAAATATAAAGGATTGCCCCTTGTGTAAATCAGAACTACTTAGACTTGGTCATGGTACTGAACGAATAGAAGAGGTTCTTTTAGAAAAATTTCCTAAGGTAAACATCGCTAGGATAGATCGAGATACAACACAAAAAAAAGACTCAATGAATATTTTTTTAGACAGAATGCACTCAGGCAACATTGACATTTTAGTTGGTACACAGATGATCGCAAAAGGGCATCATTTCCCAAATGTTACTTTAGCTGCCATCGTTGATGCAGACCGCGGATTATTTTCAACTGATTTCCGTGCCACAGAAAGATTAGCACAACTCTTTATGCAGGTGAGCGGCCGAACAGGAAGAGGAAAGAAAAAAGGCACTGTCATTGTTCAAACATATAATCCTAATCACCCGCTGTTTCATAATCTAATTAAACATGGATATAATCATCTCGCTAAATCGCTATTAAAAGAAAGAAAACTCTCATCATTACCACCGCATTCACACATGGCATTATTAAGAGTAGAAGCGCATAATATTGAACAAGTAAAATACTTCATTAAAAATGCAAGTATGAGATTAAAACAATTATCGGGGGACACACTGTTACTGTTTGGTCCAGTTCCAGCCTTGATAGAAAAGTATGGTGGCCGCTTTCGTTATCAATTAATTATACAAGCAACTAACAGAAAGTTATTACATGCACATTTAGATAAATGGTTGCAAAAAATTGAAAAAATGAAGAACTCCAAAAAAGTTAGATGGTCTTTAGATATAGACCCTCAAAATATGAATTAGGCAAAAAATGAGTCAAATATTAAAAAATTACTTATTAATCCTCGTCGCTTTCTTGCTAATAACAAATACTTCGACAGTATCAAGCGGTGGGCTTGATGTTAATATAACTAATGAAATTAGCTTCATAGATGTAGAACATAACGGAAAAGAAGTAAGAATTCAGAGAAATCAGTCGCTAGATAATCTAGTTAATACTGAATATGCAAAAACTTCCAGAAAATGCCCGCCATTCTGTATACAACCATATAATCTCGGAAATGGTGTCGAGACAATAGGAGAACTAGAGTTATTAAACTACTTAAAAAAAAGTTCAAGTGGTGATAATTCAATTCTTATTATTGATTCGCGTACTAAAGATTGGGTTAAAAAAGGTACGATCCCAGGGTCAATCAATATCCCTTGGACTTTATTAAAACCAGAAGCCGGAGCTGACCCTTTCGAAGTAGCGGAACTTCTGGAAAAAAAGTTTGGCGCAATAAATATTGAAGGCTTATGGAATTTTTCAAATGCAAAAACACTCGTTTTATTCTGTAACGGCATGTGGTGTGGTCAATCACCCTCCAGCATTAAAACCTTGCTAAGATTTGGTTATCCGGCTGAGAAACTTAAATGGTATCGTGGTGGTATGCAAGATTGGGAAATTCTCGGATTAACTGTAGTTAAATAGATCTGCCTAATCAACTTCTCTTGCTTTGTTAAAACTAATACAATAATGCCACTTTTTTTGAGATGGCTTAATTGAAAAAACGACTTCAAGAATTAATTAATCAATCCCTACAAATACTCAAATCCGAGGGGATTGAAATTACAATTAATAAAAACGACATCAAAATTGAATACGGTCGTGATCCTGCGCACGGTGATTTTGCATCTAATATAGCAATGGTACTAGCAAAAAGCTGTAAATGTGCTCCACGTGAATTGGCAAACAAAATCTCTGAAAATCTTCCAAAATCGCATTTGATAAAACGCACAGAGATTGCGGGTCCAGGATTTATTAATTTCTTTCTCAACCAAGATTCATATCAATCAGTCATCTTAGATATTTTAAAAAATGGTGATTTATATGGAAATTCTGAAATTGGGGGGAACAAACCTACGTTAGTTGAATTTGTCTCCGCAAACCCTACTGGGCCTTTACACGTTGGTCACGGTAGGGGGGCTGCTTATGGAGCAGCTATCTGTAACTTGTTAAAAAAAACCGGCTTTAATGTTCACAGCGAATATTATGTAAATGACTCGGGGAGACAAGTAAATATTCTAACTGTTAGCGTTTGGTTACGTTACTTACAACAATTCGAAAAAGAAGTTCCATTCCCTGAAAATGCTTATAAAGGTAACTATATAATTAATATTGCTATTGATTTAAAAAATAAATTTGAAAAAGAATTTATAGCACCACACAAAGATATTCAGAATATTTTAGATGAGAAAGAGGACGCAGATAAAAATATTGATAAATTAATTAAACATTGCGAAAGCGTACTCGGAGATGAGAAATATCGTCTGGTTTTTGAAGCATCTTTAGAATCAATTTTATCATCAATTAAAAACGACCTGTATGATTTTGGTGTTAAATTTGATAGTTGGTATTCAGAAAATTCTTTAACAAAAAAGAATATAGTTAGCCAGTGTATCTCGGATCTTAATGACAAATCATGGGTTTATGAAAAAGATAATGCAAAATGGTTCCGTTCTAGCAAGCTCGAAGATGAAAAAGATCGTGTATTAGTGAGAGAGAATGGACAAACTACTTATTTTGCTTCCGATATTGCTTATCATGTGTCGAAATTTGAACGTGGTTATAAAAAAATAATTAATATTTGGGGCGCTGATCATCATGGATATATTGAAAGAGTTAAGGCCTCAATGA
>CAJWIE010000060.1 GCA_913041115.1 uncultured Legionellales bacterium | reverse complement strand
AAATTATTGTTGATACCTATGGAGGTATGGCTAGACATGGCGGTGGAGCTTTTTCAGGTAAAGATCCCTCAAAAGTTGATCGTTCAGCTGCCTATGCGGCTCGTTATGTTGCGAAGAATGTTGTAGCTGCTGGGCTTGCTGAGCGTTGTGAGTTACAGTTGTCATACGCAATTGGCGTGGCAGAACCAACCTCAATTAGCATCGAGACATTTGGCACAGGTAAAGTTGACCAAGAGAAATTAATCAGGGCAATTCGTAACAATTTTGATTTAAGACCAAAAGGCATTATTAATATGCTTAATCTTTTAAGACCTATTTATCAACAGACAGCTGCCTATGGACACTTTGGCCGCGCAGATATTGATTTGCCTTGGGAGAAAACTGATAAGACCGAGGTTTTAAAACAACAATTAATGTAATTTTTTGAAACTTATCGCGGAGAGTACTATACTTCGCAGCTCACTAAACGAAAAACGTCTTGCTGAGGAGCGTTGCAACGGATTCCAGTCCGCTAGGCTCAGATAGAGACGAAAAAGATTCAAACGGCGCTCGCTTATTTTGTTTATAAGGAGAAACAATATGAGCGTAGCAGCAAAATCTATCTCATCGAATTATCATGTTGCCGATATCTCTCTGGCTGAATGGGGCCATAAAGAAATACGTATTGCGGAAACAGAAATGCCCGGATTAATGGCCATTCGAAAAGAATATGGTAAAACAAAGCCATTAAAGGGCGCACGTATTGCCGGCTCATTACATATGACGATTCAAACGGCCGTTTTAATTGAAACATTACGAGCTTTGGGGGCTGAGGTTCGCTGGGCATCATGCAACATTTTCTCAACGCAGGACCATGCCGCTGCCGCAATTGCTGAGCAGGGTATTCCGGTATTTGCCTACAAGGGAGAGTCATTGGAGGAGTACTGGGGCTATACTCATCGAATCATGATGTGGACTAATGACGGGTCACCAAACATGATTTTAGATGATGGCGGTGATGCGACACTATTATTAATTCTTGGTGCAAAAGCAGAAAAAGATATTTCTGTTATAGAAAATCCAACATCAGAAGAAGAAACATATTTATTTGCTTCTATTAAAAAGAAGTTAGCTGAGGATAATAGTTTCTATTCTAATGTATTAAAAAATATTAAAGGCGTAACGGAAGAGACCACAACGGGCGTACAACGTCTTTATCAAATGCAAAAGAAAGGCGAATTGCCTTTTCCCGCTATTAACGTTAATGACTCGGTTACTAAATCTAAATTTGATAATCTCTATGGTTGCCGAGAATCTTTAGTTGACGGCATAAAGCGCGCAACCGACGTAATGATTGCTGGAAAAATTGCCTTGGTACTTGGTTATGGCGATGTTGGTAAAGGCTGTGCTCAGTCATTACGTGGACTTGGGGCTACTGTCTGGGTAACAGAAATTGATCCTATTTGTGCACTACAGGCAGCTATGGAAGGTTATCGTGTTGTTAAAATTGATGATGTCTGTGCCAAGGTAGATATTTTTGTAACTGCCACTGGTAATTTTAATGTTATTCAGCATGACCATATGGCAAAAATGAAAGACCAAGCTGTAGTTTGTAATATTGGTCATTTTGATAATGAAATTGATGTTGCAAGTATTGAAAAATACGATTGGGTTGAAATTAAACCACAGGTTGACCACGTTATATTCCCGGACGGTAAGCGAATTATATTATTAGCTAAAGGACGTTTGGTAAATTTAGGTTGTGCAACAGGTCACCCGAGTTTCGTCATGTCAAATTCATTTACTAATCAGGTGTTAGCACAGATCGAATTATTTTCCTCAAATGAAAAGTATAAGAAAGATGTTTATGTCCTGCCAAAACACCTTGATGAGAAAGTAGCCCGATTACATCTTGAAAGAATTGGTGTAAATTTAACAACATTAACGAAGGAACAAGCTGACTATATAAATGTTGATGTCGACGGTCCCTATAAACCCAAACTCTACAGGTATTAAAGGTTTATGGAGTCGCAAAAAAAATATAGTCAAAAATTTAGTTTCGAGTGTTATTCACCAAAGACACCAGAGGCAATAGCTAATTTACAAAAAGCACAATTGGAATTAGCTAAATTGAACCCTGATTTCTTTTCAGTAACCTACGGCGCAGGAGGAAGCACCCGGAACATGACTTTTGAAACTGTTTTGGGTATTCGTGAAAAAACAGGTATCGAGTCAGTACCACATATATCCTGTGTGGGTAATTGGAACGACGAGATTAAAGTTATGCTGCAAAATTATATCGACAACAATATTAAGCATATTGTCGTACTGCGCGGAGATTTACCATCAGGTAGTGTTGGTTACGGGCAGTTTCAACATGCAAATGAACTGGTTGAATTTATAAGAGAGCAAACAGGGGACCACTTTCACATTGAGGTGGCTGCTTACCCGGAGTTTCATCCTCAGGCAACAAACGCAAAAGCTGATATTGATAATTTCAAAAGGAAAGTCGATGCTGGTGCTAATAGTGCAATTACGCAATATTTCTATAATCCATTTTCCTATTACCGTTTTATCAATCATTGCGAAAAATTAAATATTAATATCCCAATTGTTGCCGGCGTAATGCCGATTACGAATTGTACTCAACTAGTCCGGTTCTCAGAAGGATGCGGCGCAGAAATACCCCGATGGGTACTCAAACAATTACAGGGTTTTGGGGGTGACCGCGAATCCATATTTAAATTTGGTGTCGACGTGGTTACCGAGTTATGCGATCAGTTGCTTAGTAACGGTGCGCCTGGTTTACACTTTTTCACTATGAATAAATCGGCCGCGAGTTGTGCTATTTGGGAAAATCTTGGTTTAGATAAAAGAAACGTTTAAAAGATTATAATTGCGTATTATCTAAAGTTATTTTTCGGCTTTTAATTTAGTTTTTATATAATCAGAATGTGAGACATGTAATAGATCTGCAATTTTTCTAATGTAATATTCTTCATATTTGTGAAGATGGGCATCGGCATAGGCTACACGCCACAAGTTTTCAATAATACTCGTTTTTTCTGTTGCTGAAAGTTGATTATTTATTACTTCTGTAAATTCATGTAAAGATACTGTGCGATCAACTTCGTCCTCTGCTAAGGATATGAGTTCATCGATTTGTGTTTCATCCAAATGAAATCGTTCTAATAGCATATCTTTTATAGTTTTGTATTCATTATCACCAATATTTTCATCGGCTAAACTTATTTCAATCATCAGCGCAGCTGTAGCTAATTCTATTTTACCTTTATGAGAAGTATCGTTATCAGGGGATTCTTGTAAGAAATTATCCAAGTAGGATTTTAAACTTTTAATCATAGAATTTTATTGCTCAATTATTGTCAATTTTAAAATAAATTTAAGTATAATAAATTAAAAGATTCATTGACAATTGATCATTATAATAAAGACTCTATATTTCATTTAGAATATTTAAAGAATAGGGCAATATATATAATGCGAATCCCAAGAGTTTTTATCAACCAAAAAATTACATTTAGCGAAACTATTTCTTTACCAGAAGACAAAGCACACCATATCCTGCATGTCCTTAGACTACGTGTTGGCGATCAAATAAAATTATTTAACAATTCAGGATTGGAATTTAAAGCCGAAATTACTGAACTAACAAAGAAAGCTGTTCGAGCGCAAGTCAAAGATAATGGCCAATTGGAAAATGATTCGCCATTAGACATCACTCTATGCCTTGCAGTCTCGCGTGGTCCGCATATGGATTTTTCGATACAAAAGGCCGTTGAACTCGGTGTTAGGATGATAATTCCTATTATATCTGAATTTGGTAATGTAAAGTTAACAGACAACCGAGTAGACAATAAACTTTCGCATTGGACGAAAATAATTATTGGGGCAGCTGAACAAAGTGGTCGAAACAGGTTGGCGGAACTACAAAGCCCCGTAATATTTAATGAGTGGATGAATTCGGAGAGTAACGTAACAAAACTTATACTTCATCCGGGTACTGAACAAACCATGTCAAAAATCAATATTCAGGATAACAAATTAACACTCATGATTGGGCCAGAGGGTGGTTTTAGCGACCTGGAGTTTCAAACAGCTTTAGAAAATAATTATATTCCTATTAGTTTGGGGCCTAGAATATTAAGAACCGAGACTGCGGTGGTTTGTGGTTTAAGTAACGCACAGCAGCTGTGGGGAGATTTAAATTAGTCATATGACAGTAAATCAAAATTTAATTGTTCCACATCTAACAACGGCATTAACGGGCCCCTTAGAAAATTTAGAGCGTGTGATATTGAATAATCAAACAGCAATTGAATCATGGTTTAGAAATGCTTGGCGAGAGGTTCGGGTACCTTTCTACGCCTCTGTGGATATACGAAATGCCGGTTATAAAATTGCACCCGTTGATACCAATTTATTTCCATCGGGATTCAATAATCTTAATCCATCGTTTGAATCCCTATGTATTCATGCTGTACAGATGGCTGTTGAGCATATCGGATTGTCGGTTGATAAAATTCTAATTATCCCTGAAAACCATACCCGTAATTTATTTTATATGGAGAATATCGACAGTCTTCAATCAATTATCCAGAAGGCAGGATTTGAAGTACGAATCGGAACTTTGATAGATGATATTACCAAGCCGATACGTATTGAACTTAATTCTTCAAAAACAGTTTTATTAGAGCCTATCCATCGAGATCAAAATCGTTTGTTAGTGGAAAATTTTAATCCGGATCTAATACTCCTTAATAATGATCTGGCCGGGGGTGAGCCCGGTATCCTCAAAAATATTGAACAGAAAATAACGCCTCCCACAAGCCTAGGCTGGTCATCCCGCCTTAAATCTGGTCATTTTAATTTTTATCAAAAGGTTGCAATGGAGTTTGCGGAATTGGTTGATATAGATCCCTGGTTGATTGACCCTATGTTTCGTAATTGCGGAAAGGTTGATTTTATGAAACATGAAGGGGTTGATTGTCTATCAAGTAATGTTAAATCATTACTAGGAACCATCAATGTTAAATACCGCGAATATGATGTTGAGAACCCACCTTTTGTGATGGTGAAAGCAGATGCAGGAACTTATGGTATGGGCGTGATGTCCATACGAAGTCAGGATGAAATTTCCGAATTAAACCGTAAGGAACGAACACGCATGGCAACGACGAAAGAGGGGCAAAAGGTTAGTCAGGTAATTATCCAGGAGGGTATATACACACACGAGACCTGGGGTGATGATGAAACCGTGGCTGAACCGGTGGTTTATATGATGGACCGTCAGGTTGTAGGTGGTTTTTATCGTGTGCATAGTAAGCGCAGCACAAGTCAGAATTTGAATACCCCGGGGATGCGTTTTGAGCCGCTGGCATTTCTTGACTGTTGTAACACCCCAGATCCTAACTTAGAAGCGGATTGCCATCAAAATCGCTTTTACACCTATGGCGTTATAAGCCGTTTAGCTCTGCTCGCGGCATCCCATGAAATCACGAATGCGATAAGCTGAGCTTAGGCTATACTGTTAACTAATTTGAAATATTATTATCACACTAAGATATGACTTCTGATAAGGCAAAAAAACTCTGGGGCGGAAGATTTACAGCCCCGACTGATGAATTCGTCGAACAATTCACCGAGTCAGTCTCTTACGACAAGCGCTTAGCGCATTATGATATTGCGGGTTCAATCGCGCATGTCAAGATGTTGGCAAAAACAAAAATTATTAGTAAAAAAGAATGTGATGAAATTATTGCCGGTCTAAAACAGATCGAAGAAGAGATAGCATCTAATCAGTTTAAGTGGTCAACGGCTCTTGAAGATGTTCATATGAATATTGAAAGCGTTTTAGTTGAACATATCGGTGAGGTCGGCAAGAAATTACATACCGCACGCTCAAGAAACGACCAAATTGCAACGGATATACGTCTTTATCTACGTGATGAAATCGATGATGTTGTGTTGAAAATTAATGAGGTGATGACAGCACTAATTACACTTGCCGATGAACATTACGATACCATTATGCCGGGACTGACGCACATGCAGTCTGCACAACCGATTACCTTTGGACATCATCTTTTGGCCTGGGTTGAAATGTTATTGCGAGATCGTTCACGTTTAGCAGACTGTCGCGTAAGAGTTAATGTTTCACCTTTAGGCTCTGCGGCTTTAGCCGGCACAACTTTTTCTATTGATAGAAATTATGTGGCAAAAATTTTGGGTTTTGATGAGGTGACACAAAATTCATTAGACGCGGTAAGCGACCGCGATTTTATAGTTGAATTTTTAGCATCCGCAAGTCTAATTATGATGCATCTGTCCCGTTTCTCTGAGGAGATTGTGTTGTGGATGTCACAGGCAAATCAATTTATTAATTTGGATGATGCGTGGTGTACTGGTTCATCTATTATGCCGCAAAAGAAAAATCCTGATATACCCGAACTTGTTCGAGGTAAGACAGGCCGTGTCTACGGTAATTTACTGGCGCTGTTAACTATAATGAAGGCGCAACCACTTGCATATAATCGCGATAATCAGGAGGATAAGGCAGGTTTATTTGATGCTGTTGATACAGTAAAAATGTGTCTGACTGTTTATGCCGGCCTAATCCCGACCATTACCGTAAGACACGAATCTATGCTAGAAGCCGCTGAAGAAGGTTACACAACCGCAACTGACCTTGCTGATTATTTAGTTGTTCAGGGACTAGCTTTTCGAGATGCACATGCGGTTGTAGGTAAGGTCGTACAATATGCCATTAAAAATAATAAACTATTATCTGCGTTGTCGTTATCTGAACTTCAACAATATTCTGAACTGATTAAAGATGATGTATTTGCGGTTTTAAAACTAGAGGGTTCTGTATCAACAAGAAACCATGTTGGTGGTACTGCCCCGGCACAAGTTAAAACACAAATCGCAAGACTTAAAAAGCAAATATAAAATAAGGTCTGAGTAAAAACTAAATGAAGCTACTAATTAGATTAGTTATTGGTTTTGTTATTATTTTGGTTCTTTCAATTGGCGTTATTACAATA
>CAJWIE010000059.1 GCA_913041115.1 uncultured Legionellales bacterium | reverse complement strand
TCATTGTAGTATCAAGATATACCTGTCCAGATAAAAGAGAAGTCTATTCTACAAATTTATTGCCATTTCTTCACGTTATCATTGAATAATGCTACTTTAGCCAGCGAGAATTCTGTAGCCTTAACAATAATGCAACACAAACAACGCCAAATTTTAGTCACCAGTGCTTTACCTTATGCTAATGGGTCTATCCATATTGGGCATATGGTTGAATATATCCAAACCGATATTTGGGTTCGCTTTCAAAAAATGAGAGGACATCAATGCTTTTATGTTTGCGCCGATGATGCGCACGGAACACCCATTATGTTACGAGCACAGGAAAAAAATATATCTCCTGAAGCCTTGATTAGCGAAATGAAAGAAGAACATCAAAATGATTTTAATGACTTTGCGATAAATTTTGATAACTATCATAGTACGCATTCGCCAGAAAATCAGATATTCGCAAATACTATTTATGAGAAGTTAAATAACGATGGACATATTTCTAAAAAAACGATTAAGCAATTTTATGATCCTAACAAAGAAATGTTTCTTCCTGATCGTTTTATCCGTGGAGAATGCCCAAAATGCCATGCAATTGATCAATACGGTGATAATTGTGAGGCTTGTGGTGCTACCTATTCCCCAACTGATTTGAAAAACCCGGTTTCTGTTATTTCTGGAGAGAAACCCATAGAAAAAGAATCCGAACACTACTTCTTTAAACTTAGTAATTTTGAAGAAATCCTACGTAAGTGGACGCGTGCTGGTCACCTACAGACAGAAGTGGTCAATAAACTTGATGAATGGTTTGAGGCTGGGTTACAGGAATGGGATATATCTCGTGATGTGCCTTATTTTGGTTTTGAAATTCCAAATGCGCCAAATAAATATTTTTACGTATGGCTAGATGCCCCAATTGGTTATTTGGCAAGTTTTAGAAACTTTTGCGATAAGGAAAAGCTCGATTTTGATTATTGGTGTAAGAGTAATAGTAAAACGGAAATGTACCATTTCATTGGCAAAGACATAATTTATTTTCATGCATTATTTTGGCCTGCTATGTTACATGGCAGCGGATTCCGAACGCCTTCGGCTATTTTTGCTCATGGTTTTCTAACAGTAGATGGGCAAAAAATGTCGAAATCACGAGGTACATTTATAACAGCGCGCACTTATCTTGATCACCTAAATCCTGAATATTTACGCTATTACTTTGCAGCTAAACTTGGAGTAGGAATAGACGATATTGACTTAAATTTGGATGACTTTTTAGTAAGAGTTAACTCTGACCTAATTGGTAAAGTAATCAATATCGCAAGTCGGTGTGCTGGATTTATTAACAAGCATTTTGATGGGAAACTAGCTGATGATATTCATGATCCTGTTATTCAAACTGCACTTACAAATGCTAATCAAAAAATTGCTGAGGCATATGAAGCCAGAGAATACTCAAAAGCTATGCGTGAAATAATGGTATTAGCGGATAAGGCAAACCAATATATTGATCATCACAAACCATGGGTAATAGCCAAACAAGAAAATAGCGAGAAAGAATTACAAAGTATATGTACTACGGGTATTAACTTATTTCGTTTACTAATAATTTATCTAAAACCAGTATTACCAAATGTTGCAATAAAAACCGAAAAATTCCTTAATATAGAACCACTAAAATGGGAAGATACTCAAACTACATTACTAAATCACCAAATAAATAAGTTCGAAACACTAATGATACGTGTTGAAAAAGAAAAGATTGAAGCAATAATTGAAAATAGTAAAGAGAATTTAACAAAAATTTAGAAAACTTAAGTGTCAATAGATAACATACAAAAAAAAATTCTACGTCAGGCTTCACATCATTTAGATCCGACTGTTTGGATAGGAAAAAATGGAATAACGGAAAATGTAATTAAAGAAATTACATGTGTATTAGAGGACCACGAATTAATAAAAATAAAAATGCTTCACTCTGATAAGGAAAATTTTGAGAAAAATGCAGAAAAAATATATGCTAGTACTAATGCAGAACTTATTAATAGCATTGGTAATGTACTAACAATTTACAAAAAGAACACTAAAATATCAAAAAAATAATTTCTCGATTACGGATCTTTAATTTGATATACGGATTCGTATATCATCAGCAATAAGATAAAAACAAGGTAAAGTAATCAGTATAAGTATTGTTGCAAAAATCAATCCGAAGCCCAAACTAACTGCCATAGGTGATAAAAAAGCTGTTTGGCCAGTTGCAAAGAAAATAAGTGGGGAAACACCTAAAAATGTTGTTACGCTTGTTAATATAATAGGTCTTGCTCTAACTTTACCAGCATTTATAACCGCTGTTATTTTATCATTCCCTTCATCTCGTAATTTTTTAATAAAATCAACCATAATTAGTGAATCATTTACAATAATCCCGGATAACGCAAGTGTTCCTACCATTGACAAAAACTGGATATTGTAATCAAAAATCGCATGTCCAATAACAACTCCAATAAAACCGAAAGGTATTGCAAACATAACAACAAATGGGTCAATAAGAGATTTAAACAGGGCCGTTAACATAAAAAATATAACCACAAGAGCGATAATTAAAGCTTTGCTAATATCCTTGAAGGAGTCCTCGGCCCTTTTCTTCTCGCCGAGAAAAAGAAGAGAATAAGATTTTGTTTTTGAAACCTCGCCAAAGACCTCATCTATCTGTTTAATCACTTCCCCCGGGGTTGTCACAGAAGAATCTACATCGGCAGTAATTTTTGCCATTCGTTGTGCATCTCGCCGACGTATCTGGTTTAAACCCTGATCAATATTAATTTCTGCGACATCACCTAAATATACCTTCCTTCCGGAACTTAAAACTATAGGCAATTCCTTTAAACTCGTTGACTGTTCACGCATCAATTCTGGATAAATAACACGAACCGGTAATCTCTTTTCATTCCACGTAACATAAGCCACTTCATTACCAAGGTAACCACTGCGAACTGCATCGGCAAGTTCGTTTTGTGTTAACCCTAATCTTTTGCCGCGCTCATTTAATTTATATTTATACTCTAGTTTACCAGGCTCTTGATCGTGAACAACATCATTTACACCGGGCATACGCTTCATATAATCACTAATCTCTATTGCCTTATCTTGCAGAAATTCAAGATCGGTTCCTACGATACCGAGCTCAATATCATCACCTGCTGGTCCGGCGTTTGGTTTTAAAATACTAACCTTATTCACACCTGTCACCATTGAAAATTCATTTCTAATTTCATCGATTATGACATCAGCGCTTCTTTTTCTCGTGCCCATTGCCTCAAATTCTAAACTTACAACAGGCGAGATCCACCTCTCAATAAAACTAGTGGGAACTGTCTTCTCTAGATCAATAACAAATTGGATCACATTGCTCCCAGATTTACTTCGATTAAAATCGATCATAACAATCCCTACATTTGTTATTAATGAAAGCAACTCTTCTTCGTTGATAATATTATTAATTTTTTCTTCAAGACTTTCTGCTAATTCAAGGCTATCTTCTAAGCTATACGTATTTGGAGTCTCAACATTTACAAAAAATTGTCCAATCTCAACTTCGCCAAAAAGTTGAAACGGGAGTCTTGTGTTTGCATAGGCAATGCTTAAAAACAAAATACAAATACTTAATGTCGCAACAAAATATCTATTTAAAACCGACCAACTTAATAAATCTTCATATTTTTCCAACAAATTCTTCCAATTTAATAACGGTTTCTTTTTTTCAAACTTTAAAAACTGTGCGGCGTGTGATGGCAAAACAACAAAAGCTTCAATCAATGAGCCCATAAGAGCACAACAAACAACTACCGGTATTACTTTTATAAATTCACCTAAAACCCCACCAATTGAAAATATTGGCAGGAAAGCAGCTACAGTAGTAAGTGTTGAAACAACAACCGGCCAAAATACCTCTTTAGCACCCAGTGATGCCGCTTCTAAAGGTGGCATACCATCTTCAATATGCCGAAATACATTTTCGGTAACTATAATTGCATCATCGACAATCATTCCTAGCACAATCAAAAATGCAAATAGCGAGACCATATTGATCGTAAAATCAAAAGAAAAAAGCAGAATAACAGCAAATAGAAAAGAAACGGGGATACCAAAAGCCGTGATCAAAGCAACATTAAAGTTTAATAATAAATATAATGATAATAAAACTAATATCAAACCTATTAAGCCTGATGACTTAACTACATTCAAACGAGTTTTAACATAAACAGACATATCGGTGTGATAACCAACATTAATACTAGCTGGTAATTGTTTACTCAGATCGTCTGACAATATTTTAATTTTTTCAGAAATATCTATTGTCGAAGCATCAGCAGTTTTTGTAACAGTTAGATTAACTGAAGGCTTACCATTGAATCTTGCGTAGGTTTTTGGTTCTTCAAATTGACGTGTTATTTCAGCGACATCACCGAGATATAATTTTCCACCATTATCATTAGTTCTTATAACTATTTTCTCAATATTTTCCGGTTCCGGCTGAACGCCTTTACCTCTTAGACGAATATCGCCCTCACTAGATTTTATTGAACCGCCAGGCTGGTCAATTAAATTATTTTTCAATGCGGCATTAATTTGCTCGAGTGGTATGTTTAATGCTGCTAATTTATGCGGGTCAACTTCAACCCAGATTTCCCAATCTTGGTCGCCCGCCATTCCAATACTTGCTACGCCCTTTATTTGTTGAATTTGTCGACGGGCTTTATCTGAATATTCGTAAAGTTGAGCTTTAGAAAGATCGCCAAAAAGAGTTAGTGTGATAACGGGGAATCGGGTGCGAATTCTTTTCAACTCGGGCTCTTCCGCGACATCAGGTAAGTCATTAACTCTGTCGAGCAATGTCCTTGTATCACGCATAAAATTATCAACATCGGCTCCGGGCTTTAATTTAATCACAATACTTGAAGACCCTTCCCTACTTATTGAGGAGATAAAATCAATATCCTGACTATTTTCAAACTCTTCCTCAATTGTTAGGGTTACTTGTCGTTCGACTTCTGCTGGGGATGCTCCCTCAAATTTCGTTTTGATACTTACCATATCTAAATCAACAACAGGGAAGACCTCTTGCGGTAAACTCTGCCAAGACAAAATCCCCATTATTAATATAATAACCAGACTTAAATTAACTAATAAAGGATTTTTAAGTGAAAAATTTATTGGGATCATAAATAATTGGTTGGGAAATATTTAGAAGTAATTCTGTGCAATCAATTAGCAATAATTACTTGTCCATCAGTTAAACTGGATACATCCTTACTAACAATTCTAATGCCTGATTCCACGCCTTCAATAATTTGAGAATTATTAAATCTTTCAATTAATCGAATCTCTTTTTTAATAACATGGTTATCAATAACCTCAAAAATATAAGACAGATTATCTTCATATAATATTGAGCTAATTGGAATGACGTTAGCTTTTTCATAATATTGTCCGGGTAGATTTGCAACTGCTAATTGACCTGAAAACAATCCGTTTGACGCCAATCGTATTTTTAGAGTGTGCGTATTAGTTTCAGAATTTGGATCAAGAGCAATAGCGATCACCTCGCCTTCTCTATTATCTTTCTCAGTTTGAATCTCTATTTTTTGCCCTAATTCTAATTTAGAAGCTGCTGTGCCGCTTATTTCAAGATTCAGATCAAGTTCATCGAGCTGAATTATCTCTAGTGCTGTCTGTCCAGGTGAAACATAATCGCCAACTTCTACATAGACAGTATTGATTATTCCGTCAAAAGGTGAAATAAGTTGTGTACGTTCCAGATTACGTCTTGCTTTACTTAATCTTGCCTTTTCGACCCTTAATTCTGAACGTGCCAAATTAACACTATGATTGAGACGCGTCTCTTCAGCTTGCTGGCGATATAACGATTGTAATGCCTGATCGTAATTTGATTTTGATGTTAGGGAATTTCGGTCTAATTGTTTTAATCTTTTTACTTCTTCCTCCTGTAATTCTCGCTCCTGCTTTATCAATTCTAATAAGCGTAAATCCCGTTTAATTGTATCGCGCTTTATTTCTAATAAAGCTTTTGATTCTTCCACGGCATCGACAAAATCACCCGAGTCTACTGACAGCATCTGGTCTTTTGCTTTGACTTTCGTGCCAGGTTCCACAAAGCGCTCATTTATTTGTCCGGAAACCTGAAAATGTAAGCTCGCCTTACGGGCTGGCTCCAATTTTCCTGTCGCCTTTACAAAGGGTTGAATATCAATCTGTTTCACAACATCAACCTTTACCATTGATGGAGATAGGGACTGTAATTCGGCATAAGTATCCGGTTTAGTCCATAGCAGAGCAGCTATCATAATTATTGAAATGCTGATAATTAGTAGTATTCTCATGATAAGTTATCGAATTTAACCAAAATTTTCTTAATAAATTGCTATAGTTATGTCTTTGACCACTTAATCTCATAAAAATTTGAACATAAACGCATTCTGTGCGATTTTAGACACGGCAAGCGATTCAGGGAATTATACAGTAATTATAATGAAGCTTTTCAAAAACAGGCTAATCATATTGTTCGGTGTTTTATCTCTCCCGTGCAATATTTATGCGGCAGAACTGGGTGGGGAATACACCTCGTTAATTTGTCCGCAATCACTCAATATTCCTGAAAGACCCTACGTTGAAACTGAGCTATCAGATGGTGACACTCATATAAGTGCTGATAATGCAGACCTGGTTGAAGGTGGAATATCAACACTTCGAGGTAATGCTGAAATTAGCCGTGATTCACAACAAGTAACAGCCGACATTATAAAATATGATCAACCAAACGATAACGCAAAACTTGATGGTAATGTCAATTATTGGGACGAGGGATTATTTCTAAAAAGTAAAAAAGCAAACCTAAAATTAGAAAATGGAAGCGGGGAATTTGAGGATGTGAATTATATCTTAGTGGATAGTCGCGGCAAAGGAACTGCGGAAAAGCTTTTTGTTGATGTTGGGACACTCACAGAGTTAGAGGAAGTAAATTACACTACCTGTAGTCCAGAAGAAAAGTTTTGGCACCTAACAGCAGATAAAATCTCTCTCGATCATGAAGAAAACTGGGGAAAAGCTCGAAATGTATTGGTAAAAATTAAGAACATACCGGTTTTTTATTCTCCCTATATGTCTTTCCCGTTAAGTAAGGAGCGCAAATCAGGTTTTCTTACTCCAGGGTATGGAGTAACAAATAGATTGGGGGTTGAACTTAGAACACCTTATTACTGGAACATCAGCCCCAACATGGACGCAACTATAACTCCTCGCTTTTTATCAGACACGGGTGTTATGGCGATGGGTGAATACCGTTATCTGTTTCCACGTAGCGCAGGTGAGATTAATTTTGAATATCTACCAAGTGACAGCACTC
>CAJWIE010000058.1 GCA_913041115.1 uncultured Legionellales bacterium | reverse complement strand
TGTTGATAACCCTGACGTTGAAATTATTATTGAATTAATAGGTGGTTCTTCACCGGCAAAAGAATTAGTTCTAAAAGCTATCGAAAATGGCAAACATGTTATAACAGCAAACAAAGCGTTGATTGCTTTACATGGTAATGAGATTTTTGCAGCTGCCCAGAAAAAGGGTGTGACTGTTGCATTTGAGGCTGCTGTTGCCGGAGGTATTCCTATTATCAAGGCTGTCCGTGAGGGGTTAGCTGCAAATCAAATTGAATGGATTGCCGGAATTATTAATGGTACGAGCAACTTCATTTTGACCGAGATGCGGGACAAAGGCCGTGATTTTAAAGATGTTCTCAAAGAGGCTCAGTCACTTGGTTATGCCGAAGCCGATCCGACATTTGATATTGAGGGTATTGATGCCGCGCATAAATTAACTATTCTTGGCTCAATTGCATTTGGAATGCCTCTGCAATTTGATAAAACCTATACAGAAGGCATAACAAAGATTGAACAGCAGGATGTTTTATATGCAGAAGAATTGGGTTATCGCATTAAGCACGTTGGTATTTCACGTAAAGTTGAAAATGGAATTGAGCAACGCGTTCACCCAACACTAATTCCAGAACGTCGTTTAATAGCTAATGTTGATGGTGTAATGAATGCTGTTCTGGTCAAAAGTGATGCGGTTGGACCGACTCTTTATTACGGCGCTGGTGCTGGTTCTGAACCAACAGCCTCTGCTGTTGTAGCGGATATTGTTGATGTTGTTCGCGCGCTAACAACCGATCCTGAAAATCGGGTACCTCATCTTGCATTTCAGCCTGATGCACTATCAGATATTAATATCTTACCAATTGAAGAAATTGAAACTGCCTACTATCTTCGTATGTATGCAATCGATAAACCAGGTGTTGTAGCAGATGTGACAAAGATACTCGGTGATTCTAACATTAGTATAGAGGCAATCTTACAAAAAGAACCCATAGGGAATGCAAGCTGTATCCCCGTGATTTTTTTAACACAATGTGTAAAAGAAAAAACAATGAATGGTGCTATTTCTCAAATTGAAAAATTAGATGCAATAGATGGAAAAGTAATGCGTATTCGTATGGAAACATTTGGTTAGGTTAATTTAATGAGCTCAAAGAAAATTTATACTGGTTTAATCGAGCAATATCGTAACCAACTCCCAGTTAGTAAAGATACTCAAATTATTAGTCTTGGAGAAGGCAACACACCTTTAATTCAATTACATAACATTCCATCCACACTTAATAAGCAAGTTGAAATTTATGTTAAGTATGAAGGGTTAAATCCTACCGGTTCTTTTAAGGACCGTGGTATGACGATGGCGGTTACCAAAGCAGTTGAGGATGGGGCAAAGGCTATTATATGTGCCTCAACAGGGAATACCTCAGCATCTGCCGCAGCTTATGCAGCACGAGCTGGTATTACCGCATTTGTTTTGATACCTGATGGCAAAATTGCTCAAGGTAAGTTAGCACAAGCAATGATGGAAGGAGCCATCGTACTTCAGATTAAAGGTAACTTTGATGATGGGATGCGACTTGTTAAAGAGGTTGCTGATGAAGCACCGGTGACGATTGTTAATTCAATTAATCCATTTCGTTTGCAAGGACAGAAAACAGCTGCATTTGAAATTATTGAGCAATTAGGTAGAGCGCCTGACTTTCATTGTCTCCCCGTTGGTAATGCCGGCAATATTACGGCCCATTGGCTTGGGTATAGCGAGTATGCTTGTGCAGATAGTAGTTTGTTTGCAGAAGTATGCACTAACGGGTTCGCTGATTTTTCGGGTAAACCGATAATTGACACACGTCCGAAGATGTTGGGATACCAGGCAAGTGGTGCTGCGCCTTTTATTCGGGGTGATATGGTTGATAAACCTGAGACGGTTGCGACTGCAATCAGAATTGGCCATCCTCAGTCATGGGATTACGCATGGATTGTTAATAGTGAATCAGAGGGCTGGTTTGATGAGTGTAGTGATGAAGAAATTTTGGCAACACAAAAAATGCTGGCAGAAAAAGAAGGTATATTTTGCGAACCTGCTTCAGCTGCCTCGTTGGCTGGAGCATTACGTGATATCAAATCAGAGAAAATCCCCGAAAATAGTTGTATTGTTTGTACGTTAACAGGACATGGACTAAAGGATCCCGATACAGCAATTAAGCAAAGTACAGCACCTGTCGTTAAAGTCGAAGCTTCACTTGTGCAAGTAAAATCGGCTATATTGGATAACATGTAAGAATAAGTTGATGTGATGATAAGTCATCGCATAATACGGTTTATTAGTTGTGATATTTCCACTTAATAGGATGCTCACTAATGCGTAGGTTGACTTTTTTTATCCCTGGTTTATTTGGATCTGGTAACGCTTATCCTGATGACTTTCCAAATGCGCCCGCTTTACATTGGTTTGTAAATAAAGGTGGATATCAATCATTAAAGAGAAGTTCGTTTAGTTATTCACTATGTGAATTGTTTGGTTTATTAGGAGATGATGAGCATGACCAACCAATCGCCTCAATATCACGCTTGATTGATAGCAATCAATACCCAGATGGTATTTGGCTTAGGGTAGATCCTGTGCATGTTAGCGCAGATGGTAATCGCCTAAAATTGACCGATAGCAGTCAATTTACGTTAACACAACATGATGCACTGGAGTTCGCCTCAGAAATTAATAATTTATTAAAACCCTACAATCTTGAGGTAGAGGTGCCTTGCCCAACTCGTTGGTATTTAAAATTCAATGAGGATCTTAATTTAAAAACAAAACCAATTGATTCTGTAATTGGTCAGGACATTCTTCCCTTTATGCCGATTGGAAATGATAAAATAAATTTAGACCAGTTAATTAATGATATTCAAATGACGTTACATGATTTACCTATCAATATAAATCGCGAAGAAGAAAAAAAATTACCAATAAATAGCGTTTGGTTATGGGGTTATGGCGAACTTCCAGATATATTAAATCGAAATTGGTCTTTTGTATTTAGTGATGAAATTTTAGCGGAAAGTTTATCGATGTTATCAGCTACACCGTTTAGTAAATTACCACAGGGATTTAATGATATAAGCGGTAAAAAATCAGATTATATTAATCTTGTTGTAATTAGTGATTTTGATAAGTTTAGATATTACTATGAGTTTGATGAATGGGTTGAAATGTTAATGGATTATGAAATCAATTGGTTCACACCTATATTTGAAGCATTAAAAAGAAAAGATATTGATGAGATTCAGATAGAGACAGATATAAATTCTATAACTATTGATCAGAATACTAAATATAGTTTCTGGAAAAGAAAAAAAAGATTTATTTCGTGAAGAAGATTATTTATGCAAAATAAAAAGATAGTCCATAGGGAAGTACCAGATAACATTAATCTTCCAGATCTTATTCATCCAGTATTAAAACGTGTCTATGCCTCAAGAAATATTAAGTCCAGTAAAGATTTAGATTATTCGCTCAGCTCTTTAATACCGTTTGAGGAGCTCAGCGGAATTAGTGATGCGGTTATTTTATTGCAGGAGATGTTAGAACAGAAGAAAAGAATATTAATCGTTGCTGATTTTGATGCAGATGGCGCAACAAGTTGCGCATTAGCAATACGTGGTTTGACAGCAATGGGTGCGGAGGATGTTATTTATGTTGTCCCCAATCGATTTGAACATGGTTATGGTCTATCTCCTGAGATAGTTAACGTTGCATTGGATTATGATCCAGATTTAATAGTAACTGTCGATAATGGTATTTCCAGTATTTGTGGTGTTGAATATGCAAGAAAAAATGGCGTTAAAGTACTTATTACAGATCATCATTTACCAGGCAAAGAATTACCAAAAGCCGATGTGATAATAAATCCACAGCTTGCAGATGATAGATTTCCAAGTAAAAACTTAGCAGGAGTTGGTGTTATTTTTTATATTCTTTTAGCACTGCGTGCAAAATTGAAAGAAGAATACTGGTTTGAAAATAATAATATCGATTATCCAAATTTAGCAAACTTTCTTGATTTAGTTGCATTAGGAACAATCGCGGATCTTGTTCCACTTGATAAGAATAATCGAACGATGGTTGCTCATGGTTTAAAACTTATAAAGAAAAATAAATCAAAACCCGGTATTTATGCATTGTTAAATCAGGCAGGGCGGCAATTGAGTAAATTAACAACATCAGATCTTAGCTTTGCAGTTGCTCCTAGATTAAATGCAGCAGGTCGTTTAACTGATATGTCGCTTGGCATCGAATGTCTGCTGACAGATGATGAAGGCAATGCAATAGAAATTGCAGAGAAACTAAATAGACTGAATACCGAACGCCGTCAAATTCAAGATGATATGCAGGAAGAAGCATTAGCTGAATTAGAAAAATACCTACAAAATACTTCGGGGGAAATTCCTCACAGTATTTGTATATACAACAAAGATTGGCATCAGGGCGTTGTTGGGATATTAGCATCTAAGATTAAAGAGAAATTTAATCGCCCTGCCATAGTTTTTGCAAAAGAAAATGAAGGTGTTCTTAAGGGTTCAGCACGTTCTATAACTGGGTTACATATTAAAGATGTGTTCGATGAGATAGCAAAACTTCATCCTGAGCTCATACTTACTTTCGGCGGCCATGCCATGGCAGCAGGTTTGACGATAGAGGAATCTCAGTATGGTAATTTCTCGAATATATTTAATGAAGTTGTTAATCAATATATCTCTTCTGACAGATTAGAGGACGAGTATTTGACAGATGGAGAATTATCGGACGATGATTTTACATTACCATTGGCATTGGCTATTCAAAATGCTGGTCCCTGGGGACAATCTTTTCCAGAACCAACATTTGCAGGCCAATTTAAAATATTAGATAAACGTATTGTCGGTAAAAATCATCTCAAACTTAAGCTTCAATCAAGAAATAACCGTACAACACTTAATGCAATTGCATTTAATATGACTGATGCGAATTGGCCGTCAGGAACAGATCAGATTCTTTCTACTTATCGTTTAGGTATTAATGATTTTCAAGGCAATAGCCAGGTTCAATTATTTATTGAACATCTCGAACCGTCTTAATTTTTTATTACTATCTAACTAGTTTGCTTTATAATGAAGTACTTTTCTTAATCATTAGGTATCAAATTAAATGTTCGAAATAAACCCGTTGCTTAGTAGAATTTCTGATATGAAATCGCGTGTTCAGTTGCTAAGGGGGTATCTTTGAATACGAGGAAAAGTCGGAGCGTTTGGTAGAGGTTTTAAGGGAACTCGAACAACCTGATGTATGGAATAATCCTGAACTAGCTCAGGAACTTGGAAAAGAACGTGCAAGCCTCGAAAATATTGTTAAGACGATAGATTCTCTAGAAAAATCACTTGCAGAATCAATAGAATTTTTAAAACTTGCAGCAGGCGAAGACGATGAGGAGTCAATCGCCGCAGTGCTCGAAGATCTTGAGGTTAACGAGACACAATTAGGCAAGCTTGAGTTTAGGCGAATGTTCTCGGGGGAAATGGATGCCAATAATGCGTTTGTTGATATTCAGTCAGGTTCTGGAGGCACTGAAGCACAGGATTGGGCTGAGATGTTACTTCGTATGTATCTACGCTGGGGTGAAAAACATGATTTTAAGACAGAATTATTAGAAGTCTCACCTGGCGATGTTGCCGGAATAAAAAGCGCAACGATTCAATACATTGGTGATTATGCTTTTGGATGGTTACGTACTGAAACCGGTGTTCATCGTTTAGTTAGAAAATCCCCATTTGATTCCGGCAATCGCCGTCATACATCATTTGCCTCTGTCTTCGTTTCACCGGAGATTGATGACAATATTGAAATCGATATAAACCCAGCCGATCTCCGTATTGATACTTATCGGGCGAGTGGTGCAGGCGGACAACACGTCAACAAAACTGATTCCGCTGTTAGATTAACTCATATCCCAAGCGGTATTGTTGCCCAATGTCAAAATGACCGGTCTCAACACAAAAATAAAGACCATGCAATGAAACAATTAAGAGCAAAATTATATGAATTTGAAATGAAGAAACTACATTCAGAAAAACAGGCTTTAGAAGATTCAAAAGCTGATATAGGATGGGGTAGCCAGATACGGTCATATGTACTTGACCAGTCGCGTATTAAAGATTTAAGAACATCAGTTGAAACAGGAAACACACAAGCAGTATTGGACGGCGATTTAGATACCTTCATTGAGGCAAGTTTAAAGAGTGGACTATAATATTTTTATCGTAGAATATAACGTCTTCTACTGGAAACCGAATATTTTTGGAATAATTATCACAAATATCATATGAGTACTGAAAACGAAAACGATTTAGTTGCACAGCGCCGTCAAGACTTAGAAGAGTTAAGAAAAACTGGCAATGCTTATACCAATGAATTTAAACGCGATTCACTAGCTTCTGATCTATTTTCTCAATTTCAAAATAAATCTAAAGAAGAGCTTGAAAATGAATCAGTCAAGGTTGCCGTTGCAGGGCGAATGATGAGTCGGAGAGTAATGGGCAAAGCATCTTTTGCTCACATACAAGATATGTCAGGAAAAATCCAATTATATGTCAAGCGAGATGATTTAGCTGATGGCGTCTATAACGATGGGTTTAAGAAATGGGATATTGGTGACATTGTCGGCGCAACCGGCATGATGATGAAAACTAATAAGGGCGAACTTAGTATTCATGTTGATTCAATTGAATTATTAACCAAGTCATTACAGCCGTTACCTGAAAAATTTCATGGATTAACTGATCAAGAAATTCGTTATCGACAACGATATGTCGATTTAATTATGAATGAAGAGACTCGAAATACATTCAAGATTCGATCTCAGGTTATAGAGTTTTTACGTTCATACTTAAGGAACGAAAATTATATAGAAGTAGAAACACCAATGATGCATGTTATCCCTGGAGGGGCTACAGCGCGTCCATTTATAACACATCATAACAGTTTAGATATGGAACTTTTTCTTCGTATTGCGCCAGAATTATATTTAAAACGTTTGGTTGTTGGGGGGTTCGAAAAAGTATTCGAAATAAATCGTAGTTTTCGTAACGAAGGTTTGTCGCCTCGCCATAATCCAGAATTTACTATGCTCGAGTTCTATCAAGCTTATTCTGATTATGAGGACCTTATGGACTTAACTGAAGATATGATGCGTAAACTGACTTCAAATCTTTTCAACAGTAATCAAGTGAACTATCAAGATGAAACATATAATTTAGAAAAACCTTTTGAGAGAATGACCGTATTTGAATCTATTCTAAAGCATAATAAAGCAATTAATGATAGCGATCTTCAGTCATTAGAAAAGATTCGTAATGTTGCTGAGAAACTAGGAATCCACTTTGAAGAAAATTACGGATTAGGAAAGATTCAAATAGAAATTTTTGAAAAAACGGTGGAGTCAAAATTATTATCACCAA
>CAJWIE010000057.1 GCA_913041115.1 uncultured Legionellales bacterium | reverse complement strand
AGCTGAACGATCAACTTTTGAGGGATCTTTGCCTGAAAAAGCCCCACCGCCATGTCGCGCCATACCACCATATGTATCGACAATTATTTTACGCCCCGTTAATCCACAATCTCCAACAGGCCCGCCTATTACAAATCGTCCTGTCGGGTTTACCAAATAGCGAGTTTTATCAGAGATCATATGTTTTGGAAGTACGGGTTTAATAATCTCATTGATAACGGTTTCTTCTATATCTTTATGTTCAATATCCGGGTCATGCTGAGTAGATAAAATCACGGTATCTATCGATGTTGGTTTACCATCCTCATAAACAACGGTTACCTGTGATTTGGCATCGGGTCTTAACCAATCAAGTTTTCCGCTCTTTCTAATATCAGCCTGTTTTTTAACTAATAAATGTGAATAGGTTATAGGACACGGCATCAACACATCAGTCTCATTACAAGCATAACCAAACATCAACCCTTGGTCGCCAGCACCTTGGTCTAAATCCACTCCCTCTCCCTCGTTTACACCTTGCGCTATATCAGGTGATTGTTTATCAATCGAAATCAAAACCTTGCAGTGTTTGGAATCAAAACCAACAGCGTCCGATGTATAACCAATCTCGCGTATTGTATTACGTGCCACTACCTCGTAATCAATACTTGCAGATGTCGTAATTTCGCCAGACAACACTACCATCCCGGTGTTAATCATCGTCTCGCAAGCAATGCGCGCGGTAGAATCTTCTTTAAATATTGCGTCAACGATTGAATCAGAGATTTGGTCTGCGACCTTGTCTGGGTGCCCCTCGGATACAGATTCTGAGGTAAATAAATTAGTTTTGGTCATTAATCTTCCTTACTACATATATTTTTTATGGTTAGCAGAATTTTATCCTTATTCGATAAATATCTCACGAATTAAAAAATATTTTTTAAAAAAAATAAAAATCCTTACATTAATTTCTATATTGGGTAGTATAAATTACATGGCTCTAACTAAAACTCCAATCTGTAGCTTTGATGAAGAGGCAATCGATTTCGAGCTGCTTGGTGTCGATGGAAAAATGTGGGCATTAGCTGATTGTGAGGGAGATAACGGAACTTTAGTAATGTTTATTTGCAATCATTGTCCTTATGTTAAAGCAATTCAAACTGAGCTAATAGAAGACGTCCTAAAGTTAATGGAGGCTGGTATTAAAAGTGTTGCCATTATGTCTAATGACACGCGGGACTACCCGGAAGATTCTTTTGAGAATATGAAAAAAATATCAGATAAATATAATTTTCCCTTCCCATATCTTTTCGACAAAACACAAAAAATTGCAAAAACGTATAATGCTGTGTGTACGCCTGATTTTTTCGGCTATAACAAATCTCTTAAATTACAATATAGAGGCCGTTTTGATGCAAGCGGTATGTCGCCTAAAAAAAATGACACGAGGCATGATTTGCTAGAAGCTATGTTACAAATTGCAAAAACATCAAAAGGACCTCAAGAGCAATTCCCGAGCATAGGATGCTCGATAAAATGGAAAATATAATTTACTGGGAACTTGCCGCAATCCAATAGGTAAGCGACAATATCGGGCTAAATTTAGATAAATAGTCTGTCTGCATCATCAAGTTTTATAAGATATTTGCACTAAAACTAAGGATTGCTAGCTCTTTTGAGTGTAGTAGTAATTTCACCAGACTTTATCCGGCACTGATTAACTATCATTTTTGTAAACTTTGTAACCTACGTAGGGAGATAAATTATGCTTTCAAGGCATGAACTAGCAAATGCGATTCGTGCACTAAGTATGGATGCCGTTCAACGCGCAAATTCGGGGCACCCTGGTGCACCTATGGGCATGGCTGACATTGCAGAGGTTCTGTGGAATGATTTTTTAAAACACAATCCGAACAATCCAAATTGGGACAATCGCGATAGGTTCGTAATGTCAAATGGACATGGCTCAATGCTTGTTTATGCATTATTACACCTAACTGGCTATGATTTAAACATTGAAGAAATTAAAAATTTTAGACAGTTACACTCAAAAACACCTGGCCACCCTGAATATGGATATGCTCCTGGTATAGAAACCACAACTGGCCCCCTTGGCCAAGGACTTGCTAACGCTGTTGGCATGGCACTAGCAGAATCTATATTGGCTGCAAAATTTAACAAAGAAGAATTCGACATCGTAAATCATCATACCTATGTCACAGTCGGTGATGGTTGTTTAATGGAAGGCATTTCTCATGAGGCAAGCTCACTTGCAGGCACACTTGGATTGGGGAAGTTAATAACAATATATGATAGTAATCAAATCTCTATTGATGGGGATGTTGCAGGATGGTTTACTGAGAATATTCCGGGTCGTTTTGAATCTTACGGCTGGCACGTTATCAAAAATGTTGATGGACATAATCCCAAAGAAATAAAAAGAGCTATTGAAAATGCCATTCAAAATTTAAATCAGCCTAGTATAATTTGTTGTAACACTGTCATTGGCTGGGGGTCACCCAACAAAGCTGGAAAAGAATCATGCCACGGGGCTCCTCTTGGTGACGAAGAGATCCGACTTACTCGTGAAAAAATCAGTTGGCAACATGAGCCATTTGTTATCCCCGATGAATATTACTCTGCTTGGGATGCAAAATCTCGGGGAAAGAAATTAGAGAATGAATGGCAAGAAAAATTTAAATCCTATGAGAAAAAATATCCTGAACTTGCCGCTGAATATAAACGAAGAATAAAAGGACAATTACCTGGTAACTGGGATAACATCGTTCAAAAACACATAGATTTGACTGTGAAAAAATCCGAATCAATAGCATCACGAAAAGCATCACAAAATACGATTGAAGCATTTGCAAAAGTTTTACCTGAAATGATTGGAGGCTCAGCTGATCTTACTGGCTCTAATCTAACAAATTGGTCTGGATCGATCGTCATTGATAATAAAAATAAAAACGGTAACTATATAGCATACGGTGTTCGTGAATTTGCAATGGCTGCCGTAAACAGTGGAATTGCTCTGCATAAAGGATTTATTCCGTACTCTGGGACCTTTTTAATGTTTTCGGAATACGCAAGAAATGCGCTACGTATGTCTGCCCTAATGAAAATCCAGAATATTTTTGTGTTTACACATGATTCTATCGGTTTAGGTGAAGATGGCCCTACTCATCAGGCGGTAGAACAGGCAGCAACGCTACGTTTAATGCCAAATATGTCATTGTGGAGACCTTGTGACGCAGTAGAATCAGCAATTGCATGGCAAGCTGCAATTGAACGTCGAGAAGGGCCAACAAGTTTGCTTTTCTCTAGACAAAATTTAAAACATATAAACAGAACAGAATCTCAAATAAACAATATAAAGCGTGGTGGGTATACGCTAATAGAAGGAGCTGATGATCCAGAGCTTATAATTATAGCGACCGGTTCTGAAGTTGAAATTGCAGTTAATGTAGCAATAGAACTCAATTCAGTAAATAGGAAAGTACGTGTTGTATCGATGCCAAGTACTAATGTTTTCGATAAACAAGATTGGGATTACCAAGAAACTGTTTTACCCTTTTCTTGTCTTAGTAGAGTTGCTATTGAAGCCGGAGTAACCGATTACTGGAAAAAGTATATTGGATTAGGTGGACTCGCTTTGGGTGTTGATAATTTTGGAGAATCTGCACCGGCAAAGAATGTATTCGAATATTTTGGATTGACGGAAAATAATCTAAAGAAAGTAATTGGTGATTATCTAGTATCGATGGAGACGAACAAAGACTAAAAAATAAATTTAAGCATGGAGTTAAGAGAATGACAATTAAAGTAGGTATAAATGGTTACGGGCGTATTGGGCGAAATATTCTACGTGCTCTTTATGAATCGAAACGTACTGACGAAATTCAGATTGTTGCTATAAATGATCTGGGGGATACAAGTACGAACGCCCACCTTACACAATATGATACTGCGCATGGAAAATTTCCTGGAACAATTACTATAGAAAATGACAGCATGATTATTGATGGTGACAAAGTTCGTGTTTTATCTGAACGTAATCCTTCAAAGTTACCGTGGGGCGAATTAGGTGTCGATGTTGTTATTGAATCAACTGGTTTTTTTACCAGTAAAGCTAAAGCACAAGCACATATTGATGGTGGCGCAAAAAAAGTAATTATATCGGCACCAGGGGGAAGCGACGTTGATGCAACTGTTGTTTACGGTGTCAATGATAAAGTTCTCCGTTCAACTCACACTGTTATTTCAAATGCATCTTGTACAACAAATTGTCTAGCACCTGTCGTAAAGGTTTTGCATGAAAATATTGGCGTCCTCTCTGGTGTTATGACAACCATACATGCTTATACAAATGATCAAGTATTAACTGATGTTTACCATACAGACTTAAGACGTGCTCGTTCAGCAACAATGTCAATGATACCTACTAAAACGGGTGCAGCTGCGGCTGTTGGTTTAGTACTACCTGAATTAAATGGTTTGCTTGATGGTTATGCAGTAAGAGTTCCAACAATCAATGTTTCAATGGTTGACTTAAGCTTTTCAGCAGCAAGAGAAACGACGGTTAAAGAAATTAATTCTCTTATGCAACAAGCATCAGCAGGAGAGCTTAAAGGCATATTAGAATATAACGATGCCCCTTTGGTTTCAGTTGATTTTAATCATAATCCTGCATCATCTATATATGATGCTGAATTATCAAAAGTCATAAATGGAAATCTTATAAAAGTTGTTGCTTGGTATGATAACGAATGGGGATTTTCTAACCGCATGCTTGATACAACCATTGCCCTAATGAATGCTAAGTAAAAATCTTTTTTTATGTCAATACTGGTAAAAATAGCTGACCTAGATTTGTCGGATAAGACAGTACTTATTCGTGAGGACTATAACGTCCCCATGAAAAATTTTGAGATTACAGACAATACAAGAATCACAGCAACATTACCTACCCTAAAACATGTTATTAATGCGGGGGCAAAACTAATTCTGGTCTCTCATTTAGGGCGTCCCGAAGAAGGAAAATATGACGAGATATTTTCTCTTGCCCCGGTTGCAAAATTATTAAGTAGTCAATTAGGGTTTGAAGTGCCCCTTATAAAGAACTGGATAGATGGAATAGATATGTCTAATTACCAGGTTGTACTTTGTGAAAACGTACGCTTTGAGAAAGGGGAAATAGACAACGATGAGGAATTATCACGAAAAATGGCACAGCTTTGTCAAATCTATGTTAATGATGCATTTGCAACTGCACATCGAGCACAAGCATCAACACATGGTATTGCCAAATATGCTGCTATCTCTGCTGCAGGACCTTTACTTATCAGTGAATTGAAAGCGCTAACTAAAGCACTGAGAAAACCGGCAAAACCGATTGTTGCAATTATAGGAGGCGCAAAAGTTTCCACAAAATTAACTATTATTAAAAAACTTCTTGAAAAAATTGACACACTTATTCTTGGTGGTGGAATAGTTAATACTTTTTTAAATGCTGCTAGCTATGAAATTGGAAAATCACTATATGAAAAAGACTTAGTAGAAACCTCAAAGGAATTAATTGAACAAGCTAAAAAAAATAATTGTAATATTCTTCTGCCTGATGATGTATTAACTGGAAATAAATTTGAAGAAAATACTACAGCTGAAATAAAATCAATCAGCGATATTGATAGAAATGATATCATCATGGACGTCGGCCCTAAAACAATAAAAAAATTAAACGCGATAATTAAAGAAGCTAAAACTATTGTCTGGAATGGTCCTCTGGGTGTTTTTGAATTTGAAAAATTTAGTAATGGAACAAAAACTTTAGCTCAGGAAATTGCAAAAAGTGATGCCTACTCAATTGCTGGTGGTGGAGATACTATAGCTGCTATCACTAAATTTAATGTTAAAAAAGACATTTCTTATATTTCAACTGGCGGTGGAGCTTTTCTTGAATTTCTTGAAGGAAAAAAACTTCCTGCTATTGGGATACTTGAAGAAGCAGCTCGCGCATGGGTTGCTATGGAAAAGGCCAGAGAATTATAAATACAATTAAATGAGAAGAACAAAAATTATCGCCACACTTGGCCCGGCAACTGATAGGCCGGGTGTTTTGGAAAAACTTATAGCCGCCGGTGTTGATGTTTTTCGCCTTAACTATTCTCATCAAACACATGCTCATCATGAAAAACGAATGAAAGAAATTCGTCGCCTTTCATTAGAACATAAGCATGCCGTTGCCGTAATAGCTGATCTACAAGGTCCAAAAATTAGAATTGAAAATTTTAAAAACGGAAAAATAGAATTAATTGAGGGGAAAAATTTTAAAATTAATACTGAATTATCAAGTAATAATGGGGATGAAGATCAAGTTGGTATTAGTTATAAAGAATTAGCGGCTGACTTAAAGGAAAATGATAAATTATTAATTGATGATGGAAGAATTGTTTTAAATGTTCTATCGGTAGATAAACATATTATTGATTGTAAGGTTATAACTGGAGGCGAGTTAACAAACAGTAAGGGTATTAATTTACAAGGAGGTGGTTTATCTGCAGATGCGCTTACAAATAAAGATATAGAGGACATGAAACATGCAGCTGAAATTGAAGTAGATTATGTTGCTATCTCTTTCCCAAGAGATGCAAAAGACGTAAAAAAAGCTCGTAAAATGATGAAAGATTGCAAATGTTATGCGGAAATAATTGCAAAAATAGAACGTGCTGATGCACTTAATAATATTGATGAGATAATTAAAGCCTCTGATGCAATCATGATAGCGAGAGGAGATCTGGGTGTGGAAGTTGGTGATGCTGCACTTCCTCCCATTCAAAAAAGCCTGATAAAAAAAGCTCGAGATATGGACCGTGCAGTAATTACTGCAACACAGATGATGGAATCGATGATAGAAAATAAAATTCCAACACGCGCTGAAGTTTTTGATGTTGCAAATGCGGTCATTGATGGAACTGATGCCGTTATGCTGTCAGGTGAAACGAGTATCGGGCATCATCCAGATGAAGCTGTAAAATCAATGTCGCGTATTTGTGAAGAAGCTGAAAAACAACGCAGTGTTCGTGAATCTGATCATCGTATAAATCAACGTTTTGAAACTATTTCAGAGGCTGTTGCAATGTCGAGTATGTATTCCGCCAATCATATTGGTGCTAAAGCAATATGCTCATTAACAGAAACCGGCGGTACCTGTTTATGGATGTCTCGTATAAGTTCGGGTATCCCAATCTTTGCTTTCACAAGGCATACAGCAACACGCAGACGAGTAGCATTATATCGCGGTGTTTACCCAATGAAATTTGATATCACGCACACTGATCCGTTGGAGGCAAATAAACAAATGATCGATCAGTTGATAGAACAAAATATAGTCGAAGAGGATGATTTTGTTATTATAACCAAAGGTGACCTGCGTGGTAAAAGAGGCGCTACCAACAACATGAAGATAATCCAAGTTGGGCAGGCACTAGAACATACGCTTTAAAGTAATCGAAGAGAAAGTTAGTGGAGAAAAAAATGACTACAACGGAACTTGAAACAACTGCAAAAATG
>CAJWIE010000056.1 GCA_913041115.1 uncultured Legionellales bacterium | reverse complement strand
GAAAGAATCGACTATTTTGCTGGCGAAAAATGTGCAACTGAACTTGTTCGTTTTTTACGTGAGGAAGATCAATCAAGCACACTAGCTAATAAGCAGATTATAAAAACACATACTATTGGTTTTGATATGCTTAGTGACACTCATGCAACACAATTTCTGAAAGATTTAGCAAATGTGGGTGGTGGAGAGTTTTACCCAGCTGAAAATGCCGGTGAACTAGTCTCTGTTTTTGAAAATATTTTAACTGAAGTTAAAAATGACCCGACCTCATTTGCTGCACCTGCACTTGCAGCGAATGCATTTAACCGGTTGTTGAGTCGTGATGAGGTTTACTTTGGTCTTTTCACTCCTAATCTTGCAAAGGCATGGGAAGGGAATGTTAAAAAATACAGAATTTGTGTTGCATCGGGTAGTTGTACACTTGGAAGTATTCTTGATGCAAATACTCTAGAGGCAATTGATCCCGCTAATGATAAATTTAAAGATACCGCGCAAAGTATCTGGTCGAGTGTGGTTGATGGTAAGGCAACGACGCAAGGTGGCGCTGGCCACGAAATCACTGATTTTAGTACGCAGGTTTTGTATACCGATCAGAATAACGCCGGATTCCAAGGAAACGGACAACTTCTTAGTGAACCAGGTTTTGAATTAAGGATTGGTAATTGGGAGAGTGCTGATTTGAGTACAATGAGATCAGCGGTTTGCCCAACACCGGATACAGCACTCGGTAGCGATTGCGAAGCGCGGATGCTCTTTTTGTTGGGTAAAAAGAGCACGACAAATCCGGATACAGATATTAATACTACTCAGCGATGGTCAGTACACGATGTTCTTCATAGCTCGCCTGTTGTGATTACTTATAGCGGACAGGATACTAATAACGATGGAAACGTTAATCTCTTTTTTGACAGGCTTCTCTACGGCACTAACGATGGTACCTTACATATGATTGATGGTGAGACAGGAGCAGAAGAGTGGCGCTTCATGCCGAGTGATTTCTGGGGTCAACAACAACAGATATTTACCAATGCTGAAGGCAATCACATCTATGGTTTAGATGTGTCACCGACTATTCAGGTTATCGATAATAATAATGACGGTGTTATAACTTCATCCAAAAATGACAAGGTTAGAGCCTTTATTTCTTCACGGCGTGGCGGGAGTAGTATGTACGCCCTGGATATAACTGCCGATATTACTAAGGTTGGCGATATTGTTACACCAAGGTTTATGTGGCGCATTCAAGGGGGCAGTGCTGATTTTCCACGTCTCGGTCAAACCTGGTCAAAACCGACCTTAGCAACAATTGCAATTAAAAAAGATTCTGGAACTGAACTGAGAGAGGCGCTTATTTTTGGTGGTGGTTATGATGCTTCACTTGATAATCCGGCAACATACAGCACATCTGACCATTCAGGAGTTCCATTTATGGGTAATGCGATTTATATCGTTGATCCTGAGAGCGGTAATAAGCTTTTATCGATTAGTGGTTCTCCCGGCGGTACTGATATCACCGTACCGGGTATGAATTTTTCTATTCCATCAGCTATCCGCGCGATGGATTCTGATGGCGATGGTGTCGTTGATAGATTATATGTTGGTGATACCGGCGGCCAGATTTGGCGTGTTGATTTAGCGGCAATTGATCTGACTTCCACCTACTCTTCAACTGCAGGTAAAACTGTGGTTGGGAAGTTAGCTAATATTTCACAGGCAGGTGTTCCTGCAGAAGAACGACGTTTTTTTGAACCGCCTTCAGTGGTTCAGGTGCGTGATACTAAATTTTCGAACGAAGAGAATTACGATTATATTTTAATGGGTACAGGTTATCGTTCTCACCCATTAAACACAGGAGTCAGAGATCGTTTTTATGCAATTCGTGATTTTGAAACCGGTGCTAATGGAATGGTAGATCTTAATGACAATAACATCTCTGATGCAACCGAGGGTTACCCACAAACAAGTGGCGATGCTTTTAGAAACAGTGATTTAATTAATGTTACCACAACAATATTAGACAGCGCTGATTCAAATGACCTAGCGTCAGCTGGTTGGTTTTATGATTTTACACAAGCAGGCACAATTGGGGAGAAAGTTTTATCCCCGGCAATTACCTTAGGGGGTACTGTTACATTTACAACTTTTGCACCCGAGGGAACATCATCAACACCCGACCCTTGCACTACATCAATTGGTCTGGGTAAAGCATATAATTTTGATATCCTCTCAGCCGGTGCGGGTTTAGATTGGGATGCGGATGGTGCGATCACAAATAACGACAGAAAATTTGAACTGACAGGTGGTATTCCTTCAGGGGTTGTTCCTGTATTTACCACAGAGGGCGTAATTGGCATTGTTGGTGTTGAAGGTGGCACAAAACAATTGGGTAAGTTAACTGATTTAATATTAACACGTAGTAACTGGCAAGAGAAAGAGGAGTTTTAATGCGTAATTATCTAATAAAATTTTTCTCAATTATGTTTGTTAGTTTTTGTGTTACTGCAGATGATGTTGTAAAGGTTTATGATAAAGGTCTTGATGGAAATATGCGTATGTATTCTATAGGTTGCCCGAACGGGAAGAAGACAACTATCACTCAAAAATTTGGAGAATTAAAAGATATAAAACCAGCTCAAGTGGCAGAAAACATATTAGAATCTGAAGAACCTGAAGAGGAAATAGGGGATCATGATTATTCCAGTGGTTTAGATGATATACCAATAGGAGACACCACAAGCTCAATTAAAGATACAGCTTCAGATTTGAAGCAAAGATTTATTAGTTTAACTGGACAGGAAAAAATTGAGGTTTGCTTATATCCAATGGGCACTCAGATGGAGTGTAAGGCATACAAGGATATCGATACTGCCGCAATGGTAGCATGTGATTTAATCCGTTAACAATTCAGAAATTTTAATTAACTTAAGTGATCAGGATTTTGAAAGGTTTAATTTAATATTACCACTCAGGAAAAGTTTTTTACATTTCAGCAAACATCATATTTGATTGATCTAAAACGAAAATGCATGGTTTTATTTCTTAAAATACCACATCCAAATACCAGTAAATGCAATGAATATAAAAAGAATTGCGATCAAATCTACTAGATAAATCCCCCAGCCACTAATAATACGCCCACTATGCAAATCGAGTAACACCCTTTCAATGGTTAACCCAGTTCCACGATATTGTTCTAAAATATTAGTTTTTAATGGTTCTGTAATTTCAGATGTAGAAGACCAGTTTGCTTCAAGAAAGTTGTACTCATCCCATTGTAGAGTATCAAGATTTACTCGGTAATAACCATGTGCTGATTGGATAATAATATTATTTTTTTCATCACTCCCAATTGCTTTCATTCCAGCTGGCACACCTTCAGTACCACCAAGAGATTCTAATATTTCTCCTTCGACAGTTAATAAAATTATCTTGTCATCATAAGCAATGGCATATGCATTATTAGTATTAACAACTCCAATTAGTTTATTTGCGTTATCTGCAATTTTCTTATTGTTAAAGTAAATGTGTTCATCAACTTGTGTAATCCAGTTATTTGATGAACGATAGCCTACTGGTTCTGATTTTGGATTTATTTGGTAAAGACCCATTAACCAATCCATTTTTACGTATGTTGTATTTAATTTTAGTTCTTCACTATGATTTAACACAATACCGCTTACAGCTAGAAGAATGACAAATAGCGCGATGTAAACACCAAGTTTTTTGTGCCATTTTTGTATAATTAAGAAGTTCATTTATTTTTTTTGATTATTTTTTGTTATCCACGTGCTTATGTAAAAAGAGGGCCAGCCTTCCTAATTTTGTTAATGCATTTACTGATAATGTTGCCCCCGATATTCCATCGATTTTTCGATCAAGATTATTGCCTGTTACTAGGGTAGCGTCTTTGAATTGATCTGTAAAAAAAGGATACTTAACTTCCCATCCTCTAGATTCCCGAAAAATAAGGACCTTTACATCCAATATTTTTCCATCAGCAGTTACTAACCCAACAGTGATTGGTTTATCTCTGCCAATTTCTTCTAATATCCAGGCACGCTTTGTATTATCGTCCCAGTAGCGAAGACGTAGCATCTTTAAATCATGCCCAAGTATATTCTTAATTTCTGCTTTCAGATCTTTTTTGATCCAAAGTTTTTTTGGTTCGGGAGGATTGCCATCAAATACTCGCTGAAGGAATTTCTCGGGTTCAAGATAGGTCCCTTTTGCAAAGGATATTGGGCTCAAATGGAGCATATAAATTGCGACTAAGATGTATATAGTAATTCTGGCCATCAGTATTATCCAAGCTCATAAAAAAACAGGGTGCTATTTAGCACCCTATTGATTTTATCATGAGAGTATTATCGATTAATTGATAATAATCTATTTTTGTTTAGAACTGGTAGCCCAGGCCAACGTAGACATTATCTTGACCGGTATCTTGGTCGACATCATCGACACTTTCGTATGTAAACTTGAATACAACATTTTCGTGTGGCCACAAATTAAGCCCAAAAGACTTACGCTCTTCTTCATTTCTTGTTGTGGCGTTACCTCGGTCAATTTCTTCATATCTTGCATAAACACCCGCTTCCCAAGTGCTGCCTGTCTTAAAACGATAGGCCGGTTCAATATACCATCCATCCGAGCTTTTACCGTCTGTTGTTAGATCATCATCCATCTGCCATCCTGCCCAAAGCGCACGTAATCCAAATCCAGAGCTATGCTTATAATCAGCATGAAAGCTAGTCAAACTAGCCTGATTACCCGATTGAAGTTCACCACCAATATTGCTTTGATATTGCACGGAACCCGATAGCTCCAATCCAGGAGTACCTGTGTAACGCAAACGCATTGTTCCAGCAGGATATTCGGCATTTGCTTCTGCTACCTTTTGTCTGCCTGAGCGTATATTAGAATTGGTTTCTAAGCCGGAGTGCAGAACCATATCATAGTTAAAGCCAGGTGCTAATTCACCGTTGAGACCAATACCTGCCTCCCACCATGTAGTTGGGATGATTCGTGTTTCGACTGCATTTCGCTCAACTCCGTAGAATGTATTCGGCTCATGCGTTACATTAATAAGACCTATTGGAAGAATATCCAAGCCTGCACGGAAGTGATGATTATCAGTTATGTCAATCTCTACCCAAGCTTGTTCCAATTCAACCTCACCTGGCTGACCTTCCCCAGCAAGGGAATGCTCTAACTCTACCTCCGAGAAGAAATGGATGTTATCTGAAAAATCATGACCGAAATAGAGAACAAATCGATGAAAGTCTATCTGATCAGTTCCATCACCCGTTCTGTAATGAAGTTCACCGTAACCGCCAAGCTGTGTACTATCAGCCCACGATGAGCCAGATGAACCTGAACCTGATTCCACGGCTTCTGCTGTAGCATCAAGCTGCTGTTTTAGCTCTTCGATGACCCTTTGTTGTTCCTGAATCGTCTGCCACATCTCTTCAGCAGTAGGTGCCGCTTTAGCAGTAGGTGCCGCAAGGAACATGGACAAAGCCAGGCAACTAAAAAATCGATTTAATAATATGGGTCTCATGATAAAATCCTCTTCATAAATGTTTATCTAAATCTTAATAATAATCATAATTAATTACATATAGATTCTACTTCAGATAAGAATCATTATCAATTAGGAATATAATCTATTATTCAATAACTTAGAATTGTGTAGGCCAAATTTTCTGTAGAAGAGGCTGACTTTGACATGAATGCACAAAGTTTATATAGCGGTAGCTACTTAGGATATTTACGTGGTCTGATTTTTTAGCTTGAAGAGCATATTAAAGTTTAATAACACATTTTTTGTGAATACTTGATTTAGTTAATTTGCAATTGAACATTTTTTACTAAGAATTAGTAGCAAGAAAAACCATATTTTTTTGAAAAAATATAATCAGGGTGAAATGTTGTTTTTTTAAAATTTAACTCTGATTATTTCTTTTGGCTTAAAGAGAGTAATTTATAATTTCTTTTTAGGAGGCCATTTAACTAACCGTTTTTTATTTTTTTTTGCAGATCTTGCATATATCAATTATCCTCTAATCAATAAGCTGTAGTTTAAGTCTCTATATATTGGATTAGCTTTAAATATAGCTTTAATAAATAAAATTAAGTGCTTGAAAAATGGGAGTTGTATAAGATGAGTAGTGGTAAGGTTAAATGGTTTAACGAATCAAAGGGTTTTGGTTTTATCGAACCTGATGAGGGTGGGGATGATATTTTTGTTCATTTTTCCTCAATTAAGGCTGAAGGTTTTAAAACATTAAATGAAGGACAAGCTGTTACTTATAACGCAGAGGAAGGGCCAAAGGGTCTGCATGCTGTTGAAGTCGAAATTACTTCATAATAAGAATTGTCTGTAAATTTCGTTTGGTAGTTAGGATAAACTTTTTTATTCCTGAAGTTTCAATTCTCTTGTATCGTTATTCAACGTGGTTTTTGGATTATTCATTAATAACGACATAATTATATTTGACGGAGAGGTTTGCTAATGCCAATGTGGGAAAAAGTTTTACTGGGGATTGCCGCATTCGTAATTTTATTTTTGTTTTGGCCGGGCGCGAAGCAAGCGGTAGAGCAAAGTAAAAAGGTGAAAAATCCAGATTGGAAAGCAGCATTATTACCAATAGGCATAGTTATTTTTTTTGTCGTTATACTAATTATGTTTTCTAGAGGTTGATTTCATGAGTTCATATAGTAAATTGTTCTTAATTGTATCGTATTTAATAATTCTAACCTCCCCTTTGGTGTATGCAGAAGATAATGGTAATGAAGAATTATTAACAGCGGGCGAATTACTTAATAGTTGCGAAGAGGGGTCAACACCAGGTTCCCCCAATCAATATTGTATGCGATATTTATATGGATATATTCAGACAGTTCTTTTATTGCAGCAAGCCGAACAAAGCCCACCAATTTTTTGCATTAATCCACGAGTAACACCTATAGAGGAAGCAACTGACAATATGATTGCCTATTTGCGTAATCAGTCTTCACGTTCAAATGAGCCTGCCCAACAGATTGTACTAGAGGGGCTAAATAAAAATTACCCATGCGCTACTAATAAGATTTAATTTCTTCATAATCCTTGATCCATTAGATTTTATAGTGAACTTAATTTCCATATATTAGTCATTTAGTATAAATGTTAAGCAAGAGGCAGTGATGTTTAGATTATCCAAAATCTCCATATTTATTTTTTTTAGTTCAATTTTATATGCAGCGGATTTTGAAAAAACTTATGAAGCATATCAAAAAGATAATTATGAAATCGCCTTAGATGGATTTCTTGAACTTGCATCTGAGAATCATATGAAAGCCCAATTCTATTTGGGAGCAATGTATCGCGAGGGCAAAGGAGTTAAACAAGATTATTCAAAATCACTTAAGTGGTATCAGAAAGCTGCAGAGCATGGCGAACCCAAGGCGCAACATAATGTGGCGTTATTTTATCACAATGGTATTTCCGTCAAGAAAGACATTGAGACAGCAATAGATTGGTATATCAAATCGGCAAATCAAAACTATGTGCCATCACAAATTAACATTGCGAGACTCTATTACAGCGGTGATGGTATTGAAAAGAATCTTAAAGAAGCAATATCTTGGTGGCAAAAGGCAGCAAACCTTGGAAGCAAAGGAGCTCAGCATAATTTGGGTTTAATGTATTTCTTGGGAAAAGGCATTGAGCAAGATTTTTCAAAAGCTATGGAATGGTATTTGCACGCGGCTAAACAAGGGTCAAAAGAAGCACAAAATAGTTTGGGTTTTATGTACTTCGAAGGTAAAGGAGCAAGCAGGGACCTAATTGAGGCGTACGCCTGGTTCCAATTATCAGCGAGTTCTGATTATGAACAGGCTAAACTTAATTCAAGTATCGTAGAGGCAAACTTAGATAGTGAAGAAATGCAAAGGGCAAACAAGAGGGCTGAACAATATATTTCTTTGTATGCATCTGA
>CAJWIE010000055.1 GCA_913041115.1 uncultured Legionellales bacterium | reverse complement strand
TGCGGTTACCACTTAGATCGGCAAGTTCAAGTTCGCCCAATGTTTGATACATATAGGAACGACCATAACCGTGTTGGACTTGGAGTTTAGAACCTGCATTATTACCGGAGTTACTGATAGTACCGACCACAATCCCTTCATCTTTTAAAAGTACGGTACCATTATCTTCTTGATAAATGATTGCCGTTGAGCTACTTGTAAGGCTAGGCGCCCCATCAAAGATACGTTTTATTGTACCGCTATTTGTTAAAGTTCCGTTGGCACCGATTTGTACAGTGTGTAAAACTTCCGTTCCTTCGCCATTAATAATTCCTCCCACATTATTATTGACCGTCATTCCTGTTGATTTATCTAAACGAATTACCCCTTCTTTTTTTGCGGATATTGTGCCGGAATTATTGATGGTGGGGTTTGTGCATGATCCTGTACATCTGATTGCATTTTTTTGTGTGGTAATTATACCTCCTGCATTATTAGTAATGACTGCATTCGTTGTTAGTTTAATACTTATAGCCTGACCACCATTTGATTCATCGGAAGATATTGTGCCCGAGTTAATCAATGTAAAATTTGTATTCCTTTCAGCTTTAATTGTACTGTTTAGACTTCCGCTTTGTTTTATTACACCACCGACATTATTAATAATGGTAACACCGGATAAATTATCTGCTGATTGAACTGAGACACTAGTTTCAGTATCCTCAATGGTAGCATTGTTGATAAGTGTTAGATTATTAACAGTAAGAGTTACTTGTTCATCAATATCAGAGTTTATTGTGGTATCGACGCTAATATCAGCTGCTCTTACAATTTGAAAATAAAATACAGTTAACAAAAATAACAAAATATTTTTTTTGCAAAAGCACATAAATTTATTCTTTTGCAAATTCAAATGAGTCTGAAAATAAACTCCCTTCCCTTAAATGATATTCTGGGAATGTACTTACAATAGCATCGATCATAGGTGGTGGACCGCAGGCATAGACATCGTTGTCTGACAAATCAGAATAATCTTCTACAACCGCCTTGTGTACATAGCCTGTTTTCCCAGACCAGTTTTCTAAATTATCAATCTCAGATAATACTGGTGTGTATGTAATGTGCGGATATTTTTTTGCCCATTGGCTCGCAATTTTATTTAGATAAAGATCGGATTTTGAGCGCGCCCCCCAATAAAAATGTATGCTTCTTGGGTCATTTATTTTTAGAGAATGTTCTACAACACTCTTAATCGGAGCAAAACCCGTACCCCCTGCAATCATAATAATGGGACGTTCAGAGTTGTGTAACGTAAATTGGCCTAGTGGTCCTTCGATGCGCAGTAGTGCATTATTTTTTAATTCATTAAACGCAAATTCAGAAAATATACCCCCATCATAATAACGAACATGAAATTCTAATACTTGATTTTCATGCGGGGGGTTTGCGAGTGAAAAAGAACGTTTTTTCCCATCAGGTAAAATAAAATCTACGTACTGTCCGGGTAAAAATTCTAATCGCTCAGTTTTGGGTAATTCTAAAATAATACGCATCACTGAATCGTTCAGCTTTTCAGTCGATTTTACGCGGCAGGGAAGTTGCTTTAATGTAATTTCAGTTTCTGTTTCTAGTAAATTCGCATTAATTTCTATATCACTTGACACCCTGGCTTGGCAAAGTAACGCTCTTCTTTTGCCGAGCACCTCTTGTTGTAGATACTCAGGATTTGCGCCATTATAAAAAAAACTACCAGATACAATTTCAGCGATACATGAACCACACTCGCCGTTACGACAACCATAAGGTAAATTATGGCCTTGTCTTGTCGCTGCATCGAGAATACTTTCATTTTCATTAACAATAAAAGATATATTTTGTTTACCCAGTTTTGCTGTGAACGACATAAAAAATTTATTTATTTGGCAAGCTACGCTTGCTGTTTAGCCAACGTAATAAAGGCGCCCACTGCTCACGGTCATAATATGTTTTAGATGGGGGTAATTCAAAAATACTTAAACCACGTTCTGCCGCATGAATATAGTTTTGACTTGCACGAAGCATTGTCATAAATGGCAGTCTTTTCCCGTTTGGTAATTTTATATTACCCAGGTAGTGTTCTAATTTTGCTGCAATTAAAGTGTCTTCCCTAACACGATTAGCAACAGTTGCTATTTTTATTTTGTTATTTATTGTTCCCTTAAAAGAAAACAATTCATCAAGAAAACTTTCTGCAGCACGAATATCTATGGGAGATGCAATTATCGGCATTACAAGGCTTTGTGCCTTTCTAAGGTATTTACCTAGTCTTTTGTCGCCAATAGCGGCAGGTGTGTCAATAACCAAAACTTCAGTATTTCTTGGAATTTGTAAACGATCATCATTCATTACGATACCATTAATGGCGCTGTGTATATCCGGTCTTACCGATAACCAATCTTTACTTGAACCCTGCGGGTCACAGTCGGCCAAAGTTACTTTTTTACCTTTAATTGCAAAATAACTGGCGATATTTGTTGCAATCGTGCTTTTACCACAACCACCTTTAGGATTTAGAACAATAATAGTACGCATCTTTTTATATCTCTTAAATATTAAAATTTATTTTCTATTTAATAGTTTCTGAATAACCGGGGTTAAAATTAATTGCATCGCAAAAACTTTTTTTCCTGCAGGAACAACAATAGTATCTGGACTTGACATAATTGATCCTTCAAGCATTTCTAACAAATGACGAAAGTCAACATTAATTTTTTCTAAATTACGAATATGTAATACACTAAAGCTTTCGTCATTACTTGGAATGTAATGAGTAGCAAATGGATTAGATGTATCAATAGTTGGTACACGTTGAAAATTAATATCCGTTAGGGAGAACTGCGGCGTTATGTAATGTACATAATCGTGCATGCGATTTAGAATGAGTTTGGTTGCATCCTCTGTTGTATATCCCCTGATTGCGCGATCTCGATGTATTTTTTGCATCCACTCTAAGTTTATAATTGGTGTTACACCAATAAGTAAATCAACATGTTTTGCGACATTTATTTTGTCTGTTACAAGACCGCCGTGCAAACCTTCATAAAAAAGTAAATCCGTATTTTTTTCAAGTGACTCCCAAGGGGTTAGTGTTCCGGGCGCACTATCATGTTCCGATGCTTCTTTTTCATTATGAATATAAAAACGTTTTTTGCCGGCACCTTTTTTACTATATTCGCCAAATACGCTTTCCAATTCTTCAAAAAGGTTACCTTCAGGACCGAAGTGCGTCAGGTGTTCACCCTTTTTTTCGGCCTCAGCGCTAAGTTTATCCATTTCATTACGGTCATAACGATGGAAACAATCACCATCAATGATGGCAGGGTTGATTCCGTTTTTACGAAATATATACATAAAGGCGCTTTTGGCAATGCTTGTTCCAGCACCTGATGAACCGGTGACCGCAATAATGGGGTGTTTTTTTGACATGATCTTTATATCCTTTTGTGCCCAATATAATTAAACCATAATTTATGGGTCTTATTATGTATACATTGCACATTTTTGCGACGACGGGCATTATAAGCCATATGTTACGTCAAAACCATAAGCTAAATTATTGATTATAAAGAAGAAAACGTTTGGTCACGACAGTTAAAAAAGATATTATCCTGTATCAGCGTCTATTAGGTCATGTTGTGCCTTACTGGCGCCGTTTTTTGCTGTCCATAGCGAGTATGGTTGTGCTTGCCGCTACAGATCCTGCAATTCCCGCATTAATGCAGCCTATGTTGGACGGGGCATTTATTGAGAAGGATCCGAAGGTGATGACAATTGTTCCAATACTTTTTATTGTCTTATTTGCAATACGTGGCATAGCATCATATGTCAGTGGCGTGTCACTTCATTGGGTTGCCAATAAAGTCATTATGGATCTACGCCAAGCAATGTTCGCTCGATTAGTAAATTATCCAACCTCGTTTTTTGATAATCATCGTTCTGGCGGTTTAATGTCACGTTTTACTTATGATGTAACCCAAATAAAAGAAGCTTCAACTAATGCAATATCAACATTAGTTCGTGATTCATTATCTGTTATTGGTTTATTGGGTTGGATGTTTTATATCGACTGGTCATTAGCATTGATTTGTTTAGCAGGCGCGCCTCTAATCGGAATTATTATTTCAATTATTCGCAAGCGTTTAAGAAAAATGAGTTTACAAGTCCAAGAGACAATGGGTGATATACATCATGTATTGAGTGAGTGTTTTGATGGGCAAAAAGTCGTCAAACTTTACGGCGGTCAAGAAGTAGAAAAAAAACGTTTTTATGATACTGTAAATTCACATCGTCGTTTTACAATGAAGTTTGCAATGGCAGCAACGGCAAGTAGTCCAGCTGTTCAGATGGTTACCGCAATTATTTTAGCTATTATTATCTATGTAGGTATTAAGTTAGCGACGTCGGGTAATTTAACGGTTGGTGATTTTGTATCTTTTTTTGCTGCGATTGCAATGTTACTGGGTCCTCTAAAAAGACTTGCGGGGATAAATGAACACATACAAAAAGGATTAGCCGCTTGTGAAAGTGTATTTGCATTACTTGATATGGATATTGAATCTCAATACGGAGAAAAAGAATTAAGAGAGGCAAAAGGAAAGATTGAATTTAAAAATGTGTCGTATCGTTACACAGGCGCTGAAGATGATGCCATATCATCAGTTTCATTAACTATAAATCCAGGTGAGACTATTGCATTAGTTGGTGAGTCGGGAAGCGGCAAAACAACACTAGCAAATTTATTACCGCAATTTTATTTACCCAGTGACGGTACAGTTTATTATGATGACATTGATATACGTGAACTCAAGTTAGAATCATTAAGAAAGAATATTGCCTATGTAAGTCAGGATGTTGTTTTATTTAATGACACCGTTAGAAACAATATTGCTTATGGTGAATTAAAGGACACTTCTAATGATATTGTGAGTGCTGCGGCTGAAGCAGCGTGCGCTGCAGAGTTTATTAATAAAATGCCAGAAGGTATGGCAACCACTATAGGTGAAGATGGTGCACGGCTTTCAGGTGGTCAGCGACAACGTTTAGCAATTGCGCGCGCATTACTGAAGGATGCGCGTTTACTTATTCTTGATGAGGCGACCTCTTCATTAGATTCTCATTCAGAACGTCATATTCAATTAGCTTTAGAAAATGTTAGAAAAGGGCGCACTTGTTTGATTATTGCACATCGATTATCGACAATAGAAAATGCCGACCGTATTGTTGTGTTAGATAAAGGCCGTATTGTTGAGCAGGGCAAACACGAGGATTTATTAGCACTCAATAATTATTATTCTAAGTTATATCAATCACAGTTTCGTAATCAGGAAGACAACGGTTAGTTATTTAGATATGGTTTTATCGCCTTTTATGAGTAATACAATCGTCTAAAATTCATTTTTCCTAATACATTCAATACCTTGTATTGTAGTATTAATGCAAGGCAACAACTATAATACCCACTAGTTTAATAATAAAAATAAAAAGTTTGATAGCAAACTAAAAATCGAGCGAACAATGGATTAATGGGCAGTAAATAAATACCTATATTTGCGACAAAGTATATTTTGGCAAAGTTATTTTTCAGTATTGCATACCCAAGCATCTTTTTGTTTAGAGAGGAGAGTTTGTTTCCAGATTCGTTTGAACTTGCAAAGGAATAAATTGTATGTGGTTTTTCGAAAAAAAAATCTTCTGGTTTTTTTTAGTAACTATATTTTTCTTTCATCCTGTTTGGGCAGGAGAGGATTCAATTAGTGCCGATATAACAATAAACGTAGATACTACTAATCAACAAACTATTCAAGAAGGGGCAGATAATGTCACCTTAATTAATAATGCTACCATTAATAATAATGACGATAACGCCTCAGTACAATCTTTTGGTAGTACTGTTGATGACGGATTAACAGGAGTTACTGTCATCAATAATGCTGGCGGGGTAATAAAACAGGAAGGGGATAAAGACCAGACAGTTAAGGCTGAATTTAATACCGATTTTACATTGATTAACTCAGGGACAATTGAATCAAATGATGGGCAGGCTGTAGATATTGATAGGAGCACGAACTCAACCATTACTAATAATGCAGGTGGTGTAATTACCGCAAGAAGAAATGTCATAAGATGTGAAGTTGCTTGCACAAACCCTACCCTCAATAATTCCGGCACGATTAGTAATACAAACACCCTCGGTGGTTTGATTCGTTTCGACAAAGCAACAGGGGCAATAGTTAATAATAACCCCGGCGGTGTAATTAAAGGGGTAGGAAATGAAGACAATGGACACCATGCTGTCGATCTAGGTCCCAGCGGCACTTTAACTAACAGGGGGACAATAATAAGAACTGACGATGGGGTGCCTGGCCTTTCAAATTTTATTGCTGCAATTTCTATACAGGGTAATGATGCCACAGTCATTTTAAAAGATGACAGTATTCTAGTTGGCACAATCTCTAATATTAATGCAACTTTCACGGGACTTAAAGTACATGTCGACCACGGCTATGGTCGCTCCTATATGTATCACACAGAAGGTCCAATTGAAGAACTCGCCGATCTAAGTGGTAACCGAATTGTGAAAGGTTCAGCCACTGCCGTTGGTATGGGTGCACAAGAGACGGTCGATGAGATACTCGGTCAGCGTGCTTATAATCTTCGCACCACATTAAAACGTTATGCTGATGCACCAAACCCAAAGGCAACGATAGAGCCTTTTGCTTATGCCTCACACAGAGATCGCGGGCGTACTACTTTGCGTTATGAGAACTACGCCGCTGGCACCAACTTCATCTATCCGGTGGTACCGGATAAATTAAATTTAATCTTAACCGTTGAGCGTAACAAACTACGCCTTGATGAAGACCATGATGTGACTAAAAACAGTTTTTTAATCGGGGTCAACACCAATGACTTTATGGAACTTGGTAAATGGAAGGCGAATGGTTTTGCAGCGGGTGGTTGGAGTTGGCATGATTCCGATAGAGATGTACTAACCAATACAGTGATTACCGGGATAGCTGATGTCAGTGCTAAATATGAAAGTGCAGAAGCCATTACCGGTATAAGTTTCACTCACACCTATGATCAAAAGGTCAGTGAATCAGTAAACAATACATGGGAGACTGATCTGGGGCTAACGTTTAGTTTCTCGCATACCCCGAGTTATATTGAAAGCTTATTTTTTTCCTGGGAAGAACGTAATCTCACACAATTGAGTATTCACATTGGTGAACAATTAACCTCCATGCTGGGCGATAAAATGCAATTTAGATTCGGCGGTGAGTTTGAACATCGTTCAGTCTTTGCCGGAAAGAACCAAGACCATGCAATCAATGATATTGTTATTGATTTTAATAGTGGCACCTTCTACGAAAACTCAATTAGTATGAACACCGGCTTTGATTATGCCCTGGGGGAATATAGTAAAGCCTATATCCAGTTTAACGGCAGAGTCTCTGATCAAACCGCTTTCTCAGTTGGGGGAAGTGCGGGAGTGGAATTAGTATTCTAAATTTCTATATCTAAAAGAATTATTTTAAATAATTATTTAGTAATAAATTAAATGAATTCAATATATCTCGACAAAGGGTGCTTTTATTTGGCATGAAACTGAACTAACATCTAGATGAAAAATAATGCCAGTTTGTATGTATAAGTCTTTATCTTAGAAAAATAACACAAGGATACTGGTTTTTATGCCAAAACAAATAGACGATACTGACCCGCAGGAAACGCAGGAATGGCTGGAAGCCTTAGATTCAATGTTAGCGCATGAAGGCATTGAGCGTGGACATTTTATTCTTGAGAAACTCATTGCCAAAGCTCGTAAATCGGGAGCCTACCTCCCGTATTCTGCAACTACTGCTTATCTAAATACCATTCCGCCTTCGCGAGAAGAAAAATCACCGGGAGATGCGGGGCTCGAATGGCGTATTCGGTCACTAGTACGTTGGAATGCGATGGCGATGGTAGTTCGAGCAAATCAAAAAAGTGGTGAGCTCGGAGGGCATATTGCAAGCTTTGCATCCTCAGCCACATTGTATGATGTCGGTTTCAATCATT
>CAJWIE010000054.1 GCA_913041115.1 uncultured Legionellales bacterium | reverse complement strand
ATTCGATAAACATATAACCACTCCCTTGGTTAATAGTTTTTATTTAATATTTCCTGTAGATGCGTTCAATCTGCATCAATAAACATATAGCGTATCTCAGAATCTTTCATCAAGGATAATATTTCTAGTTTTGGATATTTGTAGTCTTTTTTATGATTGTTGTAGTGTCCGATAAAATCTAAGGGGACTCTGTTAACTCTCTCAATAATGATAGATTTATCAATAACGTCACCTAATTTTATTCCAAAAAGACTGTCAATTTTTTAAGAGAACAAATTCCTGGTTATCAGAGTGGGTTCTAGCTTCTTGAAAAAACGACCCCAACATTTATTGTTGGGGTGTATTGTCCTATCCTTAGTGCAGACATTTGCATATTCTTATGTTCCGCTTGACCGTATCGTTGCTGTAGTCAACGAAGATGTAATTATGGAAAGTGAACTTGACAAAAAAATACGTAATGTAAATGAACAAATGAAACAACAAGGAGCGAACCCACCTCCTGCATCAATCTTCAAACGTCAGGTGCTAAATAATCTCATACAAAATCGTATTCAACTACAACTTGCTAAAAGAATTGGTATTAGGGTTAGTGATGAAAACCTAAACAGAACAATAAGTAATATTGCGGCAGAAAGTCAGGTTACGCTTGAGCAATTTAGAGAAATACTTGAAAAAGATGGCTACAACTACGAAGAATTCAGGGAAAATATACGTAATGAAATTATAATAACACAGTTACGTAAAAGACAAGTCGTAAATAGAATTATTGTATCTGAAAAGGAAATTGACAATTTTCTAACTAATAAAGACTCCCAAAATATATTTCAAACGGAAATACGTCTCTCACATATATTGATTGCGCTACCTGAGGCAGCTACCGGAAATGAAATTACACAAATAAAACAAATGGCCTCTAAAATAAGAAATGAACTAATTACGGGGGCAGATTTTGCCGAAATTGCAAAAACCAAGTCTAATGGAAGTAATGCGAAAACAGGAGGTGATTTAGGTTGGCGAAAAGCTGATGATATACCAACACTATTTCAAGATTATATCCCAGACATGAAAATTGGCGATATCAGTGAACTAATTCAAAGTCCAAGCGGTTTTCATATTATAAAAATTTCTGGCCTAAAAGATATGGAAAAAAATATAGTAGAACAAACCCATGCTAGACACATTCTGGTTAAACTAAATGAGCTAAGAACAGACAAACAGGCAAATGAGAAACTAGGCCAATTAAAACTTCGCATTAATAACGGAGATGATTTTAGGTTATTAGCAAAAGGAAATTCTGATGACTCAATAAGTGCCATTGACGGTGGCGATCTTGGTTGGACGACGCCAGGTGAACTTGTCCCAGAATTTCAACGTGTATTGGATGACCTAGAGATAAATGAAACTAGTAAACCATTCAAGAGTAGATTTGGGTGGCATATTGTTCAGGTTCTCGGAAGAAGGAATTATGATAATACAGAAAGTGTAAAACGGGGAAGAGCAAGAACAGCAATTGGTGATCGAAAACTAAATGAAGCCCTACAAAATTGGAATAGACAACTTCTAGATGAAGCGTATGTCGAATATCGCTTGAATGACATCTAAAAAAAATAACCCTCGTATTTTGTTGACGTCTGGAGAACCTGCTGGGATTGGCCCAGATCTAATAATCAAATTGTCACAAATAAGACATGATTATGATATAACTGTTATCGGCGATCCAGAGCTATTAAGCCAACGTGCAAAATTATTATCAATTCCAATAAAAATAGTGATTGCTTCAGAAAATGATCTTCCCAAACAAAATACTAGTAATAAAATCCTAAAAGTATTACCAGTAAAATTAAAGACAAATAGCAAACCAGGTCTACTAGATATAAAAAATGTAGATTACGTCATTGATATGTTAAATATTTCTTGTAAATACTGTCTTGACAATAAGTTTGATGCACTCATTACAACGCCAATACAAAAATCAATTATTAATGATGCTGGAATAAGATTTAGTGGTCATACAGAATATCTGGCAAAAATATGTAACGTTGACTTGCCTGTCATGTTGCTGGCTTGCCAAGAATTTAGAGTGGCGCTGGTTACAACTCATCTGCCCTTAATTGATGTCCCAAAGACTATCTCAAGTGAACGGGTTACTAAGATAGTTGATCTTGTTATTAAAGAAATGGCAAATAAATTTGGTATTAAACGTCCGAGAATTACTGTTTGTGGTTTAAACCCTCATGCTGGTGAAAATGGATATCTAGGCAAAGAAGAAAGAACAATCATTGAGCCAGTAATAAATAATTTTATCAAAGGCGGACAGAATGTTTCAGGCCCTGTGCCAGCTGATACTGCCTTTATAGAAGAAAGAAGAAGAGAAACAGATGTATACATTTGTATGTATCATGATCAAGGATTAACTGTACTAAAAACATTTAGCTTTGGTGAGACTGTTAATATAACCCTGGGATTGCCAATAATAAGAACGTCAGTTGATCATGGAACCGCCCTTAAAATTGCAGGTACAGGCCAGGCTGAGTGTAGTAGCTTATTAGCTGCTATAGATATGGCAGATGAAATGATAAAAAATCAACAGTGTCTGTAGGAACTCAAATTTAATCTTTATAGCAGTAAAAATAAATGCAAGCTGATTCACATCATATTAGAAAGAGATTTAGTCAAAACTTTCTAGAAGACCAAAACGTAATTGAAAAAATTGTTGATATTATAAACCCACAGAAAAGTGATTATATTATTGAAATTGGTCCAGGCAAAGGCGCGCTGACGGTGCCAATTTTTAAATCTGTTGATAAATTAAATGTCATTGAAATTGATAAGGATCTCACAAAATTATTAAAAAAAAATATAGGTGATAAGAACTTAATTATTCATGAACATGACGCACTAAAATTTGATTACTCAAATTTTAAACATACAAATCTAAGGCTTATTGGAAATCTACCATATCGCATAAGTACGCCTCTTTTATTTCATCTTTTATCATATAAAGACATGATAAAAAATATGTTTTTCATGCTACAAAAAGAAGTTGTCGAACGAATTTGTGCAAAATCTGGGACTAAAGAATACGGCCGCTTATCAGTTATGCTGCAATATTACTGTGATGCTGAGTTAATGCTAATAATAAAACCAGATGCTTTTTTTCCAAGCCCAAAAGTTGATTCAGCAATAGTAAAAATAACTCCTTTATCTGAAGCTAAATATGAACTACTTAATGATAAAAGTTTTAAAATAATAGTAAGGGAAGCCTTCTCGCAAAGACGCAAAACAATCCGTAATTCATTAAAAACATTCTTAAATGAGACCGAAATAAAAGCAGCGGGTATAGACACGAATGTTCGTGCAGAAAATTTGGAAATAAAAGATTTTGTCAAGCTATCAAACCTATATCAAAAAAAAGCACGAGATAATTGAAATACTAATAAATTCAACAATAACTAAATTTTTAAATATTTTTTCTAAATTAATTAAGAACATGATAGCATTTGATTGTTACTAAAAACTATCTCTTTGAATATGTTTTGAAACAACTATTACTGAATATTACATCAAAAATTGACGCGTTTACCGAATATACAGGTAAATGTATTTCTCTATTAGTTATTATACTTGTATTGCTCGTTGGATATGATGTATTAATGCGTTATCTATTCAGTAGCGGATCAATTGCTATACAAGAGCTCGAATGGCATCTATTTTCAATTATTTTTCTTTTAGGTTCAGCGTACACATTAAAACATGATGAACATGTCAGACTCGACATCTTATACAACAGCAAATTAATAAATGAAAAAATGCGTGTCTGGTTTGATATATTAGGTACGCTACTAATTCTTTTGCCATTTTGTCTTCTCATTATCATTAGTGCATGGCCTTTTGTGATGCAAGCTTATACTCATGGCGAGATATCGCCGGACCCAGGAGGATTACCAAGTCGCTGGCTTATTAAAGCTGCCATTCCTATCGGCTTTTTCATGCTATTAATCCAAGGTATTTCAGAACTTCTAAAAAAAGTTCTTCTAGTATTGGAAAAAAACTGATGACATTTGTTGTTATTTTAATGTTTATTTCTCTAATGCTTTTGTTGTTAATGGGGTACCCCGTCGCTTTCACATCCGGATTCATTGCTTTGTTGTTTGGTGTCATATTTCTGGGTATTGATTTTTTTACGCTATTGCCCCTTCGTATTTGGGGAATTCTAACTAATTTTACTTTGCTTGCGGTCCCACTTTTTATTTTTATGGGAGTTATATTAGATCGTTCTGGAATAGCAGAAGACTTATTAGAAACAATGGGAAAATTATGTGGAAAATTAAATGGAGGGTTAGCTATTTCTGTCGTAATTGTTGGGGCAATGCTAGCAGCAACAACGGGAGTTGTTGGTGCAACAGTAGTTACAATGGGAATTATTGCTCTACCAACAATGCTTAAACATAATTATTCAGCGTCGCTAGCATCTGGGACAATTGCTGCATCTGGAACGCTAGGTCAAATCATTCCCCCGAGTATTATTTTAATACTCCTTGGGGATGTAATGGGTGTTCCTGTTGGTCGTTTATTTGTTGGGTCAATTATTCCGGGTCTACTTTTGGTAACTCTCTTTATTTCCTATATATTTGTTTATTCTTGGCATAAACCAAGTGTGGCACCGGCATTCAATTTAGAAAATAATAACTTTAATTTTATCCAGCTCTTAAGTACTGTTATACCTCCATTATTGTTAATAATTACTGTACTTGGTTCTATATTTCTTGGTATTGCAACACCAACAGAATCTGCCTCCGTCGGAGCCATTGGTGCTTTAATACTTGCCAGTTGTCACAAAAGACTAAATCTAAAAAATCTCCATGAATCTATGCGACATACAACAAAACTCACAAGTATGGTGTTTATGATTTTAATTGGTGCTACCGCATTTGGACTTGTTTTTAGGGGGATTGGCGGAGATAAATTAGTATTAGATATAATGTCTAATTTACCTGCTGGTGCATGGGGTTTTTTATTCGTTAGTATGTTACTTATTTTTATTCTTGGTTTTTTTCTAGATTTCTTACAAATCTGTTTTATTGTAATACCAATACTTGCGCCGATTGCAACCGAATTTGGAATTGATTTATTATGGTTTGCGGTATTAATTGCGATAAATCTACAAACATCTTTTTTAACACCTCCATTTGGCTTTTCACTATTTTATTTAAAAGCCGTTGCCCCAACCAATGTTCGGATTCAAGATATTTATTTCGGAATTATTCCATTTGTAATTTTGCAATTAATAATAATTATGTTACTAATATTTGTACCTGATCTAATTACGTGGCTACCTGATCTTATGGATAGAATACATGGACTTTAAGAGTTTAGGTTTGGATTAAAAATTGATTAGTAAACTACTGTTTAGAATCTCTTAAAGCTTTTATTACTGGCGTGGTATCTGGTTTGGTGCCATGCCAAAGCATGAATGATTCAGCTGCTTGTTCAACCAACATACCCAGACCATCAGCAGCTTCCGAGGCGCCATTTTCAATAGCCCATTGAGTAAATACCGTTCCTTTATCGGAATACATCAAATCATAACAAAAAGTGTCTTCTTTAATATTTCTCTTAGAAATAGGAGGAAGTGCTGCAGATAAACTTAGTGATGTTCCATTGATAATAATATCAAAAGAATGATCAGAAAGTTCATTATAAGAATATGCTATGACGCGAGTTTTTTTATTGAATTTCTTTTCTAGTGCCTTTGCGCGCGAAACTGTGCGATTTGCCACAATTATTTCTTTAGTCATTTGATTTGATAGTCTCTCTAAAATCGATTTGACAGTGCCACCTGCACCCAATATTAAAACCGATTTATTTTCTAACTGAATACTATGGTTAACGGTTAAATCATTTAATAATCCCTGACCGTCTGTTGTATCACCATGTATATTCATTTCATCATCGAATAGTATTGTATTAACCGAGCCCGATATCTCAGCACGCTGAGTTAATGTTGTGCATAACGAACAAACATCTTCCTTAAATGGAACTGTAATATTTAAACCTTTACCACCCTCTGAAGAAAATAATTTTATATATGGCATTATTTCATTGGTAGGCACTTCAATAGCACGGTACTCTAATGACACTCCTGTTTGCTTAGCAAATAATGCATGAATTTGTGGGGATCTACTATGTCCAACAGGATTGCCGAACACAGCATAATTTGCTATTGAATGATTGTGAATAAGTTCGCTGACCACAACGAATTTTAATTAATGCATGCTTGGTTTGAAAAAAAAATTCTAATCGCCTGTACGTTCTACTAAACCACCCTTTAGACAATATACCTCTAGACCTCTTTCGCTTAATAAAAAAGCGGCAGCAGAACTACGTCTGCCACTATCACAATAAACAATATATTTCTTTTTTGAATCTAGTGAACCCGCTTTTATTCGTAAAGTGATTAGCGGGATATTAATACTTCCGGTTATTCCCGAATCTTTATGCTCTGCTTCCATTCTAACATCGATCCAAACTGCTGATTCATTTTTAACTAACGCATCACTTTCTTCGCCCGTTAACCAACTCAACATTGGCTCTTTTAATAGTTCAACAAAGTCATCTTTTGACAAACGCATTAATGCGCCGTTTGTTTCCATAACGACATTAGCATTACGTTTTGCATCAGAAAGCAGAGCTTCTTCCCCAAACGCATCACCCACACCAATTGTAGCTAAGGTTAATGGTTTTCCGGCTTTCGAATTCCGAGTAACCTTGCACTTTCCCTGTTTAACAATGTAATAATAATCCCCTTCATCATCTTGTTTAATAATCTCCGCTCCTGCTTTTACTGGCATCTCTTGCATGCGCATAAACATTGTTTGAATATTTGCGGGAGGTACTTGTAAAAAAGCTTTTGATCGGAGGATACTTGTCATCCAATCACCCTCTTCATCATTAGTTTTTGTGCCGCTATCCTCTGCTGTAATCTCAACAACCTCTATACCAGATAACTGATCCCAAGTTAGTAAAATATCAAGTAGGTCGCTATCAATCCTGATAATTTTACAATCCGTTTTTGCTATTGCTGATTGCTTTCTTGGCTGACGATTAACAAGAGCATGTTTTGCTTTATCAGATCCTGCCTCTACGACATATCCGCCCGGCGTCGTGATATCGCTATCTGTAGGAGCACCTGGTGCTATCTCAACCTGACCTTCAACCACATAAACTGACTTTTTGTCGGTATCTCCTTCTTTGAAAATTGTTTTTCCTGCGTGAACAGTTTCAACAAAAGTCTTGCCGGCTAATTCTTCAAAATTTTCTGCTTTTAATGCATTTGCAGGCACAAATTGTCTTAATACCTTTTTATCGATTGGCTCAGCCATTTAATAATCTTCCTTCGTAGTCATATTTCGGTGTATTGTATAATATCTAGAACTTATAATGTATTTGAGTTTAAAGCACTACAAAAAGAGCCCTAACACAACTGGATCCGTATATTATTCAATTTAGTATCAAAAATACAGAAAAGCCTACTACATCATGATGATGAAGTAGGCTCTTAATTTTCAATCTAAAAAATATTAAATATTATAACCGCGCTCATTGTGCAAAACGATGTCAAGACCTTCCGTTTCTTCATCCTCTTTAACTCTCAAACCAACCATCATATCTACCAATTTTAAAATGAAAAAGGTAATTACGGCACACCATACTACAGTCGCCACGACGCCAATGGCTTGTACTCCAAATTGAGAAGAAATTGAATAAACTTCATCAGCAGGCTGTAACCCGCCAAAAGAATTCGAATAAAACACAGCTGTTAATAAGCAGCCTAGAGCACCGCCAACACCATGGACCGGAAAAACATCAAGTGAATCATCAATTTTTAATCCGCGTTTAATATACTGCGTAGCAAAATAGCACACGACACCTGCTGAAATACCAATCAGCAAACCACCCAATGGCCCAACATAACCTGATGCGGGGGTGATGGTGCCCAGACCAGCAACCATACCCGTTACGATACCTAGTACTGTTGGTTTGCCAGATCTAACCCACTCACAAGTCATCCATGCTAATGATGCTGCTGCAGCCGAGATGTGGGTTACCGCCATCGCCATTCCAGCACTA
>CAJWIE010000053.1 GCA_913041115.1 uncultured Legionellales bacterium | reverse complement strand
AAGAATTGGATATGAATTTCAATATATCAAGGTTCGGTTTAACGTTTGGTTTAATTTTGATTTAGGAGATATTCCGCTTAATTATAATCTAGAGCAATCTGGTCATCTTATAGCGAAACCTGGAAATCCTATTATTTTTGATCAACCTCGTGCCCTTGGTTCGATAGACACTTGGCATGATCTAGAAAACGTACTGAAGCATAAGTTTAAGATTTTTTCTGAAGAATTGGTTCCTCAAAATTTGTGAGCCTTTTTTAGAATATCTAAAACACTTTTGTCTATATCAGTAGTACAATGGGCTGCTAAGACATTATTAGCTAAAAGGTTTTGAGAATATTGAAATTCAATATCTTTCATTCCATATAAAGCTTTGCTTTCTTCAATAGTTGATGGTGTTGAAGCATGAATAGTTACAGATGTATCAAATTCATTCGCTAATTTAACAATTCTTTTATATGTCTGCAAAGAAGTACTGAAAATAGTATAAGGGGCTAACCAAACATGTTGCATATCGTTGTCATTTTGGTGGTATTTTTCCAGCAATGGTTAATGTATACGAATCCTTGGTAATTCTAGGTTATCCAAAAGAAGATCCAAAACGAAAATTGGCACGGCAAGCGATAGATGCTTTATTAATACAACGTGGTAATTCAATGTATTGTCAGCCATGTGTATCACCAATTTGGGATACCGCTTTAGTTAGTCAGGCTCTCATTGAAGTAGAAAAGAATCGACAATCTACTGAAATTAAGAATGCGCTTAATTGGTTGAAAAAACAGCAATTAAGTAATGAACCAGGAGATTGGCGTATTCAAAAACCCGAATTAGCAGGTGGAGGATGGGCATTTCAATATAGTAATTATTATTACCCTGATTTAGATGATACATCTATGGTTGCTTGGGCGATGCATCGTGTTAATAGCAAAAAATATGTAGTGCCAATTCAACGTGCAGCTAACTGGGTTGCTGGTATGCAGTCTAGAGGCGGGGGTTTTGGTTCATTTGATATAAATAATACACATTTTTATCTTAACGAAATACCGTTTGCAGATCATGGAGCTTTGCTTGATCCGCCAACAGCTGACGTTACGGGACGTGCAATCGCTCTACTTAGTCTCGCAGATAAAGAAAAATATGCTAAAAATATTAAAGAAGGTATTAATTATATTAAATCGGAACAGGAAAATGATGGCTCATGGTTTGGACGTTGGGGAACAAACTATATCTATGGAACTTGGTCTGTACTAACCGCGCTTGAAATTGCAGGAGAAAATCCTCAACAAAATTATATAAGAGAAGCTATTGAGTATTTTCAAAAAACGCAAAATGATGATGGTGGCTGGGGTGAAAGCAACGATAGTTACTATCCGCCAAAACATTTTCGTCCATATAAAAGTACCGCCTTCCAAACCTCCTGGGTATTACTTGCCTTATTAGCCGCCGGAGAAATAAAAACAACAACAGTAAAAAGAGGAATTAATTATCTAATCACGAATCAATTATCAAATAGTCAATGGTATGATGAAAGTTTTACTGCTCCAGGATTTCCACGTGTTTTTTACTTAAAATATCATGGATATTCGAAGTACTTTCCACTCTGGGCGCTTGCCCGTTACAGAAACCTCTTACAAAAAATAAATTGAAGAAACTTGGTATTATTACAGCCTTACCCGCAGAGGCTAAATGCTTTCAAGCCAAAAAAATAAATTTTAAATCGCCTATTGAAATTGAAAGAAATATTTTTTTATGTATCTCAGGTATCGGTTATAAATCGTCTCTTTATGCTGCAAATGAATTAATTAAATTAAATGTAGATGCCCTTATTAGTTGGGGAATAGCTGGTGCTACATGTGATTTGGTAAATACAGGTGATTTAATTTTAGCTAAAGCTGTAAAAAGACATAAAAATATTTACAAGACATCTAATGAGTGGTGCAAAAAGATAATTTATCATTTTCAAGGTTCGTCACTTAAAATATTAAACGAAGATATTGTATCTACCGAGGAAATATGCAGTACACCTGTAAAAAAAATGAACCTATTTAAAAAAACAAAAGCATCGGTCGTAGATATGGAAAGCGCAGCAATGGCTGAAGTTGCTATGACAAATAATTTGGACTTTATTATTGTACGTGCAATCGCAGATAATGCTATTTTAAATATTCCTGATGTTGTGATAAAAAATATTGATAATTATGGTCGTATTAAAATAATAAAACTCATGACATCCTGCATGTTTCGTCCTTCACAGATAAATCAGATCTTTTTGTTAGCAAAAAGTTATAAAAAGGCATTGAAATCTCTAGAAATTTTTTCAATCGAACTCAAAAAAGAAAACTTTTTCTACCTTACCTAATTTTACTCAATTTCTTGTTATAAATTACTAACTAAGCTATAACTAGCATGAATTCTGGAATAATTTGGTATGTATTATGAAACTGTCTCAAAATCAACTTAATTACTTTAAAAAAAATGGATTTCTATTAATTCATGATCTATATGATAAAAAAAACATGAAAGAGATTATTCAATGGACTGATGAAGTTACAAATTATCCTGAAGTGCCTAATAAGTACATGATGTATTTTGAAGAAAGTAAACTTGAAAAAGGTAAACGTATTTTGTCGCGTATGGAAGATATCGAACCATTTCATCAGGGTTTTAGTGGGCTTTTTGTTCGTGGTGAAATTCAACAAGTAACATCTCAACTATTTAACGAAGAAGCATTGCTGTTTAAAGATAAAATAAACTTTAAAATGCCTGGTGGTGATGGCTTTAAAGCTCATCAAGATGTTCAAGCGGGTTGGGATCGGTATGCAAAGCTACATATTACTGCTCTTATAAGCATTGACCCTTCGACTACAAAGAATGGCTGTCTTGAAATAGCTGCCGGAAATCATGATAAAGGATTGATTGGGGAACAATGGAAGCCTCTTGAAGAAGATGCACTAGATTATATCTCAGTACCTACTAATCCGGGCGATGCAATTTTTTTTGATTCCTATATTCCTCATCGATCAGGACCTAATATGACAGATGAAAAACGTAGAGTACTTTATATTACCTATAATGCAGTATCTGAAGGGGATCATCGCAGACAATACTACACAGATAAACGTCTAAGCTATCCCCCTGATATTGAACGTGAGCCTAATAGGGAATATGTTTTCAGAGTTTAACAGCATCCAGATAGATTAATCTTTGAGAAATTAATGTGTTGTATAATTAATGAATGAGAATTATAAATCTAAATTTGCCAATCTTTTTACTTTCTGGGCAAAATTTATTGAGAAAAAAAGATTATTTTTAATCATTGGCATTACTTCGCTAGCAATTGCATCATTATTCTCCATAAAAAATAATTTATCATTTAGTACCAGCACATCTGATATGTTGTCAGAGAAATTACACTGGCGACAATTAGATATTGAATATGAAAAATTATTTCCTCAATTTTTAGATAACATCCTTATCGTCATTGAAGCTGAATCTCCAGATCTTGCAAATGATACAGCAAAAAATATTTATGATTCGCTAAAAACAAATGCAAAATTCCTAAAGGATATTTATTACCCAAAGAACCTATCTTATCTTAAGCAATCTTCTTTTTTATTTCTTGAATATGATGAATTACAGGATATATCAGACAGATTAGCAAAGATTCAACCATTTCTCGGCACTTTACTTGAAGATCGAAGTTTACGTGGTCTATTTACAATGATTGGCGATGCAATTAATGCAAAAAAAGATGATGAGAATATCGATATTAATGCGTTATTACTAGAGGTTAATCGTGCATTTAAAGAAAAGAACTATTTTATATCGTGGCAAAGATTAATGAATCCACACTATGAAAACGAAGACATTTATAGAGAATTTATAGAATTACAAATCAACGATGAAGAAAATGAATTACTACCAAATAAAAATACTATTGAAAATATTAGATTGATTATTAATTCTTATAACACATCTTCGGTTAATACTCGATTAACTGGCGGTGAAGTACTTGCCTATGAAGAATTAAAAAGTGTTTCAAATGCAAATATTAAAGCAATTATATTATCAATTATTCTCGTTGCAATAATTCTGTATATAGGGTTAGGTTCCTTACGTCTGGTATTTGCCTGTTTAACAACACTTCTATTAGGATTAATTATTACAACGGCTTTTGCTTCAATAACAATTGGAAAACTCAACCTAATTTCTATTGCATTTGCAGTATTATATATCGGTCTAGGTATTGATTTTGCAATTCACATGGCGCTTCGATTCAAAGAAGAATCAAATATCTCATCAAATTATTCTGATAGGTTTAGAAAAACAATAAAACATATCTCAAAACCTCTAATTTTATGCGCTGTTACAACTGCAATTGGATTTTATGCATTTATTCCAACTAACTATCAGGGTGTTGCAGAGCTTGGGTGGATTGCAGGTACTGGAATGATTATTAGTCTAATACTCACTTTTACTTTATTGCCAGCATTATTGACTTATATTCCCAGTCATACATTCGAAAATAAAAAGAAAATAACAAAGAATAATACTTTGCAAGTGTTGAGCGCCCTCCCCTATAAACACACAAAATTAATCTTAATGACCGCACTGACACTTGTTATTATCTTATCATCACAAATAAATAAATTAAGTTTTGATACGAATAGATTAAATCTTCAAGATCCCAAAAATGAATCTGTACAAACCTACAGAGACTTACTTAAAAATAGTAAAACATCGCCTTGGGAAGCAATTTTAATAACTGATTTTAATAGTAACAATATCAAAAAGAACGAAATCGAATCACTATCACTGGTCGATAAAGTTATTTCGATCCATGATTTTCTTCCGAACGAACAAGAAGATAAATTAATTATTATTGATGAAATTAATTTACTACTAGGTCAATTAACTATGAATTCTTTTCCACCAAGTATAAATAATAGTGAGAGATTAGATGCGGTTCGAGAACTAAAGAAAAAGATAGAAGAACTTCCAGATAATAACCTAGATAAAGAACTAGAAGTACTTAAAAATAATTTATTATTGCTATTAGAAAATGATATAGATGATAAGAATCTAGAAAATATTGAAAATAAATTACTAGCAAATTTCTCAGGAAGAATACAAACACTATCAGATGCATTAAATGCGAAAGAAGTCACGCTTAATGAAATTCCTAAAGAGATATATCAGCGCTGGGTAAATAATGATAAATACAGAATAAAAATCTTACCGAAAGAAGATCTTAATAATAATAATTCAATGAGAAAATTTGTCGAACAACTACAGGTGTACAATAAAAACGTAATTGGTTCACCCATCGTCAATATTGAGGCTGGAAATGCGGTGGTAAACGCCTTTCAATCAGCATTTACCTATGCATTTATCGCAATTACATTATTATTGATACTATTAATAAAAGTTAAATATGATGTTGTTATTATTCTTGCTTCAGTACTAGTTGGTTGTGTTTTTACATTTGGGTTTATGGTTTTATTTAATATTCCATTAAATTTTGCCAATATTATTGGGCTACCATTATTACTTGGTATTGGTGTTGATAGCGGCATACATATCACAGAAAGATTTTATGAAGAAAAGGAGTCACAAACTAACATTTATATGACAAGCTCAATACGTGGCGTTATTGTCAGTACACTCACCACAGTATTTAGTATCGGCAACCTTGCATTCTCGTCACATCAAGGAACTGCCAGTATGGGGTTACTTCTATCGTTGGGATTAATCTCTATGATGATTGCAACTATGGTAATATTGCCTTCATTTCTGATATGGCGTAATTCATTAAATAAATAGTATGTTAATTGATCGGGCAGATGGTAGACCTTGGGATGCACAAATTGCATATAAACTTATATACCCATTACGTAATACATTTGTAACTCCAAATTATTTAACATCACTTCGGTTACTTTGTGGTATTTTTGCTGGATTTTTCTTTGCGCTTGGTGAATACAAATATAGTAATATCGGTGCATTTTGTTTTGTACTTTCAAATTTTCTTGATCACGCTGATGGCGAATTAGCAAGATTAAAAAACCAAATGAGCTCAAAAGGTCATATCTATGACCTTATGTCTGATGCAATAGTCAATATTTTACTATTTTTAGGACTTGGAATTGGTCTAATGCAAACCAATTTAGGCACCTATGCTAGTGTTATGGGAATAATTGCTGGAGCCTCTGTCGCTGCAATATTTTATATGCGAAATGATATTGAAAAAAATATAGGTAAAAAAAATGCGCGTCAACCTTATAAAAGTGGTATTGAAGCTGAAGATGTATTATATATTCTTCCTGTTATTACCTATTTTCAATTAGATTATTACTTCATGCTCGCAGCTGCCATAGGAGCACCAATGTATTGTGTTTACGTTATAAAAGACTACCTAAGATTAAAGAACTAGTTTGATGAAAGTATTAATAACGGGGGCAACTGGATTTTTAGGGTCTGCTGTTTTAAGGCTACTCGTTAATGAAGGTTATAATGTACGTGTATTAGTAAGAGAGAATGCTAATATGCGTAACTTAGAAAAATTTGATATTGAAGTAATTAGAGGAGATTTACAAAACACTGATTCACTAAAGCCTGCTGTTCATTCTTGCGATCAGCTGTTTCATGTTGCTGCAGATTATCGATTATGGGTTCCAAATCCAGAACAAATGTACAAAACAAATATTGATGGAACACGAAACTTAATTATGGCAGCAACCAATGCTGGAGTTGAAAAAATCGTCTATACCAGTAGCGTGGCGACACTAGGAATAAATGAAGACGGTACTCCTGCTGATGAGATAACACCATCATCGCTTGAAGATATGATAGGGACCTATAAACGTTCAAAATTTTTAGCAGAACAAACAGTAAAAGGTCTGATAACTAAAAAATCATGTCCGGTAACAATAGTTAACCCTTCAACACCAGTTGGACCATATGACATTAAACCAACGCCAACTGGAAAAATCATACTTGATACGATCCGAAACCGTATGCCTGCCTATGTTGAAACCGGATTAAATATTGTACATGTTGATGATGTAGCGCAAGGGCACTTGCTTGCAATGGAGAAAGGCGAAATTGGTGAGCGTTATATATTGGGTGGTGATGATATGTCACTAGAGTCGATTATCAGTTATCTCTGTAATAGTGAGAACATTAATCCTCCAAAAATAAAGTTGCCACATAATTTTATTTTACCTATCGCTTGGATAATGGAATGTATTGCAAAATTTACTGGTAATGAACCTCTTGCAACAATTGATGGTGTCAGAATGTCAAAAAAAATGATGTATTTCTCGAGTAAAAAAGCTAGGAGAAAATTGGGTTATTATTCTCGTCCTGCAACAGAAGGATTAAAAGATGCGTTAGAGTGGTTTAATAAAGAAAAATATCAATAATAAATTAGTATTTTATAGAACGACAAAATAAAATAATAAAATAGAAAAGAAAAGCATAATAAATCCAACACACTTACCCACAGATAATCGATAATTCAATCTATTACTAAAAGATAAACTGGATTGAAGTGTAAACATAATTTTATTTATAATTTTTTGTCCTTTACAGAAATAATTAAATACTACTGTTGTTAATAATGGTGCCAAACGTCGGTAAAACCAATCAAAATCGAGACTGATCGTTAACGTTCGTTTCATTAAAGGTAGCATCACAAAAAATGCTAAACCTGAAAATAAAAGTAATTGTAATTGTGTAATCGTGTGAGAAGCAGTATACGGTTCGTAATCTACGCTATAAGGCAGCATAGCATAGAGTATGCCTGGGAATACGCCTATTAAAATACAAATCACAGCAAAAAAGACCATACTAATTTGCATATTTATTGGTGGGTCAGTCGGTCTCAGTCCGCTATCTTTTTGAAAAAAAACAAACCACGGAAATTTTATACCTGCATGCAGAAAAACACCGGCGGATGCTGCTTGTAGTAACAGCCAAATCCATAGTAACTGCTCATCAGAAGATGCCTGTGTAATCATTGATTTGCTAATGAAGCCAGATGTAAGCGGAAAAGAAGATATCGCAAGCGCCCCGATAATACCGCAAAGTGCTGTTATCGGCATGGATTGAACAAGCCCGCCCAGTTCAGTGCATTTTCGTTTTCCTGTCATATATAAAACAGAACCAGCTGACATTAATAACAATGCCTTATAAATAATATGTGTAAATGCATGGGCAGCGGTACCATTTAATGCCATGTCTGTCCCAATTCCAATACCACAAACCATAAAACCAACCTGATTAATAATGCTATAGGCGAGAATACGACGCATATCATTTTCAAGTAATGCATAAATAATCCCGTAAAAAATCATAAACAAACCAATATAGACCAGCA
>CAJWIE010000052.1 GCA_913041115.1 uncultured Legionellales bacterium | reverse complement strand
TTGGGCTGCTAAAAATCATAAATCAAAACATAAATTCAATTATGAACTGATGAGAGAAATAAATGGTGAAAAACAAATGAAAGACGTATGGGTGATGACAGCACCCGGTAAATCTGAGAAAACTTACGATAAACATCCAACACAAAAACCAATTGCTTTACTCGATAGGCTAATTTTAGCCGCAACTGATGAAGGCGATTTAGTGCTAGATGCATTCAATGGCAGCGGCACAACGGGTGTTTCATGTATTCGCACACATAGAGAATATATTGGCATTGAGATAGATAAAGAGTTTATACGATTAAGTAAAAAACGTTTTTCTGAACAAACTAAGCTAAATGATAAATTGTCTGCATAACAGTTAAGCAAAATGAATGTTGATGAAGAATGGATGCAACATGCTTTTCAGTTAGCTAAAAAATCTAAAGAGCATGATGAGGTTCCAGTTGGCGCCATTGTTGTTTATGAAGATGAAATTATTGGCAAAGGTTGGAATCAACCTATCTTATCTCATGACCCAACTGCTCATGCAGAAATGATGGCGCTGAAAAATGCGGGAGAGAAAATCGGAAACTACCGCCTACCAAAATCAACGATGTATGTTACGCTTGAGCCTTGCGTAATGTGCGCGGGCGCCATTGTTCATGCCCGTATCGCTAGACTTGTTTATGCTGTTGATGACGAAAAGACAGGTGCTTGTGGTAGTGTGTTTAATGTGGTTCAAACGGATAAACTCAACCATCGTGTAAGAATAGAAAAAGGAGTTTTAGAGAAAGAATGTCGAACATTAATTCAGGATTTTTTTAAAGAAAAAAGATAAAAAAATCATGACAAATCCCACTGAAATTTTGGTTGGACAATTAGCCGAACGTTTTATAAAAACATCCAAGAAGCTGGTTGTTGCTGAATCATGTACTGGTGGCAGTTTAGCAGAGAATCTAACACGTTTTCCCGGTAGTTCATCTTGGTTTGATTGCGGTTTTATTACTTATTCAAACCAATCAAAACAAGAAATATTATCCGTATCTAGTGAAATAATAGAAGAGTTTGGGGCAGTAAGCGAGGAGGTAGCGCTTGAAATGGCAAAAGGCGCACTTGAAAAGAGTGCGGCGGATTATAGCGTTTCAATTACTGGAATTGCAGGACCTGATGGAGGGAGTGAGGATAAACCTGTTGGGACAGTTTGTATTGCCTGGTATGAAAGAAATAAGGGTGGGAATACAACATGCATCCATTTTGAAGGAGATCGTCAAAGAGTGAGAGAACAATCCTGTCTGTTAGCAATGCAAGGTTTGCTTGATAGCTTGCAGAAGGTTTCAGACTAAAGATTCTTTAATTTTCTTTACCCCAACGCCATTTAACTCCATCTTTTACTTTATCTTTAACCAAAACAAAATATACGGTATGGATTACAATAAAATCAATAATAAAACGTAACCAATCCTTTATAGTTTGTTCGGTTGTTTTATAGTCAAAAGGATTACTGAGGTAAAATGCTCCGCAAATTAATGCAAGAGCAATCAAAATGATTAACCATCCTTGCCAGGAAGAAGGGTAAAATCCATTGCCATAATTTTTAGGGGTAAACCAAAATTCCTTCATTCTTTTCTCCTAATTTTTTGTTTGTTTATTAATCGAATGCCCAGCTTGCAAAAGGTTCTATTTCTTCACGATTAAGTACAATAAGTTGATATTTATTTGGATTCAATGAGTGGTCAATCGTGGTATCGACAGACAGTTGTTGTAACAAATATCCAATTAGCGAACGTCTTACTTTAATATTAATTAAATCTTTATTAGTACTGTAATCAATCAGTAAACTTTTTTGTTTTTCTTTATTAAGTTTTGGGTGTGGCGCAAGCTCTAATGAAATTATTTCTACCCAATCATCATCATATAATTCATTTGATTCAGCCTCATCATCAAGACATTTTGCATTTGCAAAACGGGAGAGAACAAAATCACGAAAATCAAAAGTCTCTTCGCTATAGGCACGGACATGCCAACGGAAACCAGTGTTTACGAGTGAATGTGGCTCAATAATCCTTTTAGTGGGTTGTTCTTTTTCAGTTAACGAGTGATAGCTAACCTTTAATTTTTTCTTACCACATATTGAGCGAGTAATTTGTGCTAGTACTGATTTTTTTGGCAACCGGCTCGGCAGACTTAAACCAGAAGTAGGGATACCGAACATATGATTATCTATGTTTGGCGTACTTGAAATAATAAAATTTGCTTCAAATATTGACAATGCTACAGCTGGCGATAAATCAGCAAAGACTTCACGAAAAGAATTACCAGGCACAAAACCAAATACGCTATGTTTATAGATCAGATTATCTGGAGCGATCTCACTGTAGAATTTCAAATCCTTAGTCGCAGCTGCATCTGAAATAGCGAATGCCTTGGCTATATCGCTTCGCGTAATGACGCCTGCGTAAAACGCCATTAACTCGATATATTGCAGGCGTTGTCGTGTGCCCCACTTAATTTCATCTATTGCTACCTTTCGTTTTGCCATTGTTTAAACCTTATGAAATTCAGTGAATTATACAAAAAAATACATAAAACATAGTAAAATCTATGATATGGTAAAAAATATAAAGGTCATAAAAAGTATTGACATATAAAAAAGTATACCCTATAGTCTGCTCAAAATGAAAGTGGTTTAACGATACGGGGGAAATGAACATGGCGACAACAGAAGCAGGAGACGACAAAAAAAAGGCATTAACGATGGCACTAAGCCAAATTGAAAAACAATTTGGTAAAGGCTCGGTAATGAAAATGGGAGACCAGCTTGTCGCAAAAATTGCATCAGTCAGTACTGGCTCTTTAGGCCTTGATATCGCTTTGGGAGCAGGAGGATTACCTTACGGTAGAGTTGTTGAAATATATGGGCCGGAATCATCCGGTAAAACAACATTAACTTTGTCAGCAATTGCTGAGGCGCAAAAACAGGGGAAGATTTGTGCTTTTATTGATGCAGAGCACGCACTTGATCCTGTCTATGCTGAGAAACTCGGTGTGAATATTGACGACCTATTGGTCTCTCAGCCAGACACTGGCGAGCAGGCCCTTGAAATTTGTGACATGTTAGTTCGAAGTGGTGCCGTGGAATTGGTTGTGATTGATTCAGTTGCGGCATTAGTCCCTCGGGCAGAAATAGAGGGAGAGATGGGCGATTCTCATATGGGTCTCGCGGCTCGTTTAATGTCTCAAGCTTTAAGAAAATTAACTGGGAATATAAAGCGTGCAAATTGCTGTGTGATTTTTATTAATCAGATTCGTATGAAGATAGGCGTTATGTTTGGTAATCCCGAAACTACAACGGGGGGTAATGCTCTGAAATTTTATTCATCAGTTCGTTTAGATATTCGGAGAATTGGGGCAATTAAGAAAGGCGAAGAAGTAGTAGGAAATGAGACACGAGTAAAAGTGGTGAAAAATAAGATTGCCCCACCATTTAAGCAGGCTGAATTTGGCATTTTGTATAATGAAGGTATTTCCCGTGAGGGTGAGATAGTTGATTTGGGCGTTAAAGAAGGATTGATAGATAAGGCAGGCGCCTGGTACAGCTACAAGGACGATCGAATTGGTCAAGGCAAGGATAACGTCCGAGTATTTCTGAAAGAAAATCCTGAAATTGCAAATGAAATAGAAGGGCAGATAAGGGCTAAGCTATTACCTTCTATTCCAGTAGAAGAAGCGACCGAGGAGAAAAATGAGGAGGAGGTAATAGCCTGAGCACAGAAGAACGCCAACAAGTTTTGCAGCGTGCCTGTGATTTTTTGGCAAGAAGAGAACATAGCCGTCGAGAATTAACGCACAAACTTGCACGGGCATGTGATGACCAAGAATTAATTGAGGAACTTCTAGATAAACTCTCAAACGAAGGTTTGCAGAGCGATGAGCGATTTACAGAGAGCTTTGTTAATCATCGTGTTGGCGGCGGAAAGGGACCGTTAAAAATTCAGCAGGAGCTGCAGGAACGTGGTATAGCAAAGGTTGTGATAAGACAATATCTTGAATCATGTTCAGTTGATTGGTTATCACATGCCGAGATAGCAAGAGCTAAAAGGTTCGGGGAAGATCGCCCTACCGATAGCATGGAAAAATCAAAACAATCAAGATTTTTACTTAATAGGGGTTTTAGCAGTCAACTAATCAGCCAACTTTTGTCATAATTAGGTATTCATGAAAACTAGTAATGACATTCGCCAGTCCTTTTTGGATTTTTTCAAATCAAAAGACCATGAAATTGTCCCAAGTAGTTCGTTAGTTCCTCCAAATGATCCAACGTTATTATTTACCAATGCGGGTATGGTTCAGTTCAAAGATGTATTTCTAGGCAGGGAAAGTCGCCCATATAAACGAGCTGCATCATCACAGCGTTGCGTACGCGCTGGAGGTAAACACAATGATTTAGAAAATGTGGGATATACAGCTAGACACCATACATTTTTTGAGATGCTGGGTAATTTTAGTTTTGGCGATTATTTCAAAAAAGAAGCGATTACTTATGCTTGGGAGTACTTAACTGGAGAATTGAAAATTCCAGAATCAAAATTTTGGGTAACTGTTTTTGAAGATGATGAAGAGGCAGCTAATATTTGGCTAAAAGAAATTGGTATTTCACCAAAACAGTTTAGTCGTTGTAGCGAAAAAGATAATTTTTGGTCGGTGGGAGATACTGGACCATGCGGTCCCTGTAGTGAAATTTTTTATGATCATGGCAAAAATATACCGGGTGGGCCACCGGGCTCTAAAGACGCTGATTTGGATCGTTACGTAGAAATATGGAATTTGGTATTTACACAATTTAATCGTAATGCTGATGGCTCATTAACACCAATCCCTCATCCATCAGTTGATACTGGAATGGGACTTGAAAGAATCACTGCTGTGATGCAGGGAGTCCATAATAATTTCGAGATTGAATTATTTGAAAAGATTATTAAAAAAATAAAAACCCTTTGCAGAAGTAAGGAGCTTGATATAACTTCGAGCCGTGTTGTTGCTGATCATATCCGATCTTGTTCGTTTTTATTGGCAGATGGTGTAACTCCATCAAACGATGGTCGTGGTTATGTGCTACGAAGAATAATTCGCCGTGCAATTCGACATGGCAATAAGTTGGGTTTCAAGGAACCATTTTTTCATCAACTAGTCGAAGTTCTCGAAAAAGAAATGGGTGGTGCTTATCCTGAATTATCAAAAACAAGATCAAATATTGAAAGGACATTACTTAACGAGGAAGAACGTTTTGCAGAAACATTAGACCAGGGATTAAAAATTTTAGATGAGATTATTGTTAAAACGGGAAGCAACGAAATTCAGGGCGAAGATATTTTTCGTTTGTATGACACCTATGGTTTTCCTGTAGATTTAACGGCGGATATAGCACGTGAAAAAAATATGAAAATTGATATGAAGGGGTTTAACAAAGCTATGGCTGGACAACGACAACGAGCCCGTGCAGCAAGCAAGTTTGACGTTGATGTTTCGATTAATACAAATAATAACTTGATAAGCGCATTTACTGGGTATGAAAGATTAGAACAAAAGACAACAATTATTGGTCTTTACCAAGACGGGAGAAATGTAAGCTCATTAAATGAGGGTGATGTTGGCGGTGTAATTTTATTAGAGACACCGTTTTACGCACAATCTGGTGGTCAAGTTGGTGATAAGGGTGAATTATTTGCTGGTGATGTTTTCTTTGAGGTTGAGGACACTAAGAAACAAGGACAATCTCATGTTCATTTGGGGGTTTTACGTACTGGGACGTTCAAGGTAGGCGATATTGTTCGTGCTTCAGTTGATCAAAAAAGAAGATCAGATACAGCAAAAAATCATTCAGCAACCCATTTATTGCATGCTGCGCTAAGAGAGATATTAGGAGAACATGTTGTCCAAAAAGGTTCGTTAGTTGAAAGCAACAGATTAAGATTTGATTTTTCGCATAACGAGTCACTAACTTACGAAGAACTAAAGGAAGTTGAACGGTTAGTGAATTCAAAAATTTTGAATAATGATGAAACTCAGATTCAAATTATGCCTCTTGAAAAAGCAAAATCATCAGGAGCCATATCGTTATTTGGTGAAAAATATGAAGATACTGTTCGAGTATTAAATATTGGCGGAGAATTTTCTTGTGAATTGTGTGGCGGCACACATGTAGAACGTTCTGGCGATATAGGAGTATTTAAAATTATTTCAGAGTCAGGTATAGCCTCAGGAGTAAGGCGTATTGAGGCAATAACTGGCATGGAAGCCTTGATTTGGATTGAAAATATAGAAGGAAAGCTGCAAAGAATAGCCGAGCTTTTAAAATCTGATTTAGAAACAGTCGATTCAAAATTAAATATACAGCTTGAAAAGAACCGTAAACTTGAAAAAGAGTTATTGCAACTTAGGGGTAAGTTAACGAGTAATGCCGGCTCTGATTTACTTGGGGAAGCTATTGTGGTTGATGGTATCAATATTATTGCTAAATCACTTGAGGCCGCCGACCCAAAAAGTCTTCGTGACACTGTTGATCAGCTTAAGAGAAAACTTGGTACAGCTGTTTTAATTCTTGCAACTGTTAATGAGTCAAAGGTAAACCTGGTTGCGGGTGTTACCGATGACACAACTAGTCGTATTAAGGCAGGAGATTTAGTAAATTTTGTCGCAGAACAAGTTGGAGGCCGAGGGGGAGGCCGTTCTGATATGGCTCAGGCGGGAGGGGATAAACCTGAGGAATTAGAAAGTGCTCTAGCAAAAGTTCCAGATTGGGTTCGTAGTCAACTTGAAGGTTAAATTTTATTTCTAATATTTTCTAGTTTAGATAAAATCCCACGCTTTTTAATAATCGGTAAAAAAATGACACTAATAGTACATAAATATGGCGGTACTTCTCTTGGCACTGCGGAGAGAATCCAGGCAGTTGCCGAAAGAGTGATTGAAACTAAAAAACAGGGCCATCAAGTTGTGGTAGTTGTATCTGCAATGAGCGGCGAAACTAATCGTCTATTATCTCTTGCTGAAAGCGTGACAAAAACACCAAGCCCAAGGGAACTTGATGTGCTTTTATCAACCGGGGAACAGGTAACAATCGCATTACTAACTATGGCGCTTAAAGAGAAGAAGTGTGATGCCGTTTCCTACACTGGTGGACAGGTTTGTATTCAAACTGATAGTGCTCATAGCAAAGCAAGAATCACTAATATTGAAGTAGAACGTGTTCAAAAGGAGCTGCAACAAGGAAAAGTGGTTGTAGTAGCTGGTTTCCAAGGGGTTGATGAGCATGGAAATATTACAACGCTAGGAAGGGGTGGTTCGGATACCACCGCTGTTGCTATGGCGACTGCACTAAATGCAAAAGAATGTAGAATCTACACTGATGTTGACGGTGTTTATACCGCAGATCCTAGGATAGTGAAAAATGCACAACGATTGTCTTCACTAACATATGAAGAGATGCTTGAAATGGCTAGTCTTGGTTCTAAGGTTTTACAAACTCGTGCAGTTGAATTTGCTGGGAAATATAATATTAATTTACGTGTATTATCAAGTTTTGAAGAAGGGCCAGGCACATTAATAACTAAGGAGGATGAGATTATGGAAGCGGCTTTAATATCCGGAATTGCTCACAATAGTGATGAAGCAAAGTTGACAGTTATAGGTGTACCAGATAAACCCGGAATAGCATCCCACATTCTTAATCCGATTGCCGAAGCAAATATTGAAGTGGATATGATTGTCCAGAATGTTGGTCTGAATAACAGCACAGATTTTACCTTTACAGTCCACCGAAATGATTATGGTAAAGCTATGTTAATCTTGAAAAAAACCGCAAAAGATATTAATGCCACAGATGTAATTGGGGATAATAAAATCGTTAAAATTTCTGTTGTTGGCGTAGGTATGCGTTCTCACGCGGGAGTTGCTAGTACTATTTTTAAAGCATTGGCAGATAAAAAAATAAATATTAAGATGATTTCAACCTCGGAAATCAAGGTTTCTGTTGTTATAGACGAGAAATATTTGGAGTCAGGGGTTCGTACTTTACATATGGCATTTGGTTTAGGAACGGAGTAGTGTTAAAGGGTGTTCACTGTAGTTTTTTACAAGTTTTTATATAAAAGTTTTTCTGAGGATACAATCAAATTAGAGATGAGTTAGCTTATTTATAAGTTTTTGGAAAATAAAAATATTTAAGGAAGCTCAAGGAGGATAAATTAATGTTGATATTAACGCGACGAGTAGGGGAATCATTGATGATTGGAGATAACGTTGACGTTACAGTTTTAGGTATTCGTGGTAATCAAGTACGTATTGGTATTAATGCGCCTAAAGATGTATCCGTACACCGAGAGGAAATATATGATCGAATTCAAGATGAAAAGTCAGAAGATTCAGCATCATTAGCGGCAGACTGAGCCGTTATTTTAGGATTTTATTAACTTCAAAGAGCGTTTTTCAAGGCAATGGAGAGGTGGCCGAGTGGCTGAAGGCGCTCCCCTGCTAAGGGAGTATACGGTTTATCCCGTATCGAGGGTTCGA
>CAJWIE010000051.1 GCA_913041115.1 uncultured Legionellales bacterium | reverse complement strand
TTCATTCATTGCGTTTCGCTTATAAGCGGGATGTTTGTTTAACGAAGTGTTATTTTTAAGTTAGAAATTGGTTCATATTAACCATTTTTTAATTTTTTACTGTAAAAAATTTAAATCTTAAATCTATTTTTTTCCTATAAAAAACATGAAATAAATGATTTATATCATTGTTTTATTTGATTTTTTATAATTAAATTCTTTTTTTTTCTTCTTTGGCACGATTATCGCAGAATGAAGTTGTGAATTATGTAATCTTACAAATTTTAACATAGGGGTATATATGTAATATGCGTATACACTTACTAGGTACGGGAGCAGGCGGTGGTTTTCCGCAATGGAACTGCAATTGCGATAACTGTAGTCGTCTACGTACCGGAACGATTAAGAGTACCCCAAGGACACAATCATCAATCACTATAAGTGCTAACGACGAAGATTGGGTCTTATTCAATGCATCGCCTGATATACGCGCACAAATCGAGTCCTTTCGGCCCTTACAACCTGCTCGCAAAATCAGAGATACTGGGATTTCTGCAATTATTTTATGTGACGCACAAATCGATCATACAACTGGCTTAATTATTATGAGAGAACACGACAAACCGTGGGACATCTACTGCACATCAGCTGTCTATGAAGATATGACAACCGGATATCCTATTTTTAATATGCTAAGTCATTTTCGTGGAGTTAATTGGCATGAGGTAAAAACTGACCAATCAACATTCACTATACCAAAAATTGATAATCTTATTTTTACTGCGGTCCCATTAAAAAGTGAAGCCCCTCCCTATTCCCCTCATCGACACGCAACTGTCGCTGGCGATAATGTTGGATTTAAAATCGAAGATTCGAATACACGAAAGAATCTTTTTTATGCGCCAGGGCTGGGGGAAATTGAGGAACATGTACTTGAGTACATGAGAAATGCAGATTGTGTCTTAATTGATGGAACAGTGTGGACTAATGATGAGATGTCTAGGCATGGCATTAGTGATAAATTAGCAAGTGAAATGGGTCATCTTGATCAGTCAAGTAAAGGTGGAATTATGGAAATTCTCAGCAGCCTAAAAAAACCAAGAAAAATTTTGATCCATATCAATAATACAAACCCAATATTAGATGAAGATTCTCCTGAAAGAAAAAAATTAAATACCTCAGGAATCGAAGTATCCTTTGATGGTATGGAAATAGAAATTTAAATTAGGAGAATTTTAGAAATGACTGAAACTAAAAAACCCTGGACACGTGAAGAATTTGAGCAAAAATTACGTGCAAAAGAAAAATACTATCACATTAATCATGACTTTCATCTTCTAATGAATGAAGGCGGTTTAGATAAGAAAGCAGTGCAAGGTTGGGTAGCAAATAGATTCTATTATCAAACAACTATCCCAATAAAGGATGCTGCAATTATGTCAAACTGCCCGGACCGAGATGCAAGACGGAAATGGGTGCAACGCATTATCGACCATGATGGTGTCAAAGATGAAGATGGTGGTATTGAGGCTTGGCTGCAACTAGCTGAAGCTGTGGGACTAACACGTGAAGAAACACTTTCATACGTACATGTTTTACCGGGTGTAAAATTTGCTATTGATGCTTATTTAAATTTTGCACGAAGTGCAACATGGGAAGAAGCCGCAAGTTCGTCGTTAACTGAACTATTTGCACCTAAAATACATCAAAAACGTCTCGATAATTGGCCGGATATTTATCCTTGGATTGACGAAAAAGGTTACCGATATTTTCGAAAACGCTTAAGTGAGGCAAGACGAGATGTACAACATGGTTTAGATATAACCTTAGACTATTATAAAACTCGCGAATCACAAGAACATGCATTAGATGTTTTGCAGTTTAAACTCGATATACTTTGGACAATGCTAGATTGTATGTGGATGGCTTATATTGAAAAGAAACCGCCTTTTTATAATTGTAAATAATAGTGGCAATTGAATTAAAAAAAGAGGATATAATTGAAATTGTACCGACGTTTCGATTTCAATGGGAAGAAGTACAAAATTGCTATGTCGTGCTTTACCCTGAAGGTATGGTGAAATTAAGTCAAAGTGCAGGCGAAATTATGAAGAGAATTGATGGCAAAAAATCTATAATTGATATGATCGGTGATATATCTGCTGCATTTGGTGGTGCAGATGTAGAAAAAGATGTACTTGAATTTTTGGAAACAGCTAATGGAAACGGTTGGATTAGAACAAAATAATAATACAAGGCCTTTGTGGCTGCTTGCTGAGTTAACTTATCGGTGTCCTCTACAGTGCCCATACTGTTCGAATCCTGTCGAGATGGCAAAGTATAAAAACGAGCTGACTACTGAGGATTGGATTAGGGTAATGCAACAAGCACGTAAAATGGGTGCTACACAACTAGGTTTCTCTGGTGGAGAACCTTTGGTAAGGAAGGATCTAGAAGATTTAATAAAGGAAGCACGTCATCTAGGTTTCTACACAAACCTCATCACTTCAGGTGTTGGAATGGATGAAGCCCGTATTGTAGCCTTTAAAGAGGCGGGGCTTGATCATATTCAAATAAGTTTCCAAGCAAGTAATGAAGAGCTTAATAATTACATAGGTAAATCAAAATCTTTTCAGCATAAATATGAAATGGCAAAACTTGTAAAAAGATATGAATATCCGATGGTACTGAATATTGTATTACACCGTAAAAATGTTGATCAGATAAGAGATATACTTGATATGACAGTTGATCTAAACGCTGATTACGTCGAACTTGCCAGTACACAGTATTACGGTTGGTCTAGAATAAATATCGACCAGTTATTACCAACAAAAGAGCAGTTAAAAAATGCTGAGCTAGTCGCTCGCGAATATCAACAAAAGATGAAAGATAAAATGAAAGTTATTTATGTTATTCCTGATTATTTTGAAGATCGTCCTAAAAAATGCATGAATGGCTGGGGTAATATTTTCTTAACGATTGCGCCTGATGGAAGCGCCCTTCCCTGTCATGCTGCTGGACAGTTACCCGGTCTTGAATTTCCAAATGTAATAGATCATGACCTTGAGTGGATCTGGGATGAATCTCCTGACTTTAATAAATTTCGCGGAACATCCTGGATGAAAGAACCGTGTAAATCTTGTGATGAGAAACATAAAGATCTCGGGGGATGTCGCTGCCAAGCATATATGTTAACAGGCGATGCGGCTAATGCTGACCCGGTCTGCGGAAAATCTGAATTTCATAAAAAATTACATGACGATGTTGAACATATCGGAAAATTAGCTGGAGACGAAAAATTCGAAGCTAAACCACTTGTATTTAGGAATATGAAAAATTCAAAAAATTTTACTGATAAAAAAACACCTGAAACCGTTTAAATTAATAGTTTAAGATTGACCACGCTGTATCTGCCGCTTGTCTGTTCGGCATAACATCATGTACACGAAATATCTGTACTCCAGCTAACACACCCAACACCGTAGTCGCTGTTGTAGCACTAACTAATTCTGATGGTTTATTAACATTGCATATCTCACCCATAAACCTCTTCCGGCTTGCACCTAGTAATACAGGATACCCAATATCAACAAAAATATTTAAATTATTCAGTAATACTAAATTATGTTCACTCGTTTTTCCGAAACCGATCCCCGGGTCAATAATAATATTATTTTTATCAATACCTGTCTTTTCGCACTTCTCCGCACGTGCTTGAAGAAAATGTAATATTTCGGAAACTACATCTTTATATGTTGGGTTATTTTGCATTGTTTCTGGCGTGCCCTGCATATGCATAATAATATAAGGACATTGTTTATCAGCACAAAGTTTTATAATTTCAGGGTCGTCATTACCTCCTGATACATCATTTACTATTTCTGCGCCCACATCGAGAGCAGCTTCTGCAACGTCCGAACGTGTTGTGTCAATACTAATTTGAATACCCTTTGGCTTTGTCTCGCTAATTGCTTCTATAATGTGGGCAACTCTTTTTATTTGTTCATTACTACTAACTCTTTTTGAACCTGGCCGAGTTGATTCGCCACCAATATCAATGATATCCGCCCCTTCATTAATCATCCTTTTTCCCTGCATAATCGCATCATCGAGATTATCAAACTGCCCGCCATCAGAAAAACTATCGGGTGTTACATTTAAAATACCCATAATCTTTGGCTTATTTTTTAGGAAGTCATTCATTTATTAAAGTAATCATTTTATCTGTTGCGCTAATTAGAGCGTCAGTAATCGCAGGCTCCCCTGCCAAATGACCAGCATTTGGCACAAGAAAAAGTTTTGAATCTGGTAATACCTTATGTAGTAAGCGTGATGACTCTGGCAGACATGTTATATCATTTTCTCCATGAATAATCATAATTGGGACATCACTTATATTTTTTATATTATTGATAATCTGATTATCATTAATAAAATATTTATTTTTTGCATAATGAATTTCAATTTTTACATCATTTATTAATTTTTCTTCATCCTCATCATCGTCAAGATGATATTCGCCTTCTAAACAATGAGTAACAACTCTTCCAGTCCAAAGTGACCATGCTCTTGCTGCTTTTGCCTGAATTTCTCTATTATCAGAAAAAATATGGCTATGCATCGAATCTAATAGGCTATCTTTCTCTCTTGTGCTAAAAATTGATAAAAATTCCTGCCAATAATCAGGGTAAATTTTATTTACGCCATCCTTGATAAACCATGACATATCTTCTTCTCTTGCTAAAAATGTGCCTCTTAAAATTATCCCTGAAACGTGTTTAGGGTGATGCTCAGCGTAAAGTAGCGCTAATGTTGCACCCCATGAACCCCCAAATAGAACCCACTTATCAATATTTAGCTGCTTTCTAATTACTTCAATATCACTGAGAATATCAGCAGTTGTATTATTATTTTCACATCTATCAGATATTGAACGATTGCAACCTCGCTGATCAAATAAAATTATTCTATATTCTTCCGGATTAAAATAACGCCTATGGTTTTCATTGCAGCCAGAACCAGGGCCGCCATGCAAAAATAAAATCGGGATGCCAGAACTATTCCCAGTCTGTTCAACATATATGCTATGGTTTGAATTCGTTTCCAACATAAAGCTGTTGAACTCATTAATCTCAGGATACAACTCTTTAAACATAAAAATAACTACCTACTCTAGATCCGATAAGCCTTCAAGTAACTCCGGAAAATATTGTTCATAATTACGCCATCGTTCTTTTGATGTTTTATATATTGGTTGTCTTGCTTGCCACTGACTGGACGTATGAATAACACGATTACTTTCATAATGCGTAAGACAACTCTCATCCCAATCTAAATTACAGTATTCAATAATTAATTTAGTAGTTCTTTCAGAATTATCTATAACATCATTATAATTAATGCTAAGTATTTTATCGCCATAAACGCTCTCCCAGTAGACCATTAAATCATGATATTTACGATACCAAAAGATAAGATTATTTAGATCAAACGAATATTTATGTTCAGTATTAAAATTCTGAAAATAAATTGATAAACATGTATCAACTGGGTGTCGTTTAAGGTGAATTATCTTCGCTTTCGGAAACATACTCAAGATATAACCCAAATAAATAAAATTTGTGGGCATTTTATCAGTTATACGTGTAATACTTTTATCAGAAGATAATTTATTAATTTTATCTAGATAAATTTCTGCGTCTCTTTTTATATTACTTGCTGTTAATACTTTATTTGGAAATTGTTGGCGATCATTTTTGGCAATATCTTTTTCGTATGCGACCTGCTTAATATAATTAAGTTCACCGGCTCCAAATACTCTTGGGTGACTAGAAATAATTTGTTCTATTAAGGTTGTGCCACTCCGTAGTGCACCTAAAATAAATATTGGTAGCTCAGATAAGTTTCCATGTAACTTAATGTTATTTCTAAATTTAGTATTAAAAATTCCTTTGATTGAATCTATTCTATTTGTATATTCAGTTTTATCAAAATTCATCCTTTTATTTCTAATTTTGTTAGCTTCCCTATAATAAAACGCAGCTTTTTTATAATTTTTTAAATCATTATAAATTTTTCCCAATGAGAAAAAGGCAAAACTATTAGATTTTTTTTCGATTCTACTTTCTAACTGCTCATAAATTTCTTTATCATTTTCAGTAAATTTTCGACATTGCGATAATCCGTAATATGCTACATAGTTTAATTTATCGCGCTTTATGATGTCTCTATAGATTATTTCAGCTCTTTCAAAGTTTCCTGTTAATCTATAGATCATGGCTTTTCCGTTAAGCGCTGCTATATTAGTTTTTTCTTTCTTCAGCATATTTTCGTAAATTTTGTCAGCTTCTTTAATTTCGTTAATATGTACAAGGCAATTAGCATATTCAAGCGATAAATCACGGTAGTCCAATTCAGTTATATTAATTTTTTTATATAATTCATATGCCTTTTCAGGACTATTTGAATCAATGTATAAGGAAGCTAAAGCACGATATGTTTCAATTGATGATGGATTATCACTTATTGCTTTCTTAAAATATTCAATCGCCCTATCCATATAACGCCCACTCTTTAACCTTGATAATGCTAACCCAAGAATATGAAAATGATTACTTGAAGATGGCTTGAGACTAGTGATTTTATCAATTGTTATTTGTAATTCATCATTCTTATTAAGCTCTTCTTGCACGCAAGCAAGATTAAATAATGCTTTAATATTAGTATTATCTATCCTTATAGTATTTAAATACGCATCTTCTGCTAATTTCATATCACCAAGTTCGTTGTAGATACAACCAAGATTAAACCATGCACCTGCATAATTTTTATCTATATTTATAGCTTTATTTAATAATTCGATCGTTTTTTTATAGTCTTTTTGATGGTGTGTAAGAAGCGCATAGTTTGATAAATATGTAGGATTTTGATTGATATCAATTGATCTCTCAAATAGCTCTTCAGCTTCATTGAGGTTACCTTGCTGAAAGTGAATTAATCCTAAAAAATGAATTGAGTCAGGATGATCTGGTATATATTCAAGTAGTTCTAAATAGAGTTCTTTAGCGTCATTTAAGCGTCCATGTTGCTGTAGATATTGTGCGTCTTGATACTTCTTTGCAAGAAACTCTTGATTTTTGTCGTTACCTATAATTTAAACACCTTTTTTAATAGCTTGATTATATTTCATTTAATATTTCAGTTCTTCTCTTGTTATATTCCTCTTTAGTAATAAGCTCCTTATCCATTAATTCCTTTAATTTTCTTAATCTGTCTTCAATGCTCTCTTGTGCGCTATTATTACCCCTCTCCATTTCCTTTCTAAGTCGCGCCATCTCTAATCTCATTTCACGCCTCTCTTTAGCGAGTTTCGCTGCCTCATCTTTAAACAATTTTTCCTGCTTATATTCTTTTGACCCTCTTCTTTTCAATTCTTTTTGATTGGCAGCTACTATTTTTGTTTTCTCTAGATTAATAGCAAACCAATCTTTTCTAGTCTTTGAATTGACTTCAACGTGACTAATTCCATCAACCTGAATTATATTTTTATTAAATTTTGAGGCCTTATTTCTTTTACCTATTTTTATATGATATTTAATCTCGGTTATACCTGAGGCACCTACCGCTGCCTCCATCCCCTTATCTCTCGGTTTATCATAATCACCGATGATAATATTTAATGCATTATCAAGATAAAATGCCCTACCTCCCATATATTTTGGCTCAATCGCCCCCAGGGTGCCTTTTTTCGTACTAACAAGTACAAAAACAATATCTTCATTAGGTTTAGCTTTCTTTAATCCTTCAGAAAAATGCTTACCTAACAGTCGTGTCTGATCAATTGAGAAAACACGCTCTACATCGCCCTCATCATAGAAACTTTTATCCCAAATTTTTAACAGCCTTAATGAAGTATCAATTGTTTCTGCGTCCAGTGTAACCGGGTGACTATTTGATTGTGTGGCACCCTTATCCTGACTATCTATTTTGATATATAGGCTAAGCCCAGATTCCCATAAAATATCACCAGCCATCAGCTTACTGGAAATGATGCTCAGGCAAATTATAAAAAATATTCTTTTAAAAAAAACAGTTGATTTTTGCTTCATGTGTACCCTTAATATTTAATCAGTAACGAACGTCCATACTGGAACTATTATATCAGTCTATGGCTATGATTGAATATTATTAAAAAATATCAATAATAATACAAAAAAAAGCGCACCGAAGTGCGCCTTTTTATACTGCTGATTCTCTGAATGAATCGTTTATCAATAAACGACTTACCAGAAGATAAAACCACCAAGAGAAAGGTTTGTGATTTCTCCAAACTGTCCCTGCTGGTCATTGTACTCAGCTACAACTTTCAACCAAGAATTAACGTCATGGTATACACCAATAGTTGTTAATTCGTTTGAACGCTCGATATCAGAATCACCGGTGTTATTAACCGCACCAACTAGGGTAACGTTGTCCTGATTACTTTCACCGTAGCTTATACCAACCTTGGTCTTACCGTTAAAGGTGTAGGTACCTTGAATGTAGTAACCATCAGCATCTGCTTCTTGACACTGTGTAAGAGTACACTGGTATGA